>JBIOZK010000080.1:0-33324 GCA_044870975.1 Pyrinomonadaceae bacterium
CAAGTATTACCAACTCGGCGACCTGCAATCGTTGATGGACGATCTGACATATCGGAAGACGCCTTACTCGGAACGGGTGACCAAAGACCTGTGGGACATGCCGATTAATTTTCTGTTCATCGTGGGATTGTTGAGCGCCGAATGGTTTCTAAGGAAGCGTGAAGGTTTAGCGTGAAGTGTTGATAGACGTCAGAGTGAGTGACGGATGCCGAGTCGGCGAAGCCGACGGCAGCATAAAGCCTGGGGTGGAGCGGAGCGAACCCCAGGGTTAAGGCGGGATTAACGATCAAAGCCTGCGAAGCGGGCGACAGTTCATTAGTTTAAGTTCGTGGCCATATGCTCGAGCTATCGCACCAGTTGCAAAGAACCGCGCGCTGTCGCCCACTTCGCGGGCTCACCGGTAGAGGCGCCGCTTGCCTGGGGCTTACGCCCCAGGCTTTACGCTGTCGCCAGCTTCGCTGGCTTCTTGTCCCCATCACTTCGCTCATGCTTCTGGCCGGAGCCAGCTTGGGCTTCGCTCAACTCAATCAAAACGCTGCGCCCGCTCAATCACCATCCAACGGCAACAGCGGCAAATACGCCGTCATCATCAACGGCGCCAGCGGCGAACCGGCGTACGCCAAACAATTCCAGCAATGGACTGCATCGTTGCGCACGTCGCTGTCAGGCCGCTATGGATTCGCTGCTGATCGCATAAAGGTGCTGACCGAGAAACCGGCAAACGCGGCCGAGCGACCGGCGACGGCTGAAGAAGTCAGGAAAGTCTTCACGTTACTGCGCAGCGAACTCAACGCTGACAGCGTGTTGTTCGTTTTTCTCATCGGCCACGGGTCCTTCGACAAGGAAGCCAAATTCAATTTGGTGGGGCCGGATCTTTCCGCCGGCGATTTCAACGCATTGTTCGCCGGGCTGCCGGCGCCGCGAATAGTAATCTTCAACATGGCGAGTTCCAGCGGTGAATTCATCAAGCCGCTGGCGGCGAAAGGGCGGGTGATCGTCACGGCGACGCGGAACGGGCAGGAGAGCAACGCGACGCGCTTCATGGAATATTTTCTGGCCGCGCTCAAGGCTACGGACGCTGACGCAGATCAGGATGGACACATCTCAGTGCTCGAAGCCTTCAATTATGCGAATCGCCTGACCGCCGAGTTCTACACGCGCGCGGGCCGTCTGGCGACCGAGCATGCTTTATTGGAAGACAACGGCGACGGCGTCGGCCATCAGAAGATGGAGGGCGGTGATGGTTTGCTGGCGCGCGCGACTTACCTCGATTCGTTGAGCGTCTCGCAGGCGGCGGCCAACGTGGCTACGGCCAAATTACTGCGCGACCGGACGCGACTCGAAGGCGAGATAGCGCAATTGATCGGGCGCAAAAGCAGCATGAAGGAAACAGAGTACGAAGCCGAACTCGAGAAGCTGTTCATCGAGTTGGCCAAGGTGAATCGCGCGATTAAGCAGGGAGCTACACCGGCGACGGAAGAATAATGCGAAGGGTAATGCCAATTAGATCGATGATTTTGAGAGTCTTTGCGCTCATCCTGATCTGTGCCGCTGGCAGCGCGGTCCCGTTTCGTTATGCGGGGGCGCAGTCGGCTGATGACTCCGGCGAAGCGGAACTGAAGAAGGGTGACTACGAAAACGCGATCAAATTATTTACGACGCGCCTGACGGCGAACCCGGCCGACGCTGAGGCGGAAACCGGTTTGCTGCGAGCTTATTTGGAGACCGGTCGTTACACGGAAGCGGAAACCATCGGCAAGAAGTTCCTGGTCAGGAATCCGAACGCCGGCAAAGTGCGGCATCAAGTCGCCGAAGTGTTGGCGATGACGGGACGTTATACCGAGGCGATGGCCGAGTTTGAGCGGGCGGCGACCGACTCGGCGAAGTCTCCGGCCAATAAACTATCGAGTGACCTGCGTCGCGCTGAGATTCTGGAACTCACAAGTCAGGATGATCGGGCGCGGCCCATCTTCGAATCGCTGGTCGCTTACTATAAGGAAAAGCAGCCAGACAGCGCGGCAGAGCTCACCAACGTCGCGCGGGCGTTAGTTCATCTCGAACGCTACCATGACGCAAACGATGTCTATCGTGAAGCGATCGCGGCCGACCCGACTTACATCGAGGCGCAGCTCGGCGCCGGGGAACTCTTCAACGAGAAATACCAGTATGCTGATGCCGCCCAATTCTTTCAGGATGCGCTACAGATCAATCCGAACAGTGGCCGCGGTCTCATCGGGATGGCCCAGAACAAACGGGTTGGCGGCGGCGAAGAAACAATGGCGGCGTTGAGTCGCGCATTGGCGATCAATCCGGTTGGCTTCCTCACGTTCAAAGCTGGTTTGGAATTAGAGGAGCGCGACTTTGCATCAGCCGGCGCCGATATCGAAAAATCTCTCAAGATCAATCCGCAGTCGCTTGATGCACACGCAGCGAAGGCGGCGATGCTCTATCTTCAGGATCGCGACTGGCAACCGGAAGTTAACGCGGCGCTGGCAGTCAATCCGCGTTACGGTTCTGTCTTCAATGTGCTGGCTCACTACGCGACGCTGACGCGCCGCACGGAAGAAGCGGTGGCCTTCGGCAGAAGAGCAACCGCGCTCTCCCCGCGGCTTTGGCCGGCGCATCTGGACTTGGGCATGGGCCTGTTGCGTCTCGGACAAATGGACGAAGGACGCGCCGAGGTTGAAGCCGCATTCAAAGGCGACCCGTACAATATCTGGGCCAAGAACACGCTCGACTTGCTGGACACGATGAATGATTATCGCGTAACCAAACGCGAGCCGTTTCTCATTAAGGTGGACGCGAAAGAGAGCGATGTCGTTGCGCCCTACGCGGCCGAGTTGCTCGATGAAGCATCGCGCAAACTGATCGCGAAATATCACTTCACGCCCAAGGGGCCAATCACCGTTGAGTTGTTTCCGAATCACGAAGACTTTGCGGTGCGCACCCTGGGGATACCGGGGCTGGGCGCGCTCGGAGTTTGCTTCGGTCAGGTCATTGCGGCTGATTCACCTTCGGCGCGATCGGCCGGCGAGTTCAATTGGGGCAGTACGCTTTGGCATGAATACACGCACGTGATCACTTTGCAGATGACCGACTACCGCATTCCGCGTTGGTTCTCGGAAGGCTTGTCGGTTTACGAAGAAAGACGGGCGCGGCCGGGCTGGGGTGACGATTGGAATCCCGTGCTCTTGAATTCGTTTACCGCTGGACGCTGGCACCGGATTGCGAATCTCGACGGCGCTTTCTCGCATCCCCGAGCGCCCGAAGATTTGACGATCGCTTATTTCCAGGCGTCGCAGGTTTGCGAATTCATCTCAGACAAGTTTGGCTTTGAATCTATTTTGAAAATGCTTGCGCTCTATCGGGAGAAGGCGCAGACCGCCGACATTCTCAGTCGCGTTCTGAAGTTGAGTGAGAACGATTTCGATCGAGAATTCAAAGCGTATGTCGAGGCGAAGACGCGCCCGATGCAGAACGCGCTGAAAACTGAATTCAATGTCGCCGCCTCGTTATCGAAAGAAGAAGTGGTAAAGATGCTGGCGACCGAAGATACTTTCGCGCTGCGTCTGCGCGCCGGCCATCTGTTTCGCGCGGACAACGACGTGGATAATGCGGTGCTGCATTTCCGGCGCGCCATCGAACTATTTCCCTATTACACCGGCGAGGGCAATCCTTACGACGCGCTGGCGGAGATGTATGAAAAGAAAGGCGACGACAAGCAAGCGGCCGAAGCGCTGGCGGCGCGGGTGAAGTACGATCAGAACAGCGTGCCGACGTTGAAAGCCCTGGCCGCGCTGCGCACAAAGCTGAGTGATCGGGCCGGTGCGCTGGAGGCGCTGCAACTAAGCTTCTACATAAGTCCGTTCGAGTACGCCCTGCACACGGAAGCCGGCCAGCTCAATCTCGCTGACAAAAAATATGCGGAAGCCTTAGCTGAATTTCAGGCGACGCTCGCACTCGATCCGCCGAATGTGGCTGAAGCGAATTACAATCTGGCGACGGCTTACCATCTTTTGGGAAAACAGCCGGAAGCAAAGCATGCGGTGCTGCGTTCACTGGAAGCAGCACCGAGTTATGAAAAAGCGCAGGAGTTGTTGTTGAAGATCGTGGGGCAGTAGTGGCACAGACTTCAGTCTGTGAATGCCCTCGCAAATTAACGAACACAGGCTAAAGCCTATGCCACTTAAAGGACAACAAATGGCGATTGAAGAAGCGGTAATTGGCGACGAACAGTTATTGGACAGACTTGGTTACGCGCGCGAATCGCTGCTGCGCGAAATCCGCAAAGCAATTATTGGCCAGGACGACGTGGTCGAGCAGGTGCTGCTGTCGCTCTTCGTCGGCGGGCATTCGATCATCACCGGAGTTCCGGGTCTGGCCAAGACGTTGTTGGTGCGCACCGTGGCCAGCGTGCTCGATCTCTCATTCAAACGGATTCAGTTCACGCCTGACTTGATGCCGGCCGATATCACCGGCACGGAAATCATCGAAGAGGATCGTGCGACCGGTCATCGCGCCATGCAGTTCATTCGCGGGCCGCTATTCGCCAACATCGTCCTCGCCGACGAAATCAATCGCACGCCGCCCAAGACGCAGGCCGCTTTGCTCGAAGCCATGCAGGAAGGCCGCGTGACGGTGCAGGGGATGAGTTACGACCTGCCGCGGCCGTTCTTTGTGCTCGCGACACAGAACCCGATCGAGATGGAAGGGACCTATCCCTTGCCGGAAGCCCAGCTCGATCGCTTTATGTTCAATGTGAAGATTGGCTACCTGCCGGAAGAAGATGAGGTGAATGTGGTCAAGCAGACTACGTCGCCGCAGGACATTGAATTCAAAACTGTGATGTCGGCAGATGAAATTCTCGCCTTCCAGAGATTGGTGAAGCAGGTGCCGGCCGCAGACACGGTCGCCCGTTACGCTGTGCGCCTGGTTAACGCCAGCCGTCCGGCAACGCCGTCCGCGCCCGACTTCGTCAACAAGTGGGTGACGTGGGGCGCATCGTTACGCGCGTCGCAGTTCCTGGTTCTGGGCGGTAAGGCGCGCGCGATTTTGCGCGGACGCTACAACGTCTCGTGCGAAGACGTGCGCGCGGTGGCACCCGCGGTTTTGCGGCACCGCGTGCTGCTGAATTTTCAGGCCGAGGCGGAGAAGGTTGATTCCGATCAGGTCATCAAGCAACTGATCGAAGCCGTGCCCGAACCGAAGAGCGGATTGTGAGTAAGTGGCACAGACTTTAGTCTGTGTCGGACCACTGATACACAGACTGAAGTCTGTGCCACGATTCAAACTATGTTGTGGCGGAAGAAAACAGCTTCGTCGGTCAAGGACTCAGCGCCGAAGTCTGCGTCGCATATTCCCGGTCCGGCACGCTTTCTGGATCCTGAAGTGCTGGCACGTATCGGCTCACTCGAACTGCTGGCGCGGGCCGTGGTCGAAGGTTTCATGTCCGGTCTGCATCGTTCGCCGTTCACCGGTTTCTCGACTGAATTCACCGAATATCGTCAATACAATGCCGGCGACGATTTGCGTTATCTCGATTGGCGCCTGCTCGCGCGTACCGATCGTTACTTCATCAAGAAGTATCGCGCGGACACCAACACGCAGTGTCATCTGTTAATCGACACGAGCGCATCGATGCGTTACTCGCAAGCGGGCAGGATTTCCAAACTGACCTACGCAAAGTTTCTGGCCGCATCGTTGGCCTACCTTCTAAATAAGCAACAGGATGCGGTGGGGTTGGTTGCGTTTGACCAACACGTGCACACGCACGTACCGGCCCGCAGCCGGACCGGGCACATGCGAACAATCTTTGGGCACCTTTCGATGTTGGAAGCCGGCGGCGAAACGCGTCTGGCTGAATCGCTGCATGAGCTGGCGGACATTCTGACGCGCCGCGGCATCGTTGTGCTGATTTCCGATTTCTACGATCAGTCTGAGCGGCTGCAATCAGCGTTTCAGCACCTTCGTTTTCGGGGGCATGACGTGATGGCATTTCAGGTCATGGACAAGAATGAAATCGAGTTCGACTTTAACGATCCGATTCTGCTGCTCGAAGACTCAGAGACGAGCGAGCAGATGCCGGTGCTGCCCGACGTGGTCATGAAAGGTTACCGCGAGCGGCTGCGCGCGCACCTTGATGAGATGCGCGGGTGTGCTGCGGCCAATCGGGTCGATTATGAATTGATCACAACCGATCAGCCTTTGGACTTTGCGCTGTTTTCGTTTTTGTCGCGTCGCGTCGAGAAGTAATTCATGTGGTTTCTTAGCCCACTGTTCTGGATAGGCATCACCGCCGTGGCGGCGCCTTTGTTGGTGCATCTGGTGCGGCGCACGCGGGCGCGAAAGATCGAATTTCCGGCCCTGGCATTTGTGCGACAGGTGCCGCAGCGCACCATTCGACGGCGCACCTTTCGCAATATCCTCTTGCTGATTCTGCGATGCCTGGCGGTGCTGCTGATCGTCATTGCGTTCACACGTCCTTTCTTCTCGCGGCGGAGCGCGGCCAAAGACAACGGCGCAAATGGAGCGACCGTGCTGCTGATCGATTCATCGCTCAGCATGCGCCGCGAACAGATGTTCGCTAATGCGGTGCAGCGCGCGGCGTCCATCATTGACGAGACGCGTAGCGACGAGCGGGTGGCGGTGATGGCCTTCGGCGATCGCTACGAAGTAATCAATCGGTTTACAGCGGATAAGAGCCAGCTTCGATCAAACCTGAGAAGTTTGTCGGTGGGGTGGGAAGGCACGGATTATGAACAGGCGCTGCGCGGGGCGGAGTCGTTGTTGGGAGAATTGAAGATTGGCGGCCGCAAACGAGTCGTGATGATTTCAGATTTCCAGGCCAGCGGCTGGAACCAGACGAATGCCAGCTTCAAACTCAGCGGCGACATACAGCTTCAGACCTTCGATGTCGGCGGTAGTAATCCTGCCCCTAACGTGGCGGTGACGAAGGTAGATGCGCACGGTGTCGTCTTCGGCCAAAAGTATCTTGAGAACCTTTCGGCCCAGGTGAGTAACTTCAGCGATACGCCGCGAGATCGGCTGGCCCTGGACTTCCAAATCAACGACCAGACGGTTGAAAAGCGCGAAGTAAGTTTGAATGCGCGCGAGACTAAGGTCGTCGAATTTACCGGGTTCAATCTGACGGAAGGCGCCAACCGTTGCGCGATCGAGGTCGCCTCGGGTGACTTTGCGCCGGACAACAAATTCTATTTTACGATTCGTCGCGAAGCGCCGGGTAAGGCTCTGATCGTCGAGAGCGCCGCGCGTGGCCGCAGTGACAGTTTCTATCTTCAGAGTGCGCTGAATCTCAATGACGAGCTGCCGTTCGCTTTCACGGTGAAAACTGCGGGCAGCGTCGATCCGGCCGGGATCGGTGATAACGCTTTGCTGATTCTCAACGACGCCGGTTCGCTCTCGCCCGGGTTGGCAGCCGGCTTGAAAAAGTTTGTCGAGAACGGCGGGCAGTTAATCGTGGCCGCCGGCCCGCACAGCGATGCGAACAGCTTGAACGAATCGTTGCGCGACGTTTCGCCCGCGACTTTCAGCGAGGCAGTGCAGACGAAAGCCAGCGAGAGTCTGGCGATTACCGACATCAAGTTTGACCACCCGATTTTTGAAGTCTTTCGCGACAGCGGCCGGCTGGCGGCGGCGCGGGTGTTCGGATACGTGCGCGCGCAGCCCAAGCCGAACACAACTGTGCTCGCCCGTTACGAAGACGGCAGCCCGGCATTGATGGAAGCCAACGCCGGCAAGGGCCGCGTGTTGCTGTTCACGTCATCGCTCGGCGCCAGCTGGAATGATTTGCCGTTGACGCCACTCTATCTTCCGTTCGTGCATCAGATGATTCGATACGTCAGCAGCCGCGAAGAAGGATCATGGCACTCGTTGGGTCAAACATTTCGCGTCTTGAAGGATGCGAATGCTGAAGGGCCGGCGGTCGATTCGCCCGACGGCGCGCGCTTGACGGACAACCGCCGGACGCAGGAAGGCGACTTGCTGATCACCGGCAGGCAGCCGGGATTTTATCGCTTGCGTTATGCGGGGAGGCCTGACTTTGCGGCGGTGGACCTGAACGCCGCAGAAGGTGATTTTACCAAGCTGGACTTTGGCGCATTTATCAACGGGGTCACCGGCGGGGCGGGGAAAGCGGAAGGTCGTGAAGCGAACCGCGGCTTCTCGAACGAAGAGATCGAGAATCGCCAGAAGGTCTGGTGGCCTTTGTTGTTTCTAGCGCTGCTGCTGTTGATAAGTGAATCGCTGCTGGCCCAACGAATCAAGGTGGCGAAAATGGTTGGCTGATTAGACTTACGGGAGTATTTTTAAGGCAATGATCTATCCCGACCGAAACAACCTGCACAATCTGCTGAGCCGCTTGCGCGCTCGGCGGCGCTTGCTGATTGCGTTGCGCGGAGTCGCGATCGTGTTGACTGCCGGCGCGGCGATTCTCCTGCTCACGGGTTGGGCTGCGCATCGCTATCGCCACAACGACAATGCGCTGTTGTCTCTGCGTCTGGGCGCGCTCGTAGCATTCCTCGGCACGGCGTACCTGGCATTGGTGCGCCCGTTTTGGAAACGAATTACCGACACGCGTTTGGCTCGATTAATTGAGGAACACAATCCGGTTGCTGAAGATCGATTGGTGACGGCGGTCGAATGCTCGGACGAACTGCGGGATCCCAATATCTCGAAAGCAATTCTCGAAAGACTGCAGGCAGATGCCAACCAGGTTGCGGGCGGCGTGAGCCTGGGCACTGTGATTCGCCGTTCGCGTTTGTTGATGTATGGCGGCGCAACATTGGCAAGTCTGCTGATTCTCGCTGGGGTGCTGAAGTGGGGCCCAAAGGAAATCTCTGAAGGCGTGGCGCAACTCGTTATGCCGAAGACGCTTGCGGCGGCAAGCGACGCCAACGCGATGAGCATTCGGGTCAAACCCGGCACCGCGCGCGTGCCGCGAAGCTCCGATCAAGACGTGCTGGCGACGCTGGTAAATTTCGAGGGGCAGATTGTTTCGTTCTATTGGCGGCCGATCGGATCGAAGGATGACTGGCAAGGGCAGGCGATGGAGCCGGCCAAGGCGAAAACTGATTACCGTCATTCCATATTCAATATCCAGGATTCAATCGAATACTTTGTCGAGAGCAACGGCGTGCGCTCTGAGACTTACAAGCTCAACGTGGTTGATTTGCCGTTCGTGAAGCAGCTCGACATCACGCTCAACTTCCCCGGCTTTTCTCATCTGCCTGCGAAGACGACTGAAGACGGTGGCGACATCGCGGCGTTGAAGGGGACCGTGGCGGCGATCACTGCGCACCTGTCGGGAAAGGTGCGCGCGGCGCGCATCGTACTGGCCGACGGCAAGAAGATCGAGATGCGCGCGAACGGGCAGGACTTTGTTGGTGACTTGGCCGTTACGGCTGGAACCAGCTATTACATCGAGCTCGTGAGCGTCGATGGTGAAACTTATCGCGGCTCGAATGAATATGACGTGAGTGTGCTCGAGGATCTGCCGCCGACGGTTGGGTTTGATCGACCGGGACGTGATCGAAAGGCTACTAATCTCGAAGAGGTGTTCACGCAGGCGCGGGCCGAAGATGATTACGGCGTGGTCGGGATGGATCTGTTTTTCTCAGTCAACGGCGGCGAAGAGAAGAAGGTGAACCTCCAGGAGTTGTCGCGAGAATCAGCGCGTAACCTGACGGCGACACATACGTTCTTCCTTGAAGAATTTAATTTAAAGCCGGGCGACTTCATTTCCTATTACGCGAAGGCGCGGGACGCGAACAGCGAAACGACCAGCGACATTTATTTCATCGAAGTGAAGCCGTTCGAGATGGAGTACCGCCAATCGCAGCAGCAAGGCGGAGGCGGCGGTGGTGGACAAGGCGAGCAGGATCAGAATGCGCTGTCGCGTCGGCAGAAGGATTTGATTGCGGCGACGCACAAGCTGATTCGTGAAGGCGAGAAATACACGCCCCAGGAAAAAAAGGACGGCTACGAAGCGGTTGCGGGCGGTCAGGAGAAGCTGCGCACGGACACGCTCGAATTTTTGGACCGCATCGGCAGGCGGCTGCCGGATGAGCTGGAAGCGCAGAAAGAAATGGCTGAGATGGCCAATGACCTGAAGCAGGCGGCGGAAGAAATGAAGGGCGCGCCGCCGCCGCTGAGGCAGGAATCAGGCCGCGATGCATTGCCACCTGAGCAGCGCGCGCTGCAGAAGTTGTTGGCGGCGGACGCGATTTTCCGGCAGGTGCAAGTGGCCCTGGGAAATCAGAATGCGCAAGGTGGTGGCGGTGGTAATCAGCGCCAGCAACAGGAACTCTCGGGCTTGTTCGAGCTGGAACTCGACAAGATGAAGAACCAGTACGAGACCGTCCAGCGACAGCAACAACAGCAGGCGCAACAACAGAAATCTGAAGCCGAACGGAAACTCGAAGAACTCGCGCGGCGTCAGGAGCAAGCGCTGGAAGAGCAGCGCCGGCGGATGCAGAGCGCGCGCAACCAGAGTGGCGGGGGCGGCGGTAATCAACGTCAACAGCAGGAGTTGATTGATGAAACGCGTAAGGCGGCGCGGGAGCTGGAACGTCTGTCGCGCGAGCGGCGCGATCAGCAAATGGCGGAGTTGAGCCGTCAGCTCAATCAAACCGCGGACGAGATGCAGAAGGCCCAGGCTTCGGCAAAAGGAAATAACAACGACTCGATTGCGCAGAATGAACGTGCGCTTGATCGTCTGCGTGAAGCGCAGAGCAAGCTGCAACAGATGAATGGTCAAAGCGGCGGTCAGTCAGGCTCCGCGGGCCGCCAGCAGCAAATCAGCGACTTGCGCCAACGCGCAGCGCAAGCTGCTTCGCGCCAGCGTGAGATTGCGAAAGATGTGGAAAGCCTGGCGCGTCGCGGTGGACAGGATGCGAACTCGCAGCGAGAGCGGCAGCAACTGGCTGAACGCAAGGACGCGCTGGCTGACGCCGTCAACGGGTTGCAGCAGGACATCGAACAAACCGCCCGCGCGATGGGCGGCGGACAGCAACGCGCCGCGCGGCAACTGAATGACGCCGCGCAAGGCATGGCGCGCGATCGGATCGCCGACCGCATTCGCGAAGGTAAGCAGGCACTGAATGGAAACAATCTCGAAGGGGCGCGGGCTAATGAACGCGCGCTCGAGCGGAGTTTGAATAATGTCTCCGATCGTTTGCAGTCGGCGGAGCAGGGTGCTGGTCAGTCCGGTAACAACGCTGAAGAAGCGCTCGATCGCACCCGCCAGCTGGCGGACAATGTTGATTCGCTGCGGCGGCGGCTGGATGAGAACGCGGCGCGACGCAACGGCAATCAACAGGGCCAGCGCGGTCAGCAGGGACAGCAGGGCCAGCAAGAACAACAACAGGGTCAGCGCGGCCAACAAGGTCAGCAGGGACAACAAGGTCAGGGACAACAAGGTCAACCAGGCCAGCAGGGTCAACAGGGTCAGCAAGATCAGCAGGGCCAGCAAGGAAATTCTCAGAGTGGATCGAATTCAGGGGGTGGCCGGCAAGGGAGCGCTAGTGACCGCGGCGGCTACGGCTTTGGCGCCTGGGATGATCGGCAATTGAACTCTGAATTGCGGCAACGGCTGAACGATGCCCAGGATTTGCGGCGGCAATTAGGTGGCTCCAGCGGACCTTACCTGGATCGGGCCATCGATGAACTTCGCCGGTTGGCAGAGGTCGGCGGCGCGCACGACATTCAAACTGCCGCGCAATTGAAAGACACCGTGATCGATCCGTTGCGTCAACTTGAACTGCAGCTAAGCCGGCAAGCAAATCAGACGGGACGGACGAACCTCAGACTGCATGATGAAGGCGCCGCCCCGGAACGTTACCGGAAAGCAGTGGAAGAATATTACCGAAGACTATCGGGCGGCGGTCGAAAGCAATGAGGCAGGAAATGAAGTGGCGAGTCAGTCGTATTTTGAAATTAGCTTTCCCCGCATTGCTGATTGGACTGTTGCTGGTGCCCACGCTCGCGCAGGATCCTTTCAGCAACTACCGCGGTGGTGGTCAACGACCCACGCTTATCCGACCTGAGGCCACTGGTCCCTCTTACGGTGAGTTCACCTTCATTCGCACGATCTATGACTCGCCGAATTGGGGCTATGGATATTATCGACGTGGCCGGGGCGCGTGGGCTACCGATTACCCTGAAGCTGACGAAAACATCATCGTGGGTTTGCGCGAATGGGCCGGCACTAATTTGAAGATAGCCGCCCGGCCCGAGCAGGTCCCGATCATGGACGATCACCTGTTCGACTATCCGCTGATCTACGTCGTCGAACCTGGCTTCCTGGAACTTTCTGACGAACAGGCTGCGCGTTTGCGTGAATATGCCGCGCGCGGCGGCTTTATTTATTTCGACGATTTTTGGGGCGCGTATGAAATCGCGAATCTCGAAACGCAGCTTCACAAGGTCTGGCCAAATCGACAAATCAAAGATCTGCCGTTGTCGCACCCCGTTTTTCATTCTTACCTCGACATCGAAGAAATCGTTCAGGTGCCGAACATCATGAACGCGCGCCGGGGCGAGACCTCAGAGAAGGGCGGCACCGTTCCGCATCGTATGGGAATCGAAGACGAGAAGGGGCGGTTGGTTTGCTTCATCTCCTTCAACACCGACATGGGCGACGCGTGGGAATGGATCAACGATCCCAGCTATCCGGCGAAGTATGGCTTGCACGCCTACAAGAGCGCGATCAACGTCATCGTCTATGCGATGAGCCATTGAGAGATATTTGGTTTGTCGTTCTGAAATGATTTCGTGATGAGGGTCCCATCACTCTTTCCGCCACCGTCGCTGCTTTTCCTTCTTTAATGTCTTCGGTAACATCCACCGAAGATGTTTCCTTGCTCAATAATCCAGCTCGGCCCCTTGGCTTTCCTTCTGGCACAGGTAGCCGGTTGGAAAGACATAGTCACTCGCATTTGGCAGTTACTGTCACAACCTCATAGCGTCGGCAACGGGAACTTAACTTTCTCGGTTACCTCGCTCCTCGAAGGCGCGATCATTTTCGGCGTGGCGTTGCTGTTGTCGCGCACGGTCAGCGACATGCTGCGGCGGCGCATCGCGAAGCGCGCATATCTCGATCCGGGAATCCAGTACACGCTGGGGCGGCTGACTCAGTATTTTGTCGTTACCATCGGGGTACTGCTGGCGCTAACGGTCGGTGTCGGTCTGAACCTCACTTCGCTGGCGGTAATCTTTACGGCGCTTTCGGTCGGCATCGGCTTTGGCTTGCAGTACATTGCCGCGGACATCGCTGCCGGATTCATCCTGTTGTTTGAGCGGCCGGTCCGCGTGGGCGATCGCATCACCATTGCGGAAGATGAAGGCGACGTGCAGAGCATCAACCTGCGCACCACCGTCGTGACCACGAACAATCGCGTTTCGATCATCGTGCCGAATTCCAAACTGGTCAGCCAGCGTTTGATTAACTGGTCGTATGGCGATCCGCGCGCGCGCATCGCGATACCAATCGGCGTGGCGGCCGAATCTGACATCGATCGCGTCACCCAGACGTTATTGAAGGCCGCTGAAGGCGTTGATAACGTGCTGGCCGATCCAGCGCCGAAGGTACAGTTTCTGAAGTTCGGTGACTGGTCGCTCGACTTTCGTCTGCTGGTTTGGACGAATAGGCCCCGGCTGCATATGCAGATTCGCAGCGACATCAACTATCGAATTGATAAGTTGTTTCGCGAGGCGCACATCGAAATTCCTTATCCGCAAACCGAGTTGCGCATTCGCCAGGGTTCGCTCCACCTCGATACTGACGACACGTTCGCTTTACATTCGCAATCCGACACGCCGGCCGATAGTTAGTTTTCAATCGCCGCGCTTCGTCAATCCTTGCCAGAAACCTCCGCAGCCGCTACGCTTACCGGAACTGAGTGATGATTCATTCAGTCAGTCGAAATGGCCAAGAAGACCGCTCGTAATGGTGCGTCGGGTAAGCGCGAATTGATCCTTCGCGCCGCCACGCGGGTGTTTGCCCGCAACGGTTATTTCAATTCAAAAGTTGCCGACATTGCGCGCGCCGCCGATGTTGCCGACGGCACGGTCTATCTCTATTTCAAGAGCAAAGAAGAAATTCTGCACTCGATTTTCGATCAGAATATGGCGGACGCAATCGCCGCCGGACGTGAGTTGATCAAGGTGCTTTCAGACCCACGCGAGAAGCTGCGCCGCATTGCGCAGCTGCACCTTGAGCGGCTAGGAGCGGATCGGGACCTGGCGGTCGTCTTTCAAGTTGAACTGCGCGGCTCGACGAAATTCATGGAAGAGTTTTCCGCCGCGGGGTTCGCCCAGTATCTCGATCTGCTGCGCCAGATTATTGAAGAAGGCCAGCGTACGCGCGTGTTTCGCAAAGACGTCAATGCCAAGGTCGTCGCGAAAATTCTCTTCGGCGCGCTCGATGAGATGGCCACGAACTGGATCATTTCGCATCGCAGCTACAAGTTGGAACCGATGGCTGACGTAGTCATGGATGTTTTCCTCAACGGGGTCAGCACTGCATGATTGACGCCG
This sequence comes from Pyrinomonadaceae bacterium, assembly GCA_044870975.1. Taxonomy (GTDB): domain Bacteria; phylum Acidobacteriota; class Blastocatellia; order Pyrinomonadales; family Pyrinomonadaceae; genus UBA11740. The sequence goes on from JBIOZK010000080.1 coordinate 14,554, forward strand.
TTTCGACATCATCTGAGAGAGTTCTCAATCGCACTCCCCTTAATGCGGATGAACCGACGACGCTCATCGGAATCTACGAACAAGTCCTGCGCGATTATCCCAAGCCGGACACTCTGAATTACAAACAGCAGGGCACGTGGCGATCTGTCTCGGCGGCTGAAATGATTAATCGTGCCCGGAACATCGCGGCGGGCTTGTATTCGCTGGGAATACGGAAAGGTGATCGCGTGGCGATCCTTTCCGAAAGCCGGCTCGAATGGGTGCTTGCCGATCAGGGTTGCATCTTTCTCGGAGCGGTTACGGTTCCCATCTATCCGACGCTGACAGCACCGCAAGTCGGCTACATCCTGAATGACTGTGGCGCGCGGGCTGTGTTCGTTTCGAACTCGGAGAAGTTGCAGCAGGTGCAGGCGGCGATCGTGGACTGTGCCTCACTCGAGCGGGTAATACTCTTTGATTCGGCCGCGGATAGGGGCGTCAGTTTGCACGAACTGGAAACTGCCGGGGCCCAGGCGCGATTGGAGTCGCCGCCACAGCTTTCAGAATTTGCCCAGGCGATTACGCCTGACGATCTCGCCACCATCATCTACACATCGGGTACCACGGGCGAACCGAAGGGCGTGATGTTGACGCACGCGAACATGGTTTCAAACCTGATCGATTCGTCGAATCATCTGGAGTTTGGGAAAGCGGATGTGGCGCTCTCGGTGCTGCCTTTGTCGCACATCTTCGAGCGGCAGGCGATGAACATGTACCTGCACCACGGCATGAGCGTTTACTTTGGCTCGCTGGAAAACCTCGGCGAGCACTTGAAGGAAGTAAGACCGACGGTTTTTGTCGGCGTGCCGCGCATCTATGAAAAGATCATTCAGCGGGTGCATGACCGCGCGGAACAGCAAGGAAAACTGAACGCGCGCGTGGTCCTATGGGCGGTAGAAACCGGCAAGCGCTGGGCGCAGCTCATGCTCGATCATGCCTCAGTTCCGATTTGGCTTTCGGTGAAGCATCGACTGGCTGACCTGATTGTGTTCGAGAAACTGCGCGCAGCGATGGGCAGTCGCATTCGCATTCTGGTTTCGGGTGGCTCGGCCTTGACCAGCGACGTTGCGCTGGCGTTTTTGGGGGCGCAGCTGCCGATTGTTCAAGGCTACGGTTTGACCGAGACTTCGCCGGTGATTACCGCGGGCCAGCTCGACGACAATCGGGTGGGCACCGCCGGAAAACCAATCCGCCACGTCGCAGTTAGAATTGCCGCGGATGGCGAAATCGAAACGCGCGGACCAAACGTCATGCAGGGTTACTGGAACAAGCCGCAGGAAACGCGCGAGGCATTCACGGCCGATGGGTGGTTTCGAACCGGTGACGTCGGGCATCTCGACGCGGACGGTTTCCTGGTGATCACAGATCGGAAGAAAGAATTGTTCAAGACCTCTGGCGGCAAGTACATCGCGCCTCAGGCAATTGAGCAGATGATCAAGACGTCGCGGTTTGTAAGCCAGGTGGTTGTCGTCGGCGCCAACCGTAAATTCCCGGCGGCTTTGATTGTCCCCGACTGGCAGCAGCTCCAGGGTTACGCGCAGTACAAGGGTTACGCGGACCTGCATACGCGGGCTGGGTTCTGTCGCGACTCTCGCATCATCGATTTGTTCGAGCGACAAATTGCTGCGCGGACTGCCGATCTGGCGCAGTTTGAAAAGATTAAGAAGATTGCTTTGCTGGAAAACGAGTTCACGCTCGAGGGTGGTGAGCTGACTCCGACGTTGAAGATTAAGCGGCGTGTGATCGATGAGAAGTATGGGGATGTGATTGACCGGATTTATGAGGAATAGCGTTTCCTTCTCCTTTTGGGAAAAGGGCCGGGATGAGGGCCTGCGGCTGGCAGGCTTCGAGAAGTTAGCAGGCGAGAGATGAATTCGCGGGACGAATTCATATCTCGCTTTCGTATTTTAAGTTACGTTCGCGTAGGCCCTCACCCTAACCCACTCCCAAGCGGGAGAGGGAATGAAGGACCTGTCAGAACCGCGTCCCCTGCCGCACGGTAATATCAAATCCCGCCAGGATTCGATCGGCAGCTTCGAGGGCGGCTTGCTTGATTGAATATTCCGAATAGACCGCGCCATTCTTCGAAGGCAGAGATATTCCGCCGCGGCCATTCTGATAGATGTGTTGATGTGTCTGACCTGAGCGTTTTATCTTTCCGGTCTCGGGCTCGAGGGTGATGAAATCAACCACCAACTCGTCCTGGTTATTTTTCACTTGGCGGCCGGTGTCAGCGTAGATACTTCTGATTTCCAAAACCACCACCCAGCGCTCCTTTTCCTGCTTGGCTGCTTTCACCGCGTCCCCGCGATTCATATCTCCGCCTGAACGAGCGAAGACAATCTCGGCCTCGCCGAGTCTGCGAATGACGTCGTCAAGCACGGTGTCGAAGACATAGAAGGGAACGCTGGTGATTACCGCGCGGCGGTCAATTCCGACGAGCAGTTGTACCTTGGGCGCCGTGGAAGCTTTCTTTTCCGTTACCTTGGGTCCGGCAACGGACGGTGTTGTCGTCGTGGTAGTGGGCGCCGAACTGCTGGTCGACTTTCGGCCTGATTGCGCGAACAGCGTGCCAGTCGCGGCCAGCAGCAACGCAATCGAAAAAAGAAGTCGCGTGCTCATGATTAGCTCCGCATTCTATCATTTTGTGAGGCGCAAATTTGATGCGAAAAATGGCTGACGAGTGGCCGTCCGTTCGGATTTTCGGCGAGCATAATCTATTCTCGAAATCATGGAGCAGGGGCAGGTGAAGACGCTCACGATAACTCGGGTGCGCGATCAGGCGCGCGATATCCGTTCGTTCGACTTGATGCCGGAAGATGCGCGTGAAGCTCACGGCGTGGCGTTTATTCCCGGGCAGGTGGGCGTCCTGCGCGTAGCCGACGAACCACAGGCGTATTTTGCGTTTGCCAGTGCGCCTGAGGATCGCGAGTTGGAGATTTTGGTTAAGCGCACGATCGGCGCGAGCGTTGCCCTGTTTGATTTGAAACCAGGTGACCAGGTTGAGTTGACCGACGTCGCCGGTCATGGATTTGATCTCGCGCCGCTGCGTCATCGCGATCTGGTTTTCGTAGCGATGGGGACAGGCGTCGCGCCCTTGCGCTCAGTCCTGCGACACGTGCTGGCGCGAAAGGCAGAATTCGGTAAGCTCGTGGTGCTTTACGGCGCGCGCACCCCGGATGATTTTTGTTATCGAGATGAAACTGATGGTTGGGAACAGGCCGGAGTCGAACTGCGACAAGTCATCTCGCGTCCGGGCGAGCACGATTGGTCGGGGCCGACCGGTTACGTGCAATCGCTCCTGGATCACGTGCTGCCGGATCTGAAATCTCCCGTGGCGCTCGTGTGCGGATCGCGCGAGATGATTGCCCAGACCCGCGACCGCCTTCAGCAGATGGGCTTTTCACCGGACGCCATCCTCACCAACTATTGAATCAATTCGTCGCGCCGAACCCATGTTTCTGCTTACATAGCCGGCAAAAGGTGGGTGGTTCGAAGTTATCAATCTGATGCCTCACCGGCTTGACCGTCTTCAAATACGCGAAGATCGATTTCAAATCGTCATCAGTCATCTTGCCGAAGAAGTACCAGGGCATCGAGGCACGCAGCGGCCGCGCGCCGACTTTGCCCTGGCGCAATGCCTGGATAAACGTGGCGTCATTGTAATAAGCAATGCCGGACGCGGCCGGCGAAATATTAGTCGAGATGACGTCGCCCTTGGGTTCATGGAACAAAAAGCCTCCGGCAAATTCCATCCCCGCTATTGGCTGTCCTTTCTCCTGAGGCGTATGGCAGTCGGTGCAGGCCGCCATGCTGACGAGATATTTGCCGCGCTTCTCTGGGCTCGCAATGTCCGCAGTCACTGGCGTTGTGATCGGCTGCGGCAGGTTGTGCGTCAAATAATTCAACGGGAACGGAATTTTCGTCACCGGCAGTTGATTGCGTACCGGCGGGACGGTGCGTAAGTAAACGATGATCGAGGCGAGATCTTCATCGGACATCTCGCGATAGTGAGGATAAGGCATCATCGGAAACAACGTGCGGCCATCATGGCCGATGCCTTCGCGGATTGCGCGAGCCAGCACGTCGTCACTCCAATTGCCCACCCCCGTCTCTTTGTCGGGAGTAATGTTCGGAGCCACCAGCCACGGCAAATCCTGATCGGCCCAAACATGGCCTGAGCCTTCGCGTCCGGCGACCGGCGGCGCTCCGGGCTTCGACCAGTCTTGATCGGTATGACACCCAAAACATCCGTTGACGCTGTCGACCAGATAGCGCCCTCTCTCCAGACGTGCCGACGTCACTTCAAACTTTCGATCGGTAAGGGCTCGCTTCCTGGCGCCGATGATCGGACGCCATCCGATCGTCAAAGTAATTCCCACACAAAGCATGGTAACTATTATAAGAAGGCCAATCCCGAGAATTTTTGGCCACCGTCGTCGTGCCATGAGTCTCCTATGTGGCAGAGGCCCGATCGTGAGAGAGGCCGCTGACAAGTTTGATTCGCCGAGCACCCTCCCTTACGGTCGGGTTGCTGACAGATTATCTATGAAATCAATTACTGCTTTCGCCGCGCGCTGCGACGCCCCTGGCTCGCCGAGTCGTAATGCAACTTCATTCAATTCCTGACGCATCTCTGCATTTCGTTTCGGCTCAAGCAGCGAGATTAATTCACGCGCAAGGCTCTCACCGGTGAACTCATCCTGCATAAGCTCAGTGGCAAGCCTGCGATCGGCAATCAGATTCACCAAACCAAAATGTTCACTAGTGATGAGATTGCCGAGCGTGTGCCAGTTCACCGCCGATTCCTTATACACAATCACCATGGGCGTTCCCAAGAGCGCCGCTTCCAGGGTCGCGGTGCCGCTGGCGATCGCAGCTGCGTCGGCCGCGGCCAATGCTTCGCGGGTCTGCTGTTGCACGATGCGGAGGCGGGCGGTTCGCGACTTGTGCGCGGCAACAATTTGCCTGGCCTCTTCCGGATCGCGGTTAGGCGCCACCACGAGAACGAATTCAGCATCGGCGCCCTGACGCCGAAAGTATTCGATCGCATCCAGCATGGGCGGCAAGATGCGAATGACTTCTTTGTGGCGGCTGCCGGGCAACAGCGCGATCAAAGGTTTCGCAGCCTCAAGACCATGACGGCGACAGAATTCAGCTTTATCGAAGTCCGCACGCACTTCACCGGTGAGCGGATGTCCGACGTATTCAACGTTGGTGACTCCGCGCGCCGCATACCAGGCTTTTTCGAAAGGCAGAATCGAGAGCAGCAGGTCGACGTCCCGTTGGATGTTCCGGACCCGATAAGGTCGCCAGGCCCACAACTGCGGACTGATGTAATAGATGACTGGAATGCCGCGTCGATGAAGCGACCGCGCCAAACGCAAATTGAACTCAGGCCAATCGACCAGAATTGCAACGACAGGTTTTTGCTGTTGGACGGCGCGCTTAAGATCGCCAAATGCGCGCCAGAACCGCGGCAGTGCGCGTCCGACTTCCAGCAAGCCCATGATCGCGAGTTCGTCGGAATTCACGGTTGACGTGACTCCGGCATCGCGCATTCTTTTTCCAGTCGAACCGAAGAATTCGAATTGTGTCCGCGGATCTACTTCGCGCATCGCAGCCACCAGAGACGCTGCGTGCGCATCGCCGGAAGCCTCGCCGGCCACAATCATCACTGGCAGAGTGACTCGCTTGTCGCTCATCGAGCGCGCATGTTAGCATCGCCGCATTCCGTTAGTGAAAACGGCGCGCCTGATGCGACTCTCTCCATCTCGCACACGCGCGATCGGGTATCAGCGCGGAGGTTGCGCTTTCACGCGTGCGCCGAAAGTCTTCGACATACACCGTCAGAGTATTGCGCGCGTTTGCGCTGGTGCTGATCTCGCTGGTCGCCTCGATCGCCGCCGCGCAACAACCTAATCCCGTCGTTCGCAAAGTCGATAATCCGGTAACCGATACTCCTTACGTCAACCCGCTGCAGCAGGATCAGCCCGTGCGTACTCCCGCGAGCAAGATCCCGACGATTCAGCCCGGCGACACGCTCGATGTGGCCTGTGGCAATCAGACCTCGAGAAAGGAGCCCAACGGTGATTTGATCACGATTTGCGAGGGGAACGTCGATGCGAGGATTGGCACCTTTCGCGTGCAGGCTGACAAAGTCATCGTCTATGACGCAAAGAACCTGGTGGTGGCTGACGGCAACGTAGTCTTCGACCAGGGCGAACAGCAACGCATTACGGGCAGCCACGCCGAATGGAATTACAGATCCAAGACGGGTTTTTTCGAGAACGCTACCGGATATACCAATCAAACAAGCGACGGCACCCGCATGTACTTCGTGGCGGATCGGGTGGAGCGGATCAGTCTCACGACGATTGTGTTGACCAACGTGACCATTACCGCCTGCGATGAAGAAAAGCCCAAGTGGAGCTTTCGTGCCAAGCAGGCCCGCATTCATACGGGCGATAGGGCCCGCATTACCTCTCCGACGTTTCGCATCAAGAACATGCCGGTCATGTACCTGCCGTATGCGTCGGTGTCGTTGAATCATCAGGATCGTGCATCGGGTTTTCTAACGCCGACCTTCAGTGGTTCCGGCGAGAAAGGCTTTCGATTTTCGCAGGCTTACTATCAGACGCTGGGGCGCTCGGCAGATTTCACTTTGCGCGCGGATATTTTTACAAAGCGCGGCTTTGGCATTGGCGGCGACTTGCGGACGCGCGCGAACTCGCGGTCATTCTTCAACATGGGCTTCTTTGTGGTGAAGGACCGCGTCTTTGGTCACAAGCAGGATGCAGACCATCCCGATCAAGGCGGCTCGAGTTTCTACATCGATGCGGTTCACTATTTCCCGAACGGTTTTCTGGCGGCAGCCGATGTTAATGTCACCTCAAGCCTGGCCTTCCGCCAGGTATTTTCCGATTCGATTCAGCAGGCCATCTCGCCCGAAGAGCGTTCGCAGGTCTTTATTAACAAGAATTACAACGCGTACAGCTTCAACGTGCGCATGAATTCGCAGGCGACCTCGATTCAGAATTCGCAGATTCGCATTCGCGAATTGCCGAGCTTCGCCCTCGACCGGCGGCCGTCAATCTTGCGCTGGTTCGAGAAAGTCCCAATCTACTACACGTTTGAGGGCAGCGCGGACGGAGTCAGTCGCAAAGAGACGCCGGGCGATCAGGCTCTATTTCTGATTGAAGCCGGCCGGTTGCCGATTGAAACGCCTTCCGTGGTCCAGCGCCTCGATTTTCACCCGCAGGTCGTACTGCCGTTGAGTTTCAACGGTTGGAACCTGACGGCGACGGCGGGTGCGCGCGCGACTTATTACTCGAACTCAATCGATCCGACGACGCAATTAGTTTCGCCGCGCGACGTGGTGCGCGGCTACGGCGAGTTCGAATTCGATGTGCGGCCGCCGGCGTTGGCGAAAAATTTTCGCCGCAGCGATGGTTCCGTATTGTTTCGTCACGTCATCGAGCCGTACTTCATTTATCGACGCGTCGCCGGCATCGACAATTTTCAGCGCATCATTCGCTTTGATTACCTGGATGCGATCGCCGACACCAACGAGATTGAATACGGTCTGGTGAACCGGTTTTTCACCAAGCGCTCAACGGAAAGCGTGGGCAAGAAAGGTGCTGAAGTCGCGCGTGAGAAAAAGTCTCTGGCGACGCAGCCTTACGAAGCTCTGTCGATTACTATTCGCGGAAAATATTTCTTCGATCCTTATTTTGGCGGCGCCCTGGTTCCCGGCCGGCGCAACCAATTCGATCCGATCGACACTCTCTCAGCGTTCACTTACGGCGCGGTGCCGCGGAGATTCTCGCCGATAAATATTGATGTGCGTTACCGGCCCAGCCAGGAACTGTTTGCCGATTTCCGTTCGGACATCGATACAAAAGGCGGTGGCTTGCGCGCGATGTCGGCGACGTTCGGGATGACACGTTCGCTGGTCGAAGCGTTCTCAACCTTCTACTACACACGGGCGGTGGAACTGGTTCCTTCGTTGCAGCAGTACGCGAATGCCGCGGGTCGCGAACCGGGCACGCTCCGCGGATCGCAGTGGAGCCCGTCGGTGTTCCTCGGCAATCGCGAGCGGGGATTGTTCGGCGGCGTATCGCTCTTCTTCGATTTCCAAAAGCATCCCTTCGCCGGCAGCAACCGCTCGCTGATTAGCTCGACGGTGACCGTCGGCTACACCTGGAAATGCTGCATGATCACGGCGCAGGATTTCACCTTCAATGTTGGCCTGCGAAATGAAAATCGCATCGTCTTCGCGTTTCGCCTCAACGGCATCGGGACCTTTGGGACCGAGAAAATTGGCCAATGGGTGAAGTGAGCACCACGTGGCGCGCTCCTCGTTGACAACTACAACGCCGTAAAAGAATAATAGCCATCGAACGGAATTCACTATTCCCGGACGAACCGTTTACCGGGTTTCTTCATCCAAGCACTGCCTCGACTGTTCCGACCGGAAGTTTTCCTTATGAAGCGCAAAAGCCTGGCAACACTCGTAATTACTATTCTGCTCCTTTTCATGATGATTTGGAGTTTCGGATCGTCGGCAGAAAATGAACGCGGCCCCCGGGAATGGGAAGTCCGTGCGGAAAGAGAATCGGGCGAAGTCTTCGCGGGGGAAGAAGACGAATATGAACCGGATGCCGATCTCGGCAAATTCGGTTCTCGCATCGACCGCCAAGAGTATTTGCGCGAGCGCGACGAATACATTGCGCGCCGGCGCGGCATCGAGCCGGGACGACCATTCGATACCAGCCTGCGCGGCCGCGCGATTGAGACGATGGAGCGCCAGGAAAAGAACCGGCGCTTTGAGTCGATTATCAACGGCGACATCACGCCCGCAGCCGGCGGCACGTGGACGCCAATCGGCCCGTTTACGTTGCCCAATGGCGTGGGCTCCAGCACCGGTCCAACCAGTGGGCGCGTCACTGCGATTGCAGTCGATCCTACGAATGCGGCCAAGGTTTATCTGGGAACGGCGCAGGGCGGTGTGTGGCGTTCGCTCGACGGCGGCACGACCTGGACTTCGATTTTCGACAATGCGCAGACGCAGGCTATTGGGGCGCTCGCGGTGGCGCCTTCCAGTCCGACAACTCTTTTTGTCGGGACCGGTGAATTCAACTCGTGCGCTGACTGTTTCTTTGGCGTAGGACTCTATCGCATCGAAAACGCAGATAGCGCCGCGACTCTGGTTGGTCCGATCAATCCCCAACAGACGATCGGTAATCTGACTTATAACGTTTTCAACGGGCGTTCGATTACGAAGATTCTGGTTCATCCTACTGATCCGAATACCATTTGGGTCTCAACCGCGCGCGGCGTTGGCGGCAGCGGCGCCAACCCACTCGGCTCCTTTCCTACAATCGCTACGCGTGGCGTCTATCGCTCGACGAACGCGATGTCGGCTAGCCCCACCTTTCAAAAGCTGGTCGTCAACACCGACGCCAGTGTCGATTCTCCAAACACGGGAAACGCCGACGCCGTCGATATGGTTATGGAGCCCGGCGTGCCTGACAACATTCTGGTGGCCGTCATCGGGCAGACGACTAACCTGGGCGGCATTTATCAAACCACGAATGCTACGGCAGCGACACCAACGTTCACTCAGACGCAATCATTGCCTGTCGGGACTCGCACGACGCTGGCAATTAACAAAACGGTGAGCCTCATCACCGTCTATGCCGCGACCAGTGAGACGCCGGTCAATACGCCGGGCTGTACGACCACGAATTCGGGTGCTATCCGGAAGTCGGTGAACGGCGGCGCCACGTGGAGTGCGCAACTTACAGGTGGCGGAGGATTCTGTTCGGGACAATGTTTTTATGACATGCCCATCGCTGTCGATCCGACGGATGCGCAAGTCGTTTACATCGGCGGACAAACTTCATCGACTTGCGGGCGACTCGTAGGCAAATCGATTGACGGGGGCAGCACTTTCACCTCTGTTAGCGCTGGTGTGCATGCCGACAACCACGCGCTGGTATTTGATGGGGCCGGCAACATTTACACCGGAACCGATGGCGGAATTTGGAAGGCCGCGACGACGAGTTCGACGTTCACGAACTTAAATAGCTCCCCGCTCAACACCCTGCAATTCGTCGGCATCGCGGTGCATCCGACGGATCAATTCATGACGATCGGCGGTACGCAGGACAACGGTACCGAAGCGCAAGTGAATTCATCAGGTAATTGGGTCCGGGCCGAGAGTGGCGACGGCGGCTACAGTCTGATCGATCAGAGCGCTACGAACACGACGGACGTGACCATGTATCACACGTTCTTCAACAACAGTTCTCAGATTGGATTTGACCGCATTTTCAAAACGGCGTGTCTTGGCAGTGGCGCGGTGTTTGATTCGTGGCCGGCTCGCGGCGAATTCGGCGGCACGCTTAGCGAAACGCCAGTCACGTGTGATGGCGGCACACCGTTATACCGGCACAACGGATTGGTTTTGACGAGCACCGTTCTGTTCTACGCACCGATGGCGTTGGGACCGGGTTCGCCGAACACTGTGTATTTCGGTGCGGACCGCCTGTATCGCTCGAACGATCGCGGCGATACCATGACGGCCGTAAGTCAAATTCCTTTGGCCAGTCCAGCTTCACCGATTAGCACGATTGCGATTTGGAAAGGTGGCGACAACGTTCGCATCGCCGGAACGCAGAATGGTCAGGTCTGGGCGACCTCGACGGGATCGTCGACGCTGGTTAACATCACGCCTCCGACTCCGGCGAATCCGGCAGGTGGCACCAACAAATTCATCGGCCGCGCGATGATCGATCCGAACAACAAGAACGTCGCTTACGTGACGCTTTCTTACTACGCGCCGGCCGGGCAGGGAATTTGGAAGATTACCAACCTGAACGCCGCGGCGGGCTCACCGGCGGCGGCCGCAGTTTGGCAGGCTTCCGGCAACGGCATTCCCAGTGTGCCAATTAACGCATTTGCTATCGATCCTCTGAATTCGAACAATCTCTACGCGGGCACGGACATTGGCGTCTATTTTTCAAGCGACGCAGGCGCCAGCTGGAGTCCGTTCGGCTCGGGCTTGCCCAAGGTCACAGTCTTCGATCTGCAAATTCAGCCGACCAGCAGGTTGCTACGCGCGGGAACTCACGGTCGCGGCATTTGGGAGACGGCGTTACAGAATCCTGCAGCCTCGACTATTCAATTCAGTTCCAGTACGACCTCGGTCACCGAAGGCACGGGCAGTTCGTCGGTCGATGCGATCGTAACCGTCACCCGATCCGGCGACACGACATTTCCGGCCACGGTGAATTACACGACGGCTGACTCGTCGGGCGCGAACCCGTGCACCACGGCGAGCGGCGTGGCCTCTTCGCGTTGCGACTATATTGCCACGTCCGGGACCTTGAATTTCGCGGCCAATCAAACCAGTGCCCAGGTCACGATTCCCATCACTTACGATTCGTATGCCGAAGGCAGTGAGAGTTTTACGATAACCCTGAGTTCGCCGACCGGGCTCAACGCCGCACTCGGATCGCCGGCAACCAATACGATCACGATTGGCGAAAGCGGCTTTACCGGACCGAATCAAATCGATAACGGCAGTTTCTACGTGCGTCAGCATTATGTTGATTTCCTGAATCGCGAACCTGACGCATCAGGTCTGGCGTTCTGGACAGACCAGACGACAAACTGTGGCGCCGCCGATCCGCTTGTATGTCGCATCAACGTCAGTGGTGCGTTCTTCCTTTCAATTGAGTTCCAGCAGACGGGTTACCTGGTTGAGAAGATTCATAAGGCTGCTTTCGGCGACGCTACTGGTAATTCAAATACCGGAGGTAGCCACACTTTGCGAGTGCCGGTTGTCAGGCTGAATCAGTTCTTGCCTGACACGCAGCGCATCGGGCGAGGTGTGGTTGTCGGAGTCGGCAATTGGCAGCAGCAACTGGACGATAACAAGAACGCGTTCACCGAAGAGTTTGTGCAGCGTCCTGCGTTCCTGGCGGCCTTGCCGCAGTCCCTTACGTCAGCAGCTTTCGTAGACAAACTGAACGATAACGCCAAGGACAACAGTAACGCCATGCCTTTGTCTACGGCGGAGCGCGACAATCTGGTGAACGCGCTGAACAACGGCACGATGACGCGGGCGCAGGTCTTGCGGGCCGTGGCTGAAGATGCCGACCTGGATCGTACGGAGAAGAGCCGGGCGTTTGTGCTGATGCAGTATTTTGGATATTTGCGGCGGAATCCGAACGATCCGCAGGACACGGACTACTCCGGTTACGAGTTTTGGCTGAACAAACTCAATGGCGCCGGAGGCGATTATATTGCTGCCGAAATGGTCAAGGCCTTTATCAGCGCCGATGAATATCGCCGCCGTTTTGGGCTGAACTAATCGGTTTCGTGAGCAACCGCCGGTCAATTCCGCGAAACTAAGCGGAGAGGCCACTTGCGGTTGCGCGCAGGCAACGCTTACAATGTGCGCCCTGACTTTTAGTTAGAGAATTCGCGTTTTCTTAATAATTTCGGCCTAAACCCAGCAGGCTGGGATCGCCCTTAAGTCGAGCTTCGATTTCTTAATGATCAGACTGGTTATCGCTTTCCTGTGCGCGGCAGCGGCTTCTATGCTCGTCGCCGGCGCGCTTACTTCGTCGGCGCAATCGACTTCGTCGTCAACGCCTGACGCGTATTTCACCCAGATTACGGCTTCGAACCGCTCCTCGGCTACCAACCAGGTCGGCTCGTTCGCCAGTGATATGTCCGCGAACGGCCGTTTTCTGGTGGTCGAATCAAACGGCGATATCGCGACTGAGAAGACTGCTGCGCGCAACAATCAGGACGGCAATCGCGAGATCTTTCTCTACGATTACGCGCAGCGTCGTGTCTTTCAAATCACGAATACGCGCAACGTTCCGAAGCCGGCTGGCAGCCCGTCGCCGAGTCCCAGTCCCAGCCCGAGTCCGAGCGTGTCGCCCAGTCCGACGCCGACCGTGAGCCCAACTCCGCCGGCCGACGAACCAACCAGCACGCAAATTGAAATCAGCAACAACCGTCCGATGATTAGTGTCGAGCCGCCCACCGTGAGCGGCAATCGGACTTATTCGATCGTGTTCAGCTCAAACGCGCCCGCCACTCCGGCGCTGTTTGACGGCACCGATCCCGGTGCGCCGACGAACACTGATATGAACCAGGAGATTTGGATCTATCAGTTCACCGTCGCGGATACGTCAGCTCCGCCGACGGGCGCCGAGGTTACACCCGCAGATTTGACTGGCGGGACATTTACGCGAATCACCAACACACCGGCCAGCCGCGCTCCCTCGCCGGGCGGAATCTTGCCAGGGTTCACTCTTGCAACCTGTACCTCCGGTAATGGAGTCTGTTGGGCGCCCTTCGTGGCTGATGACAATCGGGACGCCACCATCAGCGATGACGGAAACATCATCGCGTTCATTTCAACGCGTGACCTTGTGTCCGGCGGCAACGTGGATGCGGACGGAGTTCCGGCAAACGTGCCTAATCCTGAGGTGTTCATTTTCAACCGCGCCGCGAGTCGGTTTACTCAGGTGACGAACACCAGGAGCACTTCCTTCAATAATCCGATCTTCAGCTCTAATCCGAATCTGTCCGGTGATGGTTCCGTAGTCAGCTTTATCTCGAACGCGAACCTGACGGCGAACAATGACGACGGCGGAGGTCTGAGCAACGGCGAGATTTACATTGCGAACTATAACGTTGCGACCGGCGCGATTAGCGGTGTGCGTCAGGTGACCAAGACCAAGAACGGGTTGCCACAACCGACCCCTGACGTGACCCCGGATCCAAGCGCCTCGGCCAACTTCCTAACTTTTGGAAGGCGCATGAGTCGCGACGGACGTTGGATAGGTTTTGAATCGTTGGCCGCAGATCCAAAAGCGAATGGAGCCAATACCGACGCTTACGCACCATTCGTTTACGACAATACGACAGACACCTTTACGCAACTCGGTCCGCGCGCCAACGGGACGCAGATTGATCCAATCCTGCACGTCCCGGTGTTCACCGATTACGATGCCGCGCTACACCCGGCTTCGGTGGTGTGGTCTTCAGCGCTGAACTACACGACGAGTGGAACACTGGTGACGGACACCACTGGATTGAATCCCGAAGGTGACACTGAGTTTTTCCTCACCTCACTGCCGGCTTCGACTGCCGGGCCCTTTACGCGCCTCTCGAGTTTCCCGCTCGTGGGCGGTGGTACCGGTGTCGTGGCGAGCAACAGCCGCCGTCGTTTCGCATTTACTCGGTCGGCGGATATTGGATTCAATAATGCTGACAACTCCAGTGAAGTCTTCTATCAGTTGTCACCGGCGATCACTACGGAATCGACCGCATCGCTTTCGTTATTTACCGGAGCCAGCTTAATTCCAGTGCCCATCGCCAGCCCGACGGCGACCCCGAGCCCGTCGGTCAGTCCGACGCCGACGCCGACACCCAGTCCTTCGCCGAGTCCGTCGGCTAGTCCGAACGCTACGCCGGCAGGTTTCGCGGCCGGGGAACTTGCGGTGGTGAGAGCGACGAGCTTCGGAGCCGTTACCAGCGCGACGGTCTCAAACGCCAATGCGTCTGAAGCGAAACGCGCGCCGGCATTGCCGATCGAATTGAGTGGCGTTTCCGTATCACTTAGAGGAGCTGCGTGCGGCCTCTATTCAGTCAGCTCGACGGAAATCAAATTTGTAGTCCCGACCGGGATAGGCATAGGTGTCTTCCCGCTCGCGATTAACAACAACGGAACTGTCTTTCGTGGCAACGTGCAGGTTGTGGCTTCGCAGCCCGACATCTTCACCAGCACGAACGGACCCGGTGGCCGCGCCGTTGTGTGCAATGCGACGAACCCGGCTGCTTGCACCGCTGAGCCGTTCACGGTGACTACCAATGACGGCACGGGAACTCAGGTAGCGACGATCTTGCGTGTTTCTTTGACCGGCGTGCGCAGCAATCTCAGCAGCATTATCTCCGCGACCATCGGTACGACGGTGATTACCGCGAGCAGTAACACAGCGTCCGATTTACCGGGGACAGATCTGGTTACTTTTGTCTTGCCCTCGACGGTCAGTACGGGTGATGTGCCTATAGTGATCTCGGCGAACGGCTTTAACAGTCGTGATGCCAGCACCGCGCCACACATCACGATTAATGCTGGTGGTTCAGGGTTACCAAATCCAATCGATGCTACTGCGTTCTTCGTGCGTCAGCAGTATCTGGATTTTCTGAATCGTGAGCCGGACGCAGCCGGCCTGCAGTTCTGGTCGGGCAACATCGATCAGTGCGGTAGCGATCTGAGTTGCCTCGCCGTGCAACGCATAAATACCTCGGCGGCATTCTTCCTGTCGATTGAACATCAGCAGACTGGATTTCTGGTCTACCGGACCTACAAGGCGGCCTACGGCAACCTGAACAATGGACAGGCGCCGGTGCCGGTTACCCGGCAACAGTGGCTACCCGAGACGCTCGCCATTAGCAACGGTGTCATTGTTAACCAGACGGGTTGGCAGCAGGCACTGGAGACGAACAAGCAGAATTACTTCGCCGGGTTTGTGGCCCGGGCCGAATTCCTGACTAAGTATCCGGCGAGCTTGACGGGTCAGCAATTCGTCGATGCTCTTTATAACAACGCGGGTATTGCGCCGATGTCAGCACCAAACCGCACCGCCGCGCTTAACGAATTCAATTCGGCTCCGCCCGATGACGCGACCGCCCGCGCCCACGCGCTGCGTCTGGTCGCTGAAGATGCAATGCTGTATCAGCAGGAGTTCAACAAGGCTTTTGTGCTGATGGAATACTTCGGTTATCTCCAGCGCAATCCTTACGATGCGCCTGAGAAGACGCTCGACTACCAGGGCTTCAACTTCTGGTTGGGCAAGCTCAACCAATTCAACGGCGATTACGTCAAGGCCGAAATGGTCAATTCCTTCCTCGCTTCAGACGAATACCGGAAGCGTTTCGCGCAGTAGCTTTCCCCAACGCAAATTGTTAATTTCCGAAGCGCAAGCTCAGTGCTTGCGCTTCTATGCGTGTTGGACTCGATGGCTATCCGCTGTGCGAACCGCTCACGGGAGTTGGCCACTACACCTTTGAGCTGGCGCGCGCGCTGGCGCGCAATTATCCCGCAGATCAATTTGAATTGATCGCGCCCTTCGCTTTCCAGCCATCAGTCACCGCGCGTCTGCACTCCGAACCAATTGCGAATCTGAGTCTCGTCAGTCTCGGCTTAAAGAATGTGCGGGGACGTTGGTGGTCGTTCTATTTGCCACGTCACCTGAAACGAGCCTCGATCGATCTATTTCATGGAACGAATTATGAATTGCCGCTCTGGAATCGACGCCGGACCGTGCTAACGGTGCATGATTTATCGGCGCTGTTGTATCCCGAACTGCATCGGCGACAGCTTGCGCGGCGCATGCGTCTGCGTTTGCCGCTGGCGGTGAAGCTGGCCAAGGCAATCATCACACCCACGGAAGCGATTAAGCGCGAGTTGTGTGCGCATCTCAAAGTAAGGCCGGCTAAGGTCACGGCTGTCCATGAAGCCCCGCGGGAATCGTTTCAGCCGCTTCCGCCACGAGAGTGTGCAGTTGTGCGGAAACGGCTGGGCGTAAAAGATGACTTCCTACTGTTTGTGGGCACGTTAGAGCCGCGGAAGAACCTGCTGACGCTGCTGAAAGCTTACGGCCAAATCATCCGTGAGACATCGCATCGGCCGCAATTAGTTCTGGCGGGCGGGGAAGGGTGGGCCATGCAGTCGACCCTGGCGGCCATGACGGCCGAGGATCTTCCCGAGCAGCCCTGCCTGGCTGGTTTTCTTGATGATCACGAACTGCGCGCGCTCTATTCGTCTTGCCAGGCATTCATCTACCCGTCTTTGTATGAAGGATTCGGTTTGCCGCCGCTGGAGGCGATGGCCTGCGGCGCGCCGGTGATCGCCGGGCGGGTTCCGGCAATGCAAGAGACAATTGAGGGTGCGGCGATGATAATCGAACCTTTAGATGTTTCTGCGCTGGCGCGCAGCATTGAGACGTTGCTGGACGACCAGGGATATCGCGACGAGCTGATTCAAAAAGGACGGGAACGTGCGGCCCGGTTCAGTTGGGACCAGGCGGCGCACCTGACCTACGAAACCTATCGAACGGTGTCCGCTTAGATGTTATTTCGAGTATCGCAAGCGACACATTTTCAGCAGCGTCTTCAGGTAAGCCCAGCCAAATTTCAAAAGTTTCGCATGAGATTTCCCTGACTGCCGGACGCGGTAGTGAAAGGGCACTTCCTTGATCCGTCCGCCGTTGATGTGAATCTTGACCAGGATTTCTTCAAGCACATCGAAATCACGGGCGCGCAGATCGAGCGCGGCGATCTGCCTGCGATCATACATGCGAAAGCCGCTCGAGACGTCTCGCAGTTTCAGTCCGAGGACAACTGAATAAGTGCGATTCAAAATAGCGCTGAGTATGCGACGGCTGATGGCCATGTCGGCGCGTCCGCCGGCGATGTAGCGAGAGGCAATGAGCACATCAGAGGTTTCTCGATCGCGCCAGAAGTCCTTGAGAAAGATGGGCGGATGCGAAAGATCAGCGTCCATGGTCGCGACAAAGGGAGCGCGCGCCGCTGCGAATCCGGCCAGCAATGCCCCGCCATAGCCTCGTTCAGTTTGATCGACGACTCGCCCTCCAAGTGCTGGCACTATTGATCTCGTCTCGTCTGCCGAACCGCCGTCGACCACGATGATTTCCGCCACGATGTTGAGATCGGAAACCACGTCCTTGATTAGCGGCAGCAGTGACCGCAGGTTTTCAGCTTCATTCAGAGCGGGAATGACAACAGAGAAACTCGGAGTGTCATTTGGCCGGACTTGTTGGTTGCTTTCTGCCGAGCCAGGATGGGAAGTAGCGGTCATATCTACGTGCTAAGTTGTGACGCAGTATAGAGAGTTCGGCAGAAAATCGCAGCCCAATCGGGGGCAAGAAGAAAGGCTAGCGAGTCGCCCCGCTAGCCATTCATTTCTGACAATTGCGCGTCCTGGCTTAGAACCTGTTGAGATATTCAGTAGACGTGATGAAAGCCTTCACCATTTCGGCCGAGTGAAAGTTCCCGTTGGCTTGATTCAATTTCGTGAGCCAGAAGTCATAGCCAGTGTAGTCTGTGTCGCCATTTCCATTGTTCGGATCACGACGCAGATAACCGAAATACTGCATTAAGACAAAGGCGCGATTTGTTTCTACATTCGCGAGGGTGGCGTTCTCGGCTACGTCGCGCAGTGCACGACCTCTGGCGGCCACATCACTGATATCGGCGGCGCCCTGAAACTCGCCGATCGCCTGGTTGCGCTCGTTCGTCGTAGGCGTGACTCCTGCTTTCTGAAACAGCGCATCGACAAACGCGGTCGGGGTCGTTGAATTTGGATAGGCAGTTGTGAACCGCGAACGCTGCACAAACGCCTGACTGAAAGCGATCTTGTTATTGTTCAGTTGAGTTTGCCAGTCGCCCTGATTGACGACTACGCCGTTCCCAATTTGTTTCACATCAGGAAGGAACTCGCTGTAGGCGACAATGGGCGCGACGATGGTATGTGTGCCGCCGAATGTCGAGACGGCATTTGGGGCATCACCATAGGCCACCTTATACATGCGTTCTACCAGGTAACCGGTTTGCTGGAATTCGATCGACAGAAAAAAGGCGCCTGAATCGTTAATCCGAGCAACGTCGATGCAGGTT
>JBIOZK010000081.1:0-9013 GCA_044870975.1 Pyrinomonadaceae bacterium
AGCGTAAGTTTCTCAGACTGTTCCTTTCTACCAAATAGTGGAGCTGGAAAATTACGCCGCGGAAGGACAGCGGTCTGTGCGCTGACACACATAGAGAATCCCTTCATCTTTGTTCAATACTCAGAAAAAGAATGGGTGAGGCTGGCGACCTTGCGATTCTGGCGCCACTGATTTCGAGCGGCCTTCACATCGCTTCTCGCAAGGTTCCAGGCCAGCCGTTTGATCCAGATAACCCCGGGGGTCAGGATTCAAGTTGTGCGGCGCATATAAAGCTGCTGATCGTTGATGCCTTTGGCAAACAGATAGACACGCGAACCGATGGCGGCCGCCGCCAAAGCAGCGTCGGTCGTGCCGGGATTGGGCAAATCGTTCCACTGACTCCAGGTGCCCGTATTGCCGGCGATGTTGATCGATGGCGTTTTGCTGAGGTTCTTGACCGCCACGTAGCACTGACCGTTGGTGGCTGATACCGCCGCGATTCCCGCGTCGGTGCGGCCGGCGCCCGGAAGTTCGGCCCACTCGCTCCAATGGTTGCCGTCGGGCGAGCGCACCGTAGTAAGAATGCGCCGGCTGGTGAGGCCCTTGATGAACAAGTACAACTCGTCCTGGAAGTTGACTACCGATGGACTGGCGTCGGTGTGTCCACCGCCCGGCACCAGAGACCAGTCGCCCCAGCTCCGCCCGCCGCAAGCCAACTCATTAATATAGATCTGATTATCGATGCCCTTGGCGCATAGCACTAAGCGGCCGGTCGCTACTGCGGCCGAGACTGCTGCGTCGGTGACGAACCCGCCCGGAACCTCGACCCACGGTTCATTAGTGAGCGCGCCGGCGCCGATGAATACTCGTTTATGCACGATGTGGCCGTCGTCGCGCACGGCGAACACGTGCAAGCTGTTCTCATGCAGCGCCGAGCCGAGTGATTGATCCGTGGTCTGCCCCACCGGTGTTATCTCGACCCAGCCAGTCCAGGCCTCGGTGTTACCCCACATGCTTTGCATGTAGATCAACCGGTCATCGGAGCCCTTGACGAAGAGATGAAGATTGCCTGAGGAGTCGACGCACGCGTTGGGTTTGGCGTTGGTGGTAACGCCACCCGGCACAACGCTCCAGTCGGTCCAACCCGGCAGAAACGGCGCGCGTCGCGCAAAGTCGGCGTGCTCCAATTCGGTGCGTTGCAGGCCCAGCCCGTCTGAGGTCCAGCGCTCGGGCACCCGCCCGGCGAGCGATTGCGTGTAGCGCACGCCGTCCCACGCCACTTCCCACAGGTCGCCCGACATCTCGTTGGTTACGATCATCCGTCCGGCGCGCGCCAGAAACTGGCTGGCACTGGCGCTGAGTACCTTGTTCTCGCGCTCACGCTCGAAGGAGAGTTGCGTGTGATAGAAGGTGCCTCCGTTGGCAGGTACGAAGGCAATGTTCTCTGCGGTGTAGCCGATATCAGCAAGTAACGTCGGCGCGCCTGTGCCATCGACGGCGTAGACCTTACCGCTTTGGGGATCATCGTCGTTGTGGCCCTCGACACCGACGATGATCTGGCCGCCCAATGGGCCGAAAGCCGTCGGCGCCACCGCGATGCCTTCGACGCGCATCGCTACGCCCATCCGAACTGATAAGTCGACCAGAAGCGTGGCGTGTGCCGCCGAGTCGACCAGAAAGATTTTGCCGCTGACGTCGACGGCGATCATCCGCCCACCGAAGGTGCCCGTTTGATCGAACGTCAAGCCACCCCAGAGTCCGCCCGAACCCAGGTCCACCCACACATCCGCGAGCACGTTGCCGCCGGCGTCGAGCCGCGAAACCTCGCCATTGGGCCCGCGGTTGACATAGACGTCGCCGGCAACGAAGCCGGCCCCCAACGGCGGCCCCGCCGGCGGCACGACCGAGAGCATCGATTCCACGTCGCGGAATGGCGAGTAGCCTGGCGCGAAGCGCGTCCGCGTGCCGTCAGGCTGCACAGTTTGCAGAATTATGGAACGCCCCCAGACCGCGTTCGGCGTCACCGTAATCAGGATGCGGTCGAGCCCGGCGTGGTAGCTGATGCCCTTCGGGTTAGCGAGCTGTCCGGCGCCAAAGTCCCCACGGACGTTGACCACCTCTGAGAAGCGCAAAGGGAACTTACTGGGAGGGAGAATGGTAGCAGTCATGGGCGGATACTAGTCCCGCAAGAATCCGCGCGTCAACGCTGAAGTACGATGGCGGTTCGCTACTAGTTTGATGATCCGATTGCCCACTGCAGTCTGATCCCTGACCAGTGTGGCAGTGCCGGGTCAGTTATCTATTGCCACTAGCTTCAGCTAGTGGATCGAGAGTACATAGACATCCGGCTTTAGCCGAATTTCAGAGATTAGGGAGGAAGGTTCCTGGTGAATTCGGCTAAAGCCGATTTTCATTTTGAATGGGATCCACTAGCTAAAGCTAGTGGCAATTATCTAAAGCTAGTGCAATAAGGCAATCCCGATTTATCGGGAGCGACACCGCTTTGGATGTTTTTGAAGATGATTCAAAGCGCCGTCGCTCCCGACAAGTCGGGACTCTGCCGGCGCACTCCAAAGCTGACACCCGCTGCCCGGGTTATGTCACCTCGAAGTCGTAATCGAACGCAGTGCGTTTACCAGCTTCATGACGTCATCCGCCGAGGTATAAACAGACGGGGTCACGCGAATGCAATCGCCGGCCGCTGGGCCCGTGCGCCGCACCGTCAGCACGCCGAATTTTTCGGCCAGCTGCTTGACCACGGCTTCGTTCGCACTGGTTGAAGTCACGCCATCAAGACGGAATGAGGTCAGCGCCGCGACCATGGCTTCGTTGTCCGGCGTGAGCACCGTGAGCCCTTTCATTTTTCGGGCCGGTTCGACCCAAAGGTTTCTCAGGTATCTCAGCCGCGCCTCTCTGGCTGCGGTTCCGATTTTGTTGTGAAAAGCGATCGCGGCCGGGATAGTCATGTGCGCCGCGAAATTTAGTGTTCCGGTGTCGATGCGCCCGTTAATGTCGGAAGACTCGCTCGATTTTCCCATGTATGGGTCGATCGCATTGATCCGGTCCTTCTTGATATAGATGACGCCGCAACCGATTGGTGCGCCCACCCATTTGTGCAGATTGACGCCGATGAAATCGCAGCCAAGGGCATTTAGCTTGATCTCTACCTGACCAACCGAATGCGCCGCGTCGAGTATCACGTCCACGCCGCGATCTCTGGCCATCTTCGCGATCTTCGCCACCGGAATGATCAATCCAGTCCAGTTGTTGAGGTGGGTCAACAGCAGCAGCTTGGTTCCCGGATTGGCTGACAAAGCCTTTTCGTAAAAACCAAGGATGTCTGCTTCCTGAAGCGGCCGATCAGACGCTGGTTCAGGAAATGTCAGCTTCACCGCCTTGACGCCGCGGCGACCTTCCAGCCAACGCATCGCGTTCTTCATCTCCGAGTAATCCAGGTCCGCATAAAGCACCGTGTCGCCGGCCTTCAGCTTGTTATACCCGCCAATCAGCGCCTGCAGCGCCTCGGTTGCACCTCGCGTTAAAGCAATTTCGTCCGGGCTAACCTGAAGAAAGCCCGCCACCGTGTCTCTCACACCGCGGTACGTTTCAGACCATCGGGGCCGAGCAAAAGTCGTATTCTCCCTATTTATGAATTCGGTGAGCCGCTGGTATTCAGCGAGCACCGGATTAGCCATGATTCCCCAATACCCGTTTTCAAGATTGGTTATTTTGTTTGTGACGCCGTAGTTTTTCGCGACCGCCTTCCACGCAGTCTCGTCGTCCGGTCGCAGTGGACCCGCCGGCAACCCATCGCTAACCGATCGGTCAAAGCCCGCGGAATACTCTTCCCAACCTCGTGCGTCTGCGGGTAACGCGCCGCCAATCGATATCGCTCCCGCCGCCGCAATCCCGCTTTCCAAAAACTGTCTTCGTGTGACCGGCTGTTTTCTCATGGTATCGGGGACGTTCTTCTATTCACGATTTACCATTTACGATTTTACTAGAAGGTTCGATCGTGATTGATTTTAGACCTCGGAAGCAGGGATGATACCGTGAAGCGGGAAGATCATGAATGGTGAGGATTAAGGAACGCGACGTGATGGCGTTCCCGAGGCGCTCACGCCGAAGGCGTGAAAATTGAATAGCCGTGGGCATCGCCCACGGATAAAGCACCCGCAGAATCGTCCGCACGCTGAAAGCGTGCAATTTCAAATTCGACCCTTTCAGGGTCGTCTAATTAAATTGGTTCGTGCACCCGTGGGTTACGCCCACGGCTATTGAATGCGTCCCCTGCGGGGACGTTCTTCTATTCACGATTTACCATTTACGATTTACCAGTTGGTTTGATCATGATTGGTTTTTAGACCTCGGAAGCAGGGGATAATACCGCGAAGCGGGACGATCATGAATGTGAGGATTAACGAGCGGACGTGTTAGTGGCGAGGACTTAAGTTTTACCCTTTACTCTTCCCCTTTGCTCCTTGCGCATACTAACCGGCTGGTAAGCTGCAAACCTACAGATTCTAGAGTGGTGCTGACTTATCAGTGCTTTACAAAGCGTCGACTGATCGCCGCACTCCAAATCTGTCGGTTCGCGAGGAAACCAATGAGGCCACGCCCTGCGATTTGCAAATTTGGGGCTACGGCTGCCACTCCGATCCGCGGCAAGTCTCCCACTTTGCCGTTCGCATATCTTCCTGAGGTCTGACGTCAAACGGCCGTTGACTAAAGAAATGTTATTCAGAAATGACTCGGATAACTACCAATGGCGCAACTTGAACATATCGCGCGTCAAGCGATCGATAGGTGGGTTGAGGTCCAGAGGAAGATCGGGAAGGTCCGTCCACAATTTCAGATACTGTTGAAGCTGCTCGAAGTGACCACCAAGTTCGAATCTGAACGCATGGTCAACCAGATTCACAAGAGTTCTTAATTGGCCACTTTTAAGGCCGTATTGCCCGTTGATACATGCAGAGTTTACGCGTGTCAACCACTGCACCAAGTCGTGACTGTTATTTAGAATTAGCGAATTTTTAGAGCCCGGCCACGAGATGTCCACACCTAGTGATGTTTCGGACGGCAAATCCAACAGAAAGCATTTCGTCAGCGTGGTCTCTGCAAACGTTTCAGGAACGGAAGCGGCTAATGACCAATCAACTCCTACGTAGTCTTCGTCTAGCCAAAAGATCTTAGTAGGTTGACGTGGGTTAATTAATGACTCGCAATGATTTTCGGAAAGGAACTGAGAATTCAGCAGGATTGGCATTTCGCCTTTTAAAATTGGAACCGGAGGCGCGGTTTTCTGCTTGCGGTACCTCTGATTGAATGCTGCCTCACTGAAAACGAAGGTGATCGCTGGCAATTGCTCGGCTGCAGCCAATGAGAACATGCATTGTTCGCCGTTGATGCGAACCGGTATCATCCCATCCAAGGCCCGCCAGAAAGCGCTTAGTTTGAATATGTCGACGAGTCGTTGCCGATACCTCCAACCGTCGGTCCCTACCGAATATGGCGAACTCGAAATATGTTCGAGAAGAATTTCTTCCCATCGTGAAAGAATCAGCGGGTCAGTCTCATTGAGGTTTCGCCCCTCACGGGCCAGCGTCATCGACAATCCTTCACCTCGATAGTCCACTCGTGCACTGTAACCGTCCGATGAACCGTAATAGCTTCGCCCCTCCATAGCGATTCCATGCAAGCATTGAAGTGGGCTCGGAAAATCGGGCACATCTGCCGCCGGGTGCGAATCCTTATAATGATATTTTAACCATGAGTACTTGTCCCACGCTTCGCCGTCAGGTGTTAGTCTTGCGAACACGTACAGTTCACCTTCAATACCTGGTCGATTGAGAGGAAACGCCCGTACCGTCAATCTGGACGTCTCGTCAGTGACATCCTCGACATCGTAGAGAAACTGTTCACGATTTTCTGCGACAATGGTTGAACAGACTCCAAGGTCATTAAGAACAATAGGAAACTCAACCCGTCGACACCAAGTTTCGGTCAGCTTTGTAAGCCGCCCAACTTCTAAGGGTTCGCGTAGAAGAACCTTAATGTCTGTTCCGTTGATCCGACGTGATCCAAGTTCAGTCAGCAAGTAATTGCGCGGACCAGTCAATGTTAGTCGAATAGGACCATCGTTTGCCGCTGACGAGGGCTTAAAAGTGTCGACACTAACTAAGTCGCTCACAGCAAATGTGGAAAGAAATCCAACACCAAAGCGGCTCGTCGGCACGAATCGAAACCTCCTCCTGAACTCGTCAGTCGTATAGAACGACCGGCCGACCTGTAAGAAGTATCGTTGTATGATCTCCTTATCCATTCCTATACCGCAGTCACTAACTGTTAACACTTGTCGGTTTTCGGTTTCCTGTGACAGAGCGTTCTCAACTTCTACCCATTTAAGGGAAATGGTGACTGGATATTGCAAACGGATTTCTTCAGAGACCTGTGTTGGGTATTGGGGCGGTGTCATGGACTGTGTGACCAAGTCCGCATACAGCTGACAACGATTTGCGTCGAGCGCGTTTTGTATTAACTCTCGAATAAAGACATGCGATCCTTCGTAAGCGTCGTAAATTAAACGTTGGAAAATTGCCTCTTGATCCAATTGAAAGGTCCAACTTGAAGGAAAGTACGTGGCATTACTCGCGGGCCGGATTAATATTGTCTTGTCATTACCTTCAATGCCAGCAATCGGCAATTCGTATTCGTGGTGACGCTTTGTACGCGACAAAAGGGTTCTTGCCGCGCCTACTTCGTCAACAATCCATTGACACCAATCTTGCAAAACACGGTGTTCATTTTGATTTTGACACTCCGCAGTGATCTCTATCCGATCAGGCGCCGTTAATCGGTGGGTAACACGTTGGTATTGCGTCCAATGCGCCAAGCTATCAGCAGGCAACGGACACGCAGCATTCAACAGTAGAGGGCAAGCGCGATCTGCTGACATATCCAACAAATCGCCAAGCCGCAGAAGAATAGCCATCAATCTTACGTTAACCGCCTCGCTGCGGATGTCCCGCCGGTCTGGAAATCGCTCATTATCCTCTAGCTCGTGAGTTCGCAGCCCGTGAGCAACGCATACATCAGCGATTGTCCTCTGCAAAACGAGGTCGTCGAATGCAAATCGCCCAAGCATAGCTTGGTGTTGTTCAATAACCGTCCTGGCCCGAACGTGATGTGCACGGCGAATGAACTCTGCTATCAGAAAGCGAGCTTCCAAATCAGCGAGATAATTTCGAACGGAACTATCGGACGGTTCATTTCCGGTGCGGAGTGCTTGGATCTCATTCCATCTCTTTGCGCCGGCGTTCGAGCCCGAGACCCATACTTTCCATTCATTAGTTTGGAGTATTTCGAACTTTTCTCTGTCCGAAACAACCATTCCAGCGTCATGAAGGTAGGCCGCCGCAATAATCAAATAAGCTTCCACTGCGGTAAGCGGTAGAACACTCTTGCTTGGATCCTCATCCTTAAAGAGTAGTTTTGAGATCTGACGAACAATTTCATCGCTGTGACGGACGGTATGCCGTGTGTAGTGCGGAAACGTGTTAGGTATGTATGCCAACCAGCCTTCTATCGCCTCGCGCAGCTCAAGTACTTTCGCGTGATATACGAGACTCTTGGTCTTTAGATAAATCATGAGGGCAGTATCTTGGGGTTCGATACTCATTTGTAAGAGGCTCCTTAGCTGATCTTGCCTAGAGAATTGCCGATGATTGTAACAGAGTTAAGAGATCATATCGCACGCGCGATGTCAGAGGCGCGGGCACGGATGCCTGAGCTCCGGATCGTAAATCGTGAATAGATGAAACGTATCACACCCTAGCGTGGAATGATCGGCAGCCGCACGAACGACGTATGCGCTCTGTCATGCAGAATCCGCTGCCTGACCACGAGGTAGCGGGCTCGTTGTCGCCGCCGGTGTTTAGATTGCGGTCGTACTTCGGGAATGCGGCGGAGGCGATGACGACGCGCATAGGAAATTTTAACTAGGGGTCAGACTTGCGATTTATGCGATTCTTAGTTTTCTTCCTATCTGCGATGGTAATAGAGAATCGCACAAATCGAAGGCCTGACCCCGAGCTATATGTTTTTGTTCCTGGGGTTCCGCTTCGCTTCACCTCAGGCTTTATGCTGACATGCGCTCCGCGCACTCGTTCGGACCTAGGAAGATTTGGGGTCAGCCCACCAACGGCTACTTGTCCTTCTTCTCCCGCTTCCCCTCGATGTCGAACTCCGTTTTTTGGCCCCCAAACTCCGCCGCTCCTTTCCCTTTGAGCTTGTCCCCGTCGATCGTGAAGGTGTAGTCGATGGGGATCGTGTTACCGCCGAAATTCCGCACGGCGGAGAAGGTCAGCTTCCCGTCCTTGAATTTCACGTCTTTGAGTTTCTCATCCTTCTGGTCCGGCCAGTTCATCGTCCCGGAGAGGTTGTCCCCGTCCTTCTGGATCGTCAGTTCAGACGTCCGCTGCTGGTCGCCGATTTTGTACTCGCACTTCCAGGTCCCGACCGGGTCTGCCTTCTCGCCCTGCGCGAACGCCAGGCCGCAGAGCCCGAGTACCCACGCCACTGAGAGGATCGTTTTCATGTTTGCCTCCAGGAAATTGCGTTTCATTGAGGGGTCTCCTTTTGAGCTGTGTAGTGAAGAACCAGACGGAGGAAAGGTACTTCCGCCAGAACTCGATGGCCACGAATCGAGCGCATGCTATTTCAATTAGAAGGTAAATTCAAGAAAATGAAGAGCGCAGATTCTTCAAAGCTAAGTGGTGCAAGACCTTTAGCCGCGGTATCGCAGGGATAATTAATATCGCATGCCGGCGGTCTTCGCGGACCGTCACGTTCTTCATCGCGAAAGATAACGATCATACGTGCCGCCAACCGAGCGCGCGGAGCGCGCGCCAGCATAAAGCCTTCTATGAAGCCGGGTCGTGTCAAGAGATGAGTTCGGGTTGATTGGTTCACCCTTCTATTCGAGTTTCCACGGACTGCTTGCGCTAGTCTTTAGTCGTGGTCTCATTCAACGGTG
>JBIOZK010000082.1:0-4735 GCA_044870975.1 Pyrinomonadaceae bacterium
CCCTAAGGGGGCTGGCGGCGCACGCTTCACATCAGCGCGACTTCCCGCGCTTCTCAGTTTCCCGGCAGTACGATTCGGGGATGGATGGGGCGTGCCACAGGCTACCGTCATCGTAGCCGATACAGACAAACTGCACGCGCTCTTCGAACGGAGCTCCGTTCTTCTTCTTGGGTTCGGCCGTCCCCGGCTGCATCGCTGGAATGCGCTTCGTTCCGGTGACAGTCTTCTTTTGGCTGGCGCCAATCTTGGCAAATGAGGAAAATTCCTTGCGATCGATCTCCTGCTTACCATCCGGATCGGTAACCACGTACATTAAGCTCAGCCACTTAACCGCTTTCGGCGAATCATTTCTGATTTCCGCCGAGTATTCATAGACGAAAGTTGGAAAGTTGCTGCCGCCGCCCGAAGGCATCATGCCGCCGTTTTGCAGCGCATCCGGATCGGTGGCGGTATGCCTGACGTCGGTTGGCTGCTCACGACGACGCTCGCGTTTCATCTTGACGACGACGAGGCCGGTGGGCGACTCGTCTTGCGGCAACGGGGTGTTTGCGTCGCTAAGACTGACGCCCGCAATGACGACTGCGATTAGGGTAAGTAG
Organism: Pyrinomonadaceae bacterium; assembly: GCA_044870975.1. Taxonomy (GTDB): domain Bacteria; phylum Acidobacteriota; class Blastocatellia; order Pyrinomonadales; family Pyrinomonadaceae; genus UBA11740. The sequence continues at coordinate 599 of JBIOZK010000082.1, forward strand.
TTTCATAAGCAACCTCCCAATGCATTGCGGCGCGAAAAATATCTGATCTTGCGGTCGCTGACAAGAATTATCAGCACCCAGGCTGGAGTTCGCGCTTTGAGTTTCAATGATTTCCCTTTAATCTTCGCCGGTATGCCGCGCGTTGCCGTCATCCCTGAGCCGAAATCGCCGGTTGAAATTCGCGAAGTTAGCGAACCTCAATTGGAAGAGAACTCCGGTCTGCTGCAAGTCGAGCTGTCGGAAGTTTGCGGCACGGATGTCTATCTCCAACAGGGCCGCTTGCAGGGTGTCCCCTATCCGCTCGTGCCGGGCCATGTCTCGGCGGGCCGTTTGAGCAAGATTCGCGGCAAGCTGTTCGACGTTGAAGGTCGCGAGTTTCGCGAAGGCGACCGGGTGACCTTTCTCGACGTGCATCGCACCTGTAATGCGTGCTGGTATTGTCTGGTCGCCAAGGCGACGACGCGATGTCCGCAACGAAAGGTTTATGGAATCACTTATGGGCTTGATGACGGATTGTGCGGGGGCTGGGCCGATCAGATTTACCTCAAGCCTGGTGTGCGCTGCATTCGACTGGATGCCGAACCGGAAACCTTTATGGCGGGCGGATGCGCACTCCCGACTGCGCTGCATGCGGTCGAACGTGGGGACATCGCGATTGCTGATACTGTGCTGGTCCTTGGATCAGGTCCCGTTGGAATAAACGGAATCATTCTGGCTCTGATGCGGGGTGCGATCCGAGTGCTCTGCATCGGCGCACCGGATGATCGCTTGCAAGCCGCGTCAGAGGTCGGCGCGTCGGACGTGCTGAATTTTGAAAAGCACGATGAACGTGAACGGTTGGCCTGGGTACTGGAAAGAACGAACGGTCGCGGCGCGGACGTTACCATCGAGGCCACCGGCGCACCTGAGGCAGTCGCGCAGGCGATGCGCGCCACTCGCGACGCGGGCCGCGTGGTGATTGTCGGACAGTACACCGATCACGGAGACGCATCCTTAAATCCCCATCTCGATCTGAACAAGAAGCATCTGGACGTGCGCGGTTGCTGGGGTTCGGACTTCTCGCATTTCTATCGCGGCGTGCAGATTGTTTCCGATCCAATCCGGTCGAAGCCGTGGACCGAATTGAAGTCGAGCCTTTCGCGATACGACTTAACTCACGCGAATGAAGCGCTCGCCGATGTGCAGTCAGGTCGAGTAATAAAAGCGCTGATTACGCCCCGATGACTTGCCCTCAGCTCAGTCACTGCCTCCTGAAATTGTTGTACTAATATTCTTGTCCTTCAGCATCTGATTGAACTTGCTGAGATCGTTTGCCGTGACCGCGTCCAAACGCTTGCGCAGGTCCGCCAACCGGCCTTTGAACATCGCGTGCACTTCCTGCTGCTGTTTGTTCGGCGGGAAATCGCCGCCGGCTATACCGCCGGCCAGATACGTCATGTTGCCGATCATCCCGGCCGGAAAGCGCGTCGTGTCCTGACCCTGGCCGGTGTAGCGGCGTTGAATCAGGCCGTCCTCGATGTCCGTCAATTTCTTTTCGAAATCGTCAGCAGCAGATTTCATGTCAGGGTGCTCCGCACGCAGCTTGATCAATTGCGCGCGAGTGTTTTCAATTTGATTGACCATGTCGGCGGCTGATTCCAGATCCTTCCGCAGATCCAGCAACATCGCGGTCTGTTTCTGAATATCGACTTCCGTGGTGCCGGCGTTCGGATCCTTCAGCACCTTGAGCGTCTGGCTTTCGACTTCCTGACCGTCCACGATCAATTTAACCGTGTAAGTTCCCGGAGGCATCAACACCGACATGCGGCCACCTTCGGGCAATGGGCGCCAGCCGTCGTTGTTCAGTTTGATGTCGGGCGCATACATCGGTATCGTGCGCAGGCGGATTTCCTTCGAATTCTCATTACGCAGGTTCCACCAGACCCGGTTAAAGCCGGCGTTGCGGGTGCCGCGAATCGTCTGCACGGTGTTGCCCCGGACATCGAGAATTTTGATTTGCGCTTCCCGCGGAGCCGACTTCAGGTAGTAATTAATGTTTGCTCCGTACGGTGGGTTCTGCCCCGCCGTCGGATCGTCCGAAGACGCGTAGGGAACGGTAATACCGCGGAAGCGATACGTCGAATGAACGGGGAACAGATGAGCATTCACGCCCTTTAAATAGTCATTCGTCTGTTGGATCGGCGTCAGATCATCCAGGATCCAGAAGCCGCGGCCATAGGTCGAGATCACCAGGTCGTTGAAATGCTCCTGCACGGCGATCCAATAAACCGGCGCGTGCGGCAGATTGAATTGCAGCGACTCCCAGTTCTCGCCATCGTTATATGAAACGTAGATGCCATTTTCCGTGCCGACATACAGCAGGCCCTGACGGGTTGGATCTTCGCGCACGCAATGCGCATAGCTCAGCATCGACTTCGGAATGCCGTTGACGATCAACTTCCACGTCTTGCCGAAGTCGTTCGTCTTATAGATCCACGGGTCACGATTATTTTCCTGGTGCCCATCGACCGTGATGTACGCCGTGCCCGCGTTGTAGCGCGATGCTTCGATGTTGCTGACCGTGCCCCACGAGAGCATGTTTGGAATGTTCTTCGTGACGTTCGTCCAGCTCTTGCCGCCGTCGCGCGTGAGCTGCACCTGGCCGTCGTTGGTTCCGGCCCAAATCGTGCCGGCTGCTTTAGGTGATTCGGCGATCGCAAACACGACGCCGCCGTATTCCACGCCGATGTTGTCGCCTGTCAAACCACCCGAATAGCCCTGCTTACTCTTATCGTTCAAACTAAGATCAGGACTGATGACCTGCCAACTATTACCACCGTCGGTTGTCTGATGAACGTACTGGCTGCCGACATAGACCTTCGTGTGATCGTGCGGGGAGATGGTCAAGGGCATCGTCCAAATGAAACGATATTTCAGATCGGAGGCGACGTGGCCGCTGGCCTGCTCGGGCCACACTTCGACGTTACGCGCTTGTCCAGTCTTGAGGTTAAAGACTTCCACGATGCCGCCGACACTGCCGGAACCGGATGCGGTTGACCAGATGATGTTGCTGTCAACCAGATCAGGCGTTGAAAAGCCGCTCTCGCCCCCGGCGATATTGATCCAGGCGCTCCGCGGTATGGCGCCGCCTCCGAAGGCACCTCCGCCGGTTCGGCTGGGACCCCGATACGACGGCCCGTCCTGCCGATTACCATAGACGTAATAAGGGATCTGATTATCAACCGTAACGTGATAAAGCTGACCGTTCGGCAGTTGAATCCGCTGCCAGCTTTGACCACGCGTCACCGATAGACTGACGCCGGCATCGTTCGCGACCGCGATCCGATTTGGTTGGGTCGGGTCAATCCAGATGTCGTGATTATCGCCGCCGGGACTCGCCTGGAAGCCGCCACCACCGCCGCCGCCGGGGCCGCCGCCGCCCACACGGGTTTGGCCTCCGTCAACCGAACGGCTGTAAGGGTTCGTTAAGAAGTGCACTTCATTTTCGTTATCGGGTGAAACTTCGACGCGGAAGTAATAATGAGTGCGTCCGCCCATCGTCCGATCCGAACTGACCATCTTCCAGTTGGTGCCGCCGTCGTCTGAGCGCCACAGTTTTCCAACTTCGGTCGGCTCGCCGCTTCCGTTAAATGGCGTACCGTCGCCGACTTCAATCAGCGCATAGATTCGCTTCGGGTTTGAACGCGCAATCGCCAACCCCCATTTGCCGGTCATGCCCGCCGGCAAACCATGTCCGGTGATTTTCTTCCACGTTGCGCCAGCATCATGGGAAACAAACAGACCACTACCCGGTCCGCCGCTGGTCCGGCCCCACGTCCGAATCGTCAAGGGCCACATGCCGGCAAACAGCGTCTTGGAATCACTCGGATCCATGACCAGGTCTGAACAGCCAGAGTTCTCGTCCGTGAACAGCACCCGGTCCCAGGTCTTCCCGCCATCTGTGGTGCGAAAGACACCACGCTCCTGCTGCGGGCCGTACGCGTGTCCCACCGCGCATGCGAGCACAATGTCCGGGTTCTTGGGATCGATCACGACGTGACCGATGCGCCCGGTCTTTTCCAGGCCCATCATCTTCCAGGTCTTGCCGGCGTCCGTCGACTTGTAAATTCCCTGCCCTACCGAGATATGGCTGCGAAT
>JBIOZK010000083.1:0-12756 GCA_044870975.1 Pyrinomonadaceae bacterium
CGATCGCGACTCTCGGACAAGTCGATTGCTCCGCCAGTGCTCCAAAATCGCTGCCAATGATTGGCGGCCGCAGTAAAAGTCGACGCAACCGTCGGCAGCGTGTGGGCGATTGGTTTGGGCGAGAAGGCTGCTACGAACGCGAGTCGATCCTGCGTTCCCGATGGGTACAGAATGTATTGGTGATGGTCGTCTTCCTCGAATGACGCTTTAGCTTCCCACTCAATCGCGCCGTAATACTCGTCGTTATCCAACTGGCGATGTATCTGAACTGAGTGGCTCGCCTGCGTCACGGTTGTCTTGTGTTTTTTGTAGCTTGGCCAATCCGAGGCATTCATCTCGGACGACCCATAGGGAAATCCAACGCGAACACCAAGCAGTCCCAGACGCGCTGAAGACCTTCGTATTAAGCGCGAAGTGATTTCGACGGCGAGCAAGTCGTAGATCGGGTGAACCGTGGTGCGGACGTATACCCGCTCACCATCGAAGCGGAAACTGCTGTGCAGCGTTCCCGACCAAAGGTCGAGCCGCTGATTGATCTCTGATATGTCGCTCATCGCTCCGCCAACATCACCTCTCGTTAAGAGGAGGCCAATCCGCGCAAGGTTCAATCGGTGCGGGTTCTGACGAAGCCAGTTAAAGAGTTCCGTCTGACCTTCGGAGCTGGTGTGATAGCCGACTGACCGTCCGTGTGTATCGTATTGCGTTAGGCGCAGCGCATTCGGGTTCAGTCCGGCCGGCAGCGGCGAAGTGTGCCAACCCCATTGCGACATGGTGCAGAGCGGCGTCGCCTTCTCATATTCCCAGTTAAAGGTCTGCAGTCCGGTAGGGTCGGCCGTGAAAGCAAATTCGCCGTTGCCGATCGACAGGGGAGAAAGCAGGTCGAAGTTCTGCAGAACCGGATTGTGACGATCTACCAGGGCTTTTCGATCGATTGGAGTTAAGGAAATGCCGCGAGTCGGCCCTTGCGATGAGTCCGCACTTCTGGCGTTTGAGAATGCTGCACCAGCGATTGCCAGCCACAGAAAATGGCGACGAGATACGGTCATGGTCGTGGTGTTGGAGCGCGGACATCCTGGCCCGCTCAACCCGGGAACAAAGACTCAAGCGCAGTGCGTGCGCTTTGCCGGCGGGGATGCCCGCGCTCCAAGTCAGTCTCAAAACAAAACCGGGGAGCCTGCTGGACGCAAACTCCCCGGTGGTTAAAGAACTGGTTCATCCCATCTAGAAGATGAACTTGGCCATGAACTGCGCGCGGCGCGCGTAGTTCTGTTGGTTGGAAGCACTGGTTTGGCCAAAAGTGGTGGATGACGGGTTAACTACAACTTGAGAGTTACCCAGACCACCAGTGTTCAGCAGCGGATGATTGAATGCGTTAATGAATTCCAGTCGCAACTGAATTCTCATACCTTCACGCACGTTGATGTTCTTGGCCAGGCCGAGGTCAGCGTTGTTGATTGGATCACTTCGCACGTCCGTGAAGTAGAAGGGCAGGGTCCGCAAGTGGTCGGACGGCGTTGCGCAACTCGAGGCGGTAACGTCGGCGCCGGCGGAATTCTTACACGTCGGATTGCCGCCGAGCACGGAAACGAAGGCCTGGGTGTTGAACCATCGGCCCACGGTTTGTTGGTCCTTCGGAAGGCCAATCTTACCGCCGAGATAAAATGCGTCGCTGCCGAATCTAATCGGGAATCCGGATTGATATTGGTAGGCTCCCTGAATCTGCCAGCCGCCAATGAACACATCCGCCCATTTACTTATGTGGTTTCCGAATTGTTTGCCTCTACCGAACGGGAACTCGTAAAAACCGCTCATCGAGAACCGGTTCGGAATGTCCTGAGCGGCGATGGCGTTGTTAGGAAGCGGATCGGCGGCGTTCAGATATTCGGTGGCCTCGGTCCACTTGGATTTGGTGTAAGCGAAATTCAAGCCATAACCCTTCGAGAATCGCTTATTCAAGCTTATCTGGAGCGAATTATACAAGCTGGAGCCATCGTTGTTTGTGGTGTTGATGGCGCCGAACTCAGGGAACGGAGTGAGCAGGGTACGGCGTGAAATCGTTGTGCCTGTGCCGGTATACAGTGGGGCCGTACATACACTGCCGGTGACGGTGGTACAGAACGGATTTCTTACGGTGCCGCCCAGGTTTGAACTGTTGAGCGCCATCGCCTGCGTTACTGAATTGTCAGTATTCAGGTACTTGAGAGGTACGGCATTAATGTTTCGGGTGATTTCAATGCTACTGCCTTTGTCGCCCACGTAAACGCCTTCAACTACCCAGCCACCCCAAAGCTCACGCTGAATGCCGATCGACCAGCGGAATTGTTTCGCGACCTTCGGATTCTGGTTAAAGAAGCTAATGCCCTGGCCCAAAGCCGTCTGCTTACCCAGCGAATTACCGCTCGGCTCGGTGATTCCACTGGGGAACGGATTGGAAATGGAGTAGGGAATCGGTGCGCCACTCGGGAGTACATTCAAAGGCTGAGTCGTGGTTTGGGTATAACCCGGCTGAATAACGTCGCCGCGGCGCTCACCCAGGAAGCCCTGATACAGACCAAAGCCACCCCGAATCACCGTCTTGGGATCAAATTCGTAGGCAAAGCCGACGCGAGGCAGGAAACCGCTCTTCGGTGTGTTATACAGTCCTGACCCGGTATCCTTGCCGGCAAATAACAGTCCGCCCTTGGTCGCGATAGTATTGAGCCCGTAGGTCGTACGCAAAACGTCCGTGGCGCTAATCAGTCCGAAGTTGGTCTGGGCTTGAGCCTCGAAAGGCTGCGTGTAGGCAAGATCGAATCCCGAGACGCTCTTGTTTTGCCGCTCAGTCAGCGGTGTTTCAAACTCCCAACGCAAACCAAGATTCAGGGTGAGCTTCTTGCTAAGACGAATATCGTCCTGACCAAAGAATCCAAAAGTCTTGGAGTATTCGGAGTAATCGGACGCGCGCACGATCGTCATGGTTGACGGATATCCCAGCAGGAAAGCGGCCCACGCCTGGAGGCCCTCAAGGTCGTTTCCGTTGGTGGTGTTGCTGTTCGGCTTGGTATAGGTGTTGTCGAAGACGAACTGCCCGGACTGTTGATTGCTTCTGAAGCTGTCATCTTCGCGATAGATGCGCATTTCACCGCCAAACTTCAGCGAATGAATGCCCTGAGCTCGGTTTAGCACGGCAGTCACAAAATGGCTGCCAACCGGCCGGAACTCATTAGTGTGGCCATTGCCGACCGGCGCGCCGGTCGATCCGTTGGAGGTAAAATCAAAGCGCGGAAATCGTCGCGTGATTTCGCCAATCGCACTGTTATAGGAAGCCGGGAAGCCAAGCGTCGTCAGGTCCATACCATATTGACCTTCGGGCGCGTCCGAACCGCGGATGAAACGATTGAAACCGTACCTGAGATTCAGCACGGTGCTCGCGTTAATCGTGTGAACGTCGTCTACCACTGCCTGCTTTGAGATAAAGAGAAAGCGATCGCCAACGTAGATGTTGCCGGTGTAATTGTTATAGGTGCTCTTCCGGTTGTACCAGCTATAGCGCCCGAACAATTTGTCCTTGTCGCCGATGTTTTGGTCCAGCCGAATTGTGTAATTCCGGTAGGGCGGGTTGAGCGTTTCCGCCAGCGTCGAATCTCTGAGGTTGTTGTTGAGTAATCCTGTCGGCGAAGCCTGCTTTGGCGAGCCCAGATAAGCGGCCACTGCCTTGGCAATCGGGTTGATCCGGGCCGCCGGAATTATGTTGTTAGTGAACGGAGTCCGATTCGTGACGGTTCCCCCGGAGAATGTGCCCGTAAGAGGGTCGAAAATGCAGATCTGATTTTTACCCGGTGCGGCACAATTAGCCGGTTGATAAGCAGAAAAGTCGCCGGCTAGCAACGCCGCAGTCGGCGCCCAGATGTTGTTGGCATCGAAGCGCGGCCGAGAGTCGGCGATTTGTTCAAATGAGAAAAAGAAGAAGGTCTTGTTCTTACCGTCGTAGACCTTGGGGATACTAACTGGGCCGCCGATGCTGAAGCCGGGACGGTTTGAGTAAGTAAAGGGCCGGCCCTGACCGCTCGCATTTCCAAAAAAGTCATTGGCTGTCATCCAGCCGGGCTCAAGCCACATATAGGCGGTGCCGTGATACTGGTTCGTGCCGCCTTTAGTAACAATACTCGTGACGCCGCCTTCGGTGTTGCCAAACTGGGCATCGTAAGTAGCAGTCTGGACTCTGAATTCCTGGGTCGTATCGGTCGGGGGGACATAAGACGCGATTACCTCATTCGCATTCGCCGTGGCCGTACTGGGAGCCCCGTCAATCAACAAGTCGCTGCGAATACCACGAGCGCCACCCATGGCGAAATTTGCGATGTGCGTTGGTTCGAAAGGACGATCGAGGCGAGTGCTTCCGGTGTAGGCTACGCCCGGCGTCAGGTTGATCAAGTAGTAAGGATCACCATGGACTGACGGCAATTCGTCTACGCGCTTGCGATCGATTGTCTGACCAAGATTCGGATCTGACACGTTAAGTGGGGGCTGTTCGCTAGTAACCGTTACCAGCTCCTGCGGAGTTCCGACATCCAGCTTCATTTCAACATTCGTGGTCTGATTGATCGCTACCTGTACCTTGTCCCGCAGCGCCTTTTTGAATCCGGTGACTTCGACCATCACCTGATACGTTCCGGGAATTAGATACGGCGCGTCAAAAAGACCTTCGTCGTTCGTTGTCAGCGTCTTCGTGTCATTTCTAGCGACGTCAATCACCTTCACAGATGCGCCCGGGACGGCTGCACCATTAGGGTCAGTAACTCGCCCGCTAATCTTGCCGCGCAACTCCTGGGCTTGCATCGACACGGGGACTACAAAAAGAAGACAGAATGCAGCAAGCACAACGCCCGCCAGCACACTAACTTTTCTGGTAATGGATTTCATGGGTCGGATACTCCTACTTTCACGAGATTAAGCAGGCCGTCGGGCATGCTGTTTGATTAGTCGGCAACGCGACGGAACCGGGTGCTCCGCCGAAAGAACCAGTTTTCGGACAGAACAATATTTCAAAACTGTCCCGACGTCAAGAAAAACTTTCAAGCGATCCATGGTAAATTTTCATGCTTGCCTGAAACATCCCGCAGAAAGTTCTTGAATTTTTTCGCCCGCAGGCGTATTTTGAGGTTTCCGAGGGGTTGGCCAGCGTCCTTTTATCCCAAAACCATGACGAAAAGACGGGCAGGCAAAGCGCGAATCGAAGATGTTGCAAAGCTCGCCGGGGTGAGCGTGGCGACTGTTTCGCGAGTCATGACCGGTAGCGATCGTGTTTCAGCCGAGCTGCGCGCGAAGGTTTTGAAGGCTGCCTCAGAACTCAAGCTGGAAGTGAATGGCAAAGGGAAAGCCAAGATTATCGCTTTCATTCTCGCGAACAGGGAACTCTTTAATCCTTTTCACGCAGGGGTGATGGTGGGCGCAGAGACTTACTGCGCGAGTCACGATTGCGGACTGCTTTTTCTTCCGATTCACTACGGCAGCAACGTGCCCTGGCAGAATCTGCACTTGCCGAGAATTCTTACTCGGCCGGGACCGATTAACGCAGCTATTCTCGCCGGCAAGAACTCACAGAACCTTCTGGATCTACTGAGCCACCGTGGCATCTCATACGTGGTAATGGGCAACAACGTCATAGGCGACTGGGAGCAGGAACGTTGCAGCGGTGTCTACTTCGATGACATTGAAGGCGCGCATGAGGCGACGCGCTATCTGCTATCGCTTGGTCACCGGGACATCTGGTACATCGGCAATTTTCAAATGCCCTGGTTCAAGAGTCGACACGAAGGTTACCGGCGCGCGATGGAGGAAGCCGGCTTGCCGCCGCGCGTGAACGAATTCGACTCGGGTGAAGGCGAGGACCTCGGCTATCTCGCCACCAAATCAATTCTGAAAAGTGGTGACCCGATAACCGCGCTGTTTGCCGGCGACGATGCGGCCGCGCGCGGAGCTTACCAGGCAATCCACGAGAGCGGCCTGCGCATCCCGGAAGATATCAGCGTGGTCGGGTTCAACGACACCGAAGCGGCGTCATTGCGTCCGCCGCTGACATCTGTCCGAGTTTTTACCGAACAGGTCGGCAGAGGACTCGCGGCGTTGGCGGTCGAACGGCTTAACCAGCCCGACCTGGCTGCGGAAACGATCACGATACCGACGCAGTTGGTCAAACGTGAGTCATGTCGCGAGATCCAAACCTTGTCAAAGCCTACGGCTTTTCGCCCCAACCTCAGTCAGCTTGAACCTCAACTAACCTGACCCTCAACGCTTTCCATCGGTAGGTCCTGGCCAGTTATCAGTGCGGAAGGGCGCGGCGGGCAAACCTGTATCGTTCGTAAGATTTGGATTGCGCGGATTATTGTTGAAGGCGTAACGGACAGCAAGAGGCTGCTTAACAGATTCCGACCAGACCTGGACCGTATTCTTGCTGACAATCTTTGCGTGCGCCCAATACCATTTGCGATCGACACCGGCGATGGCGAACTCGCTTAAGTCGGTGCCGTCGCGCGCGCGAAGTCCTTGTCCAACTTGATCGAACGCGATCGTGACTTGAGAACCCGAGTTCCAGGCGGCCCGAAACATTGGACCGGATTTAGTAACTTTCCTTCCGTAAACGTCAACCAACGCCCAGCGGGCCATGCGCTTGCCAACATCCAGTTTGTTCTTTGGATGAATATCGTGAGCTTCACCGATGTCGATCGTCACAATTAACCCGGTGTTGGGTGTGTTATCAACGGTGCGTCGCTGTGCTTCGCGGATGTGACTCCATGCTTCATCCGCCGGCTCAGGTTTTGGCTCGCGATAGTTGGGAAGTTGAACGATACCGAATGCAAAGTCTCCCTCACCCCAGCGCTCGCGCCACGCTTTGATCATCGTCGGCAGGAGAATCCCGTACTGCTGCGCCCGCGCTTCATTCGATTCGCCTTGATACCAAATCGCGCCCTTAATGTAGAAAGGAATCAGCGGATCAATCATGCCGTCGTAAATCGAAGCGGCGATGCGATACTCGCGCAGGGCGTCCGGAACCGCGGGAGACGGACTTGGTCGCGCTCCGGCAGCGGTCGCTTTATCGGCATCCGCGCGCCACTTCTTAATTGCCTCGTCGTATTCCACCCGCACGCGCGCTCGTTCTTCGTCCCAAATCTTTGTTCGATCGACGGTCGGCTTAAGATCAGCCGATGTCACCAGATATTCGACGGGTGTCCAAGCCTCGGCTTGCGAGCCTCCGTATGAGGCATTGATCAAGCCAATCGGCACGTGCAGTTGGGTCTCGAGTTCGACACCGAAATAGTAGCCCGCGGCGGAAAACTCTTTAACACTCTGCGGCGAGCAGGCCCGCCAACGCGCCAGCGGCGGCGGCGCATGTTTGAAAGCGACCTGGCGGCTGACATTGAACAAACGAATCTGCGGATGATCCGCAGCGGCAATCGCAGCTTCGCCGTTTGCGGTCTCGCTCAGCAGACGCTGCATATTTGATTGACCGGCGACCAGCCAGACTTCGCCAACCAGGATGTCCTTCAACTCGATTGTATTCCGGCCGGCGATGGTCATGTTTGCCGCGGTGGCGTTTGCTTTCATCGGGTCCAGCTTGATAAGCCATTCGCCATCTTCTGCCGCAGTAGTGCTTTTTGACTGGCCGGCGAAGCGAACTGTGATCGGTTCGCCTGGGTCGGCTTTGCCCCAGATTGGGACCTTTTGGTTTTGCTGAAGCACCATGCCGTCGCTAAGCACGTCCGGAAGCGCGACGTTACCCCGCGCGACTGCGGCGCAGGAGATGATTAGCGCGAGCGTCAAAAATTTAAGCTTAGTCATCAATGTCCTCGCATCTTTCAGCCCAGCCCGTCTAACGTGTGCTATTGATGGAAATCTCCGCTGGATTCAGGCCAGCCGATTTTGCTCTTAACTTTATTATCCCGGGTTTTCCGCGATGCGAACGAATTATCACCAGACAAAGTCCATTGAAGGCATTTCGGTCTTTCGCCTGGAACGATTCCAGATTAGTAGGATCGCCGTTGTCGGTCGCCACGATTTCACCAGGACCCGAGACTTCAAATTGAATTCGATTATTCGCTCGCGGAACCGGCAGCCCGTCGCGGTCAGTGATCATCACCGTGACGAATGCCAGGTCATCACCATCCGACTTGATGCGCGCGTGGTCAACTTTCAGAATTAACCGGGCCGCGGAACCGGTGGTCTTCATCCGGTCTTCAGCCCACGGTCTACCGTTCTTATAGGCCACCACGCGTAACTCGCCCGGCTCGTACTTCACCTCGTCCCAGCGCAGACGGTACTCGTATTGAGCCTTCTTCTTTCGTCCGAGCGAGCGGCCGTTGAGAAACAACTCCGCTTCATCGCCGGAAGTATAGACGTGCACCGGCGTGACCTGGCCCGCGCGCTCAGGCCAATTCCAGTGCGGCAGAATGTGGGCCATCGGCAAGTCCGGCCGCCAGCGCGCCTGGTAAATGTAGAAGCGATCTTTCTTGAAGCCGGCCAGATCGACGATGCCAAAATAGGAACTGCGCGAAGGGACTTTGATCTTGGTCGTGTCCTTTAGTTCTTTACTGGCCTGATCCTGTCTGCCTGGATCGGTAAAGTTAAGCAGCGCGGTTGAATCGCGATCGTAAGGGGTCGGCTCGCCTAGATAATCAAACCCGGTCCAGACGAACTCACCGGCGGTGAAGGGAAATTCATCGAGCCCTTTGAACTCCACGTCAGGGGGCCAGGCCCAGCGAGGCGCATACAGGTCGTAGGAACTCATTTGAAAGTCGGCGCGCCCCAGCGCTTTGTCTGCCGCAACCGGGAAGAAATATTCGCCGCGCGTACTGACGGTTGACGCTGTCTCGCTGGCAAACAAAGGAATCAACGGATTGCTTTGGCGGAACTTTCCATATTCCGTGGGCTTGTAGTTGTAGCCATAGACATCGACCATCTTTTGAAAACCGTTGTAGGCCGCATTCACGTTGTTCGCCCCAGCGGTAACCGGCCGCGTCGTATCTTCATCATGAACAATCTCTCTCAGCTCGCCGGCAAGCGCATGTCCTTCAGCGTTACCCTGTTCGCCAATCTCGTTGCCGATGCTCCAAAGAATGACTGAAGGATGATTGCGATCGCGACGCACCTGCGCGCGCAAGTCCTGCTCATGCCAATCATCAAAGAGTAGATGATAATCGTTCTTCTTCTTGCCACGGCGCCAGGCGTCGAACGCTTCGTCCATCACCAGAAAGCCCATGCGATCAGCGAGATCGAGCAGCTCCGGCGCCGGCGGATTGTGACTGGTGCGAATCGCATTGACACCCATCTCTTTCAGAATTTCCAACTGCCGTTCGAGGGCCCGCAGATTCAATGCGGAACCCAGCGCGCCGAGATCGTGATGATCACAGACACCCTGAAGCTTTACGCCCTCGCCATTCAGCAGGAAACCGCCGTTAGCATTGAAGTCAATGTCACGAATCCCAAAAACCGTTTCATACCTGTCGACGACTCGTCCGCCGAATTCAATCGAAGTGACGGCTACGTACAGGTTTGGGGTTTTAAGGTTCCAGAGCTTTGGCTGCTTCAGTCGAAACGCCGCCGCGATGGGCTGAGTTGCATTTGCCTGAACGCTGAACTTTAGCGGTGAAGAAGCGGCCGCAGGCTTGCCAACCTGCTTGCCGTCGCCGGCGAGCTCGAAGAGTTGTACCCTGGCAAATCCGTTCGCTTCTCTTGCCGAGTTGTTCTGGACCTGAATCGTGAGGTCGATGTTCGCATCGACGCCCACGCCTTGCGACGTCGTTACGTAGGTTCCCCAATGCGCCACGTGAACCGGGGCCGTCTTCACCAGCCAAACGTTGCGGTAGATGCCGCCGCCCGGATACCAGCGTGAAGAATCAGGCGGGTTGTCCAAACGGATGGCAATCACATTGTCGGCTCCGAATTCGATGTAAGGCGTAAGGTCCAATTCGAATGAGGCGTAGCCGTAGGGCCAGCCGCCGACAAATTTTCCATTGAGCCACACCGTGGCATAAGCCATCGCTCCGTCGATGTCGAGATAGAATTGCTTTCCCTTTTCATTTGGCGAAACGTTGAAGTGCTTTCGATACCAGCCGACGCCCCACCACGGCAGCTTGCCAGTCTCTCCCGGATACTCCTGCTTGAAAGGGCCTTCGATGCCCCAGTCGTGCGGCAGATTCAACTGACGCCAGGCGCCATCATTAAACTTGGTCTGTGCGTACGAGATATCTTTGACGGGCTCTCCCTTAGGGCGCTCGGGCTTTTTCTCTCCCTTAACAAAATCATTTCCCGTCGGGATGATCCAGGGTTTCAAACGCTCGTAGGATAACTGCCCTTCAATGCCGGCCGGGTCACCCTTTTGAAAGCGCCAATCAGCATTCAGAGCGAGCCGCTCGCGCGTGCCCGACTGTGCCTGGGCCTGGTAAGCGACTGACACGCCCAACAAGAAAACCATCGCCATTACGATAGAACAGGTAGCAGAGATGCGGTTTCGATTCATGAAGGTTTCACTTCTTCAGCCAGAAGGATTTCAAGTTACTGATGTTAAGGGCCTTGATACCGGCGACGGTCAACGCGGCATTCAACTCAGCCCCTGCGGGACTTGTGTGCGTGTGGTCTGGACCGAATAGTTCCTTAACCTTTTCTTCGCCTCTCCGTTCGTACTCGTCGGCGATGATTTTGGTTACGTCAATGAAGGCGACGTGTTGTGACTTCGCGATTTCCTGCGCCCACTCGGCAAAGTGTCCTGACCCGCGCTCAACCTTGCCATCTTTCCAAATATTACGCACCGTCAGTGAAAGCACGATCGGCGTCGCGCCCCTGGCTTTCACGTCAGCGATCATCTTGCGCATGTACCAGCCGAAAGTGTGCACGACCTCATGTTGCTTCGTCACCTGATTGTCGATCTCCTGGGTTTCTTCGCCGAGACCCGGCAATGACCCGCGCGCGCGTGACGCGTCGTTTACGGCGCCGCCGTCATTATGTCCAAACTGAATCAAGACGAAGTCGCCCTTTTTCATCTCGCCCAGGACCTTGTCCCAGAGGCCTTCGGTTATGAACGTGCGGCTACTGCGACCACCGCGCGCGCGATTGACCACGTTGACCTTTGTGGCGTCGAAATAACTGATGAATGGATCGCCCCAACCGAGCGCACCATTGGTGTGATTGTTAGCCGTGGAGTCACCGGCGACGAAGATCGTCGGCAATTTCGGATTGAGTGAAGCTTGCGGTGTCGCGGAAGTCTGCGCGAGGGTCGGTTGGCCCGGTGCTAACCCATGACCGCCCGCCACCCCGACCAGGATCAACACCAGCAGCGCCCCAATTCGACCCTTGTCAGGATTAAGAAACAGGTTTATAGTTCCGGCCATCTTAGAAGTCTCTCCTCGATGACGCTTCTGGTGCCCGAATTATGAAGCGACTAATCAACATTAGCTTAGTTGTCGTTGTGGTTTTGGTTTCTGCGACGTGTCCCTACTCGCAGACGCGGCCGCGCCGCGTCGCGCAAACGAGCAACACCTTAGCAGAAACCACGCGCAGTAGATCGGTCGAAAGACCGCTCGAGACGAGAGAGACGCCGGTTGAACGGCCGCCGAAGCATCATAACTGGATGCGCATTCTCGGCACGGCCGCCATTATCGGCGCTTCAGTCGCTGCCGGTGGTCGCGGTAGCTGCACGCCGTCCCGAGATGTATTTCGCGGACGCTGACTCTGGTTACTGATCGCGCACACAACGAAAACCGAGATTATTCAACCCGCTGTCGGGCGTCGCATGACTGCGCGATGCCACCCGATAGTTGGTGCAGAAGTTCTCTGCACACATCCATGAGCCGCCTCTGATCGAACGGTCGTTACCATCGCTGGGCCCCTGCGGATCATCTACCGGAGAATTTGCGTAATAATTATCGTCGTATAAATCGGCGCACCACTCCCAGACATTTCCGGTCATCTCGAAAAGACCATAGCCGTTCGGCGGAAAGCTCTCGACCGGCGCGCGGGAGATGAATCCATCTTCGTCGGTATTGCGTTTGGGAAAATTGCCCTGCCACCAGTTCGCCACCGGTTTCCCATTCGGGCGGACGTCGTTTCCCCACGAATACTTTTGCTGAACCAATCCGCCGCGAGCGGCAAATTCCCACTCAGCTTCAGAGGGCAAGCGCTTGCCGGCCCACTTCGCATACGCCGCTGCATCATTCCAGGAAACCTGGCTCACCGGTTCATTTTCTGCTGCTTGCGAGTTTGGTCCGTCGGGGTGTCGCCAATCAGCCCCCTTCGTTTTCTCCCATTGCTTGGTCTTGAGATTGAATGCGCCGGACCAGCCGTACTGCTCAGCTTCAGTTTGGTAGCCAGTGGCCGCGACAAATTTCGCGAACTCGGCGACCGTGACTTCATGTCGATCCATCCAGAATGATTTTACGGTTACTTCATGAGCCGGAGCTTCGTACGGCATGCCGTCTTCGGTGCCCATAACGTACTTGCCGCCATTGATGAGGATCATGTTGTCATGATTGGCTGGTTGAGTTGCAGAGGATTGGTTACGAGCTGTCAACGGCGAGGCCGTTTGCGAAGTTCGCTTGCAGCCAGAGTAAGATACCGACGCCGCGATAATCAAAACTGTGAGCAAGACACTTCGCATTACAGAGACGACATTGTAGATCAGTAGAACGGGAGCGCAGTAGCGTCAGAAGCCCGACCGTGAGGGAAGCCATGTCTGGGAAGTAGCCCTTCGTGATAGTCGGGCGCGTGCCGGGGCTGCCCTCCCTC
>JBIOZK010000084.1:0-12822 GCA_044870975.1 Pyrinomonadaceae bacterium
TTCAAAAGCGACCGGATCGATTTTCGCAGTGTTCGCGATGGGCGATGAGTCTGAAGATGTCCCGGCGAAATAGAACGATCCGACCAGCGAGGAAGCCTCCCACGGTACTTGTTTGTTCGCGGTCTGCTTCATTACTTCAGCCCGCACGCGCATGAACATGTCTGTGACCGACAGCCCCGGCGTGCGCATCTGTTTCAATAGTTCAGCAGTGTAAAGGCCGTTCTGATTGGCGCCGTCCGAGGCCACGCGTCCCGGCGCGGTGGCGTAGGCGATCAGCGTGCCGGTGGGCGCATCGACCTGAGCCAGACCATCGTTTGCCGATCTGAAACTGCGAGCGAAGGGGTTGTTGCGACAGGCATCGAGGATGACGATGTTCAGGCCGTTCTGCGCATCGTCCATGAAATTCAGGACCAGTGCGGCATCGACTCCCGAATCTTCGACCTCAGCTTCGCTTTGAATGTTCGCATCGACCGGAATCAGGTAGTTGCGCCCCTTCGACTGCACGCCATGGCCAGCGTAATAGAACAAACCGGACCCGCCGGTCTTCAACTTCAATCCAAACTCGCGAATCAAACGTTTCATGTCTCGCTGGTTGAGATTGACGCCGCTGGTGACATCAAAGCCGAGGGTCTTCAACGTCGCGGCCATGTCACGCGCATCGTTGGGCGGATTCTTCAAGGGCGGCGCAGTTGTGTAGGCACCGTTACCGATTACCAGCGCAATGCGCTTGCTGCTGGCGCCGGACTGCGAATTGTTTTGAACGAGTTGCCGATCCGGCTGCTGTCCGAAAGCATTCATCAGCAGCAGGAGCAAAGTGACGATAGGCGTCGCTGTGCGTACGGTGTTTGAAGGTTGGGGAATTTGCATCGATCAGTGATGTTTCAATTCAATCGCACTCACGAGTATTTCTTTTCGCGACTTCACAACTGACTGCTCATTCGCGGAGTCTTTGGTGAGTTCGGGCCTCGGCAATGACCGAAGTCTGAGAAAGTCTTGCACGCTGCGCGCCTTGGTTTCGTCTTTGATTTGACCGAGATCGCGGTCGTTCACCGCGCCGGTGACTGCTTCCAATTCTTTGACCGGCGCGGCGGACCAGATCAGCCAGAGCCTTTCCGTTCCCTGATTGTCGTCGAAGCGCATCCAGGCAGTTTGCAGCTTCTGATTTGCGGTCACGCGCGCCGAACCGTTGTTCGTCTTCGGCTCCGGAAATAGCACGTCGTAAGTGGTCAGGTCACCGCTCGCGGGTCCTTCATTGAGCAGGTACAGATAACCGTCTTGCGGGCTGTCCATGTTCATGCGGAACTTCCAGCCGTTTTCAAAAATCTCCTGGCCGGATGATTGGAACTCGCTCTGGTACGGTTTGCCGTCACGCATCTTCTGCACCGTCAGCGAGTAAGCGAGTGAACGCTCGCTGCCGCGCCCACCGAAGATCGCGTCGCGTTTCCAAATCAGGATCCCTGCTACTGCGCCGATGATGACGAGCGCAACCACCGCAATCGCTACTTTCGACCCGTTACCGGAAGGCGTTTTTTCTTCAATTGCGGGTGCGTACGCCGACGGGTTTAGCGTCTCCACCTTGGCCGCCTCGAAACGTCCGGCGATTGTCTTTTGTGCGAGATCCGACGTCTGTCGCGCGGGTGGATTGGCTTGCGTCTTCAGTTGCGTCGCCGGCATTTGTGCGGGCGTCACCTGTCTTTGCTCGCGGGTCACTTCGTCGTTCAGGGCGTGGGCCAGGGCGTCGCCAAACTCGCGTGCGCTGGCAAACCGCGCGGCCGCATCGAAGCTGAGCGCGCGCAGGATCAGATCGTTTGCCTCCTGAGACACCGCCGGCCGCAAATCGCTGACGCTGACTCGGGCTCCACGGCGCTGCATCTCGAGCAATTCAAAGCCGGTCTCCGGATTGAAAGGCTTGCGCCCGGCGAGGACTTCGTACGCGATGGTGCCCAGGGCGTAGATGTCGGTCATCGCGGAGGTCGGCCGGCCGCTCAATTGCTCCGGCGCCATGTAAGCCACGGTGCCCGCCGTCGCGCCGGTCATGGTGCTGGGCGCGACGGTTGAGTTTTTTAGCTTCGCGATTCCGAAATCGATGATTTTTACCTGCTCTTCGCCGCCGGCGAAGCTTTGCAGCATGATATTTTCGGGTTTCAGATCGCGATGGAAGATGCCCTTGTCGTGCGCTACCGATAAAGCTCGGCCAGTTTGCTTGAGTACTTCCGCCGCGCGCTCAAGTGGCATTCCCTCAGACTTGATTTGCGAACGTAGAGTGACGCCGTCGATGAATTGCATCACGAGGTATGGCTTGCCGTCAGGCAGTTCACCCGTGTCCAGGATGCCGACGACGCCGGGGTGATCGACCCGCGCCAGCGCCTCTTTCTCCTGCTGAAACTTTTGCACCACCCAGGCATTGTCCAGAGATTTGTCGAGCAGGACTTTGATGACGACCGGCTTGTCGTGGAGTTTCCGATCGCGCGCCAGGTAGACGATCCCGACGCCGCCGTGACCCAATTCCTTTTCTATCTGGTAACGATCGTCGAGCAGGTGGCCGATGAGATTGGCAGTCTGCGGCAGGGTGGTCTCGTTGAGCGGCGCAGCCGAGGTTTCATTGAGCGTGACCGTTTCCAGCTGCGACTTATCGGCGGACATTCAGAATTCTGTGATGAGCGAGACCGTGCGTTTTCGAACAATGCGCGGTTTGAATTATTCCTGAATAGCTGACCTTACTGGTTGACGCGAGCCATTTTACAAGCTTCGATGACGGCATTGAGCACGTTCGCTGTGATGTCGACGACCGGTTTGTTGACGAACAATCCCTGGCCGCCTGACGAAGTCCAAAACACGATCGTCGTATCGTCCTTTTTCTCTCCGCCCTGCGCTGGGGAATTGAGATAAAGGTTGACGTGCGGCGGTTGCAGGGCGGACTTGCCGGACTCGACGCGCTTAATCTGCGAACATTGAATCACCATGTTCTTTTTGGCGTTCGACTTTTTGGGTTCAAAGGTAAGCGTGCCAGGGGCAACGGTCAGCGAGCCTTCGGTGCGTCCTTCATTCAGCACGTCGAAGATATGAGTGTTGCGTATGCGATTATCGGCTTCAGTGCTGGCCCTGACTCGGGCCGCCTCGTTTGCTTCGGCGTCGAGCGTGGCGATGCGGCTGTTCGCTAATTCGACAAAGAGACCGCCTGGAAACTTGGTTACGTAGGCACGGAAGTCCGAGGGATTGCGACTGTCTTTGATCGCGTTCCAATACATCATCTCGACTGAGTCACCGCCGCCGCCGCCACCCGACGGCCGCGAAGCATTTGAACGAGATTTCGCCAATTCAGCGAATTGACCATCCGGATATTTGTCCAGATAGGATTTGAAGTCGTTCGGATTATTGCTGTTTTTAATCGTGTCCCAGTAGGCGAGTTCGATCGCAGCCGGATCAACGGTGGCGATTTGGCCCGGAACATTGCTCGTCGTATTTGACGCGGCGTTGGTGACTGCCAGGACGAGTTCGTCAGCCCGATAACCCTCAATTACCGCAAATGGCTTTTGCTGCTTGGTTGAGCCGAGATCCACGGCGATACGCTTCGGTACTGCATCCTGCACATATTTGACCAGCTGCGAAAGGGTTACTTCGCCCTTATCGTTCGCGGCGCCGCCCTTTAAACCTTCGACCACCGCCCAACTGAAATAGCCCTGCTTCTTTTCGGTGTATTCATAAGCGCGTTGGCCGATGCCCGTCGCGTAGACAGTTGCGAACGCCTGCACTTCTTTGTTCCGCACATCGAAGTTAAAAGCGTTAACGTAGGCATTGCTCAGCGGATTGGGCGCGTCGGCGCGGCCACCGGGATCGTTCCGGCAGGCATCGAGCAATAGCAAAACCTGGCTGACGCCGGTTTCTTTAATCCATGACTTGACGCGCGTCATGCTGATCGCGGTTTCTTCCAGGAAAGAAATCTGATCGCTGATTTGCGCGTCGGCGGGCAATAGAAATGCTTGTCCGCCGCGTTCCATGCCGTGGCCAGCGAACGAGACCAGCAACATTCCATCCTTGGGTACGGTGGTGCTCAGATTCGAAAGACGACGCAGGATGTTTACGCGCGTCGGTTGGCGCTCAACCGGCTGTGATGTCGAAAGCAGAATCACCTGATCCTGCGGAAATCCGGAATAGCGCACCAGCGCGTCGGCAATCTGACGCGCGTCATTGTCAGAGCCTTTCAATTGGCTGATTTGCGGATCGACATATTTGTCTACGCCGATTACCAGCGCCCAGCGCTTGGCGCTCACCGGCAGCACCTTTACCTGATCGACGGCTGCCGTCGGGTTTGATGCCGGCGAGGATGTGGTTGCGTTTGGCTGTGACGACGTCTGCTGCTGGGTTTGTGGCGGCGGTCCCTGTTGCAATTGTCGTGATGTCGGTTCGGTCGAGCTGGCCGGCTGTGTGGTCGGATTTTGCTGAGGCCTAATCTCGTCGACTTTGCGCGGGGTCGGTTGCTGCACCGGGGCTGCCGTTTGAGACGGTAATGTCACCGGCGCCGACTGTTGGCTGGTCCCAGGGGCTGTTGTCGTTTGAACCTGGGCGACCTGGGTTTGCGTCTCAGCGGCTTTCTCAGTTTGCGCGGCGGCGATTTCCTTTTCCAGTTTGCGCGCCTGTTTTGGATCGAGCGTATTCAGCTTCTTCACTTGTTCGTTCGCGAGATCGGCTTTGCCTAGTCGCGCGTAGGCTTCTCCCAGGCCGTAATAGGCGTCAGCGTAGTCCGGCTTATTCTTCAGCGCACTGCGATAGAAACCGATTGACTTTTCGAATTCGGTTCCGCGTGAATAGGCGTAGCCCAGTCCGTAGAACGCTTCGGCAAAAGTGGGATCGAGCGAAGAAGCTTTGACGAGCGGCGAAAACGCCTCGCCATGACGTCCCATGGCGTTGTAGAAGTATCCCAGATCGTACTGCGCGTCAGCATCATTTGGCGCCAGTCGCACCTGTTCCTTGTAGGCGACCTCGGCCTGCTGGGAATTCCCGCTGTTCAGATACGCATCGCCCAAACCGCCGTAGGCCGGCGCGTAATTGGCATCAAGGCGAATCGCAATCTTGTAGGTCTCGATGGCGTCGGCGTACTTTTTGTCGTCGGCGAGTTTGTCGGCTTCATCTACCAGGCCAGTAGCTTTGCTCGCTGTCTGTTTCGGGGCCTTGCCGCGCCCGCGTCTCTGCGCGTCGATGTTAGCGACGCAGAGAGAAGCAATAATCAACAGCAGGATCGACTTTGAAAAGGGGGCAGCATATTTCATGGTCAACTCCTTAACTAAAAAAGAGGCACGCGTACGACTGACATGGCTTTTGGCGAGCGCGGCCGTGGTCGCTCCAGATTTGCAGAAGAATCTAGTCCCGCTGGGCCACCAAAGTCAACGTATTGTCGCCGAATTGGTCCTGGTGACGACTGATAACTGACCGGTGACAAGTGGCAAGCGGAAGCCAATGTGCTCGTCACTCATCACCCTCCCAGCTTGTTCAATAATGACTGAGCGGCGGTTAATAGTGGCAAGCGGGGATCATCGCGCTGGCCACTCGTCACTTGTCACTAGGCACTCAGGTCAAGGCTTAGCTATGATGAGTCGTCAGCCGAAAAACACATGAACCCTCCCTTTTTTGAGATTGAGAGCATTGAAGCGCTTGACGCCTTTCTCTCGAAAGCCAATGGTTCTGCAGCCATGTTGTTCAAGCACAGCAACACCTGCGGCATCAGTGCACGAGCGTATCGCGAGATGTCGACCCTTAATGCACCGATTGGATTGATCGTCGTCCAGGACGCGCGCAGCGTTTCGAATGAAGTCGAAAAGCGTTGGCAGATTGACCACGAAACACCGCAGGTCTTAATCATTCGCGGCAGTGACTTGGTTTGGAATGCTTCACATTTTGACATTAAGGCCGCCACCGTCTCGGCGGCGCTGGACACAGTCGGCAGTGCGAATCAGGCGAGCTAAATGGACGCTCCCAGAAGACAAGCGATCGAGCCGCGCGAGATTTCGCAGGAGAGCGATACACGTCTCCGCATCACCTGGGCGGACGAAAAAGTTTGCGATTACGAAGCCGCGCGCTTGCGTCGCGCCTGTCCCTGCGCACAATGTGTCAACGAATGGACCGGCGAACGCACCTTGAAACCGGAATCAATTTCCGACGAAGTGAAGATTGCCGACTTGGCGGTCGTTGGCCGGTACGCCTTGAATTTTCGCTGGAGCGACGGCCACGAGACCGGCATCTATAGCTTTCAGTATTTGCGGGATTTGTGCGAAGCATAGCAGCGTAGGTAATTTGCACGCGTTCGCGATAAAGGCCCCACTCAATTGAATAAACCGCGGATTATTTTCGTTTCGGATTCGGCGGCTGATCAGTCGCTGGTAGACGCTCTTGGTCAAAACGGATTTGATGTTTCATTCACCGCGACGTCTGTCGATGCTTCGCCGGGTTTGTTCGGCTTGCCGCCTGATTTATTGGTGCTTGATATTTCGGACGTGCCACATGCCCTGGCATTTCTGAAGACAGTCCGAACCTCGTCGCATTTGAAACAGACGCCCGTTCTGGTAATCGCGGAATGGGGATCCGGACAACCAACACTGGCCCTGGCGAATGGCGCCGACGCTATCGAGCCGAAGCCAATTGGCGCGCAGCGAATGTTGGCTGCGGTAACCAGGTTGCTGCAGAGTAAAATGGTGCTGACGGCAAGTGCGGGCACTAACGGGGATGAAGACTAGCGCGCCAACTTCGGGTAACATCGTTTCGATATGAACGAAAAAGACTTTTTCGACGAAAAGCAGGAAACGAAACAGGCGTCATTTGTCTGTCCGCATTGCCGTGAGCGAAATGATTATGGCGTCCGATGGTTGAAGCGAACAAGAAAATCGGCGCCGCCGCGTGGCGCAAACGAGATGGATCGCGCGCGCTTCGCCAAGTCTCGTGATTACATGGTCCGCGTCGACGACATGCTTGCCTGCCCACGCTGCCGCCGCCGGTTCGAGATTCCCATGTCCCAATCGGTCGTCTTTATCTGAGGACTCAGACGCAGTCGAAACCCACCAACTGTCGCAGTTTCATCGTGAAGCTGTAGCCGGGAAATGGCGTAACCCCTTACAAAACTAACAGCCCACGGTGCCCGACTCGGTGGATCAGGTTTTGCTCATAAGCAAAGTCCGACTCACGATTTGCGAATTTCCGAGGTGACCAAAATGCAGACAGAGATCGACGCGCGGCTGTTAGCGAACAGCGAACCGGATTGGGCCGCGCGCGTTTATGGTAAACAGTCTTTCGCCGGCGCCGGCAAGAGCAACAAGGGAATGCTGGTGCCGCTAGAGCGCCGCTTGACGGCTTATATCTTGCCGCGTATTCCGAGCTGGCTCGAGACTTATCATCTGACGCTGCTGACTCCGGTCTGGTCGATCGGCATCGCGGTGTTTGGTTATTTGGCGGCCGGCAATCTGCGTTGGTTATTGATGACCAACCTCATGATAGTCCTGCATTACTTCACCGATCATTTTGATGGCAAGATTGGCAAGTATCGGAACACCGGGTTGCGCAAGTGGGGCTTCTATATGGACCACCTGTTCGACTATGGGTTTCTCTGTTCGATTCTGATCGGCTATTCATTCCTCATCCCGCAAAAGTCGCTCTTCAGTATGCTGCTGGTGCTTTGCGTGTTTAGTTTTTTCATGTTCCACACGTTTCTGATGTTGGCGGCCACCGAAGAATTTCGCGTCAGCTTGTCTCGCTTTGGGCCGACGGAGATGCGCATCGCGCTCATCATCATTAACTGCTTTATCGTGAGGTTTGGAACTCGTGGACTAAAGGGCGCCTTGCCCTGGGTCGCTTTCGGTGGCGTGATTGCGCTCGCCGTGTTAGCCTATATTTCCCAGCGGAGGCTTTGGCAAATCGACATGCAGAACAAGGCCGAAGCTGAAGAGTTTCCGCAGAATTAACATCGGCTTAACAACTCCGACATTTCTTTCTGCAACTATTTAGCCGGTGTCGGCGTCTAAGCCTTGCTTTCCCGGAGAACAGCCAACCAGGCCGGAACTTTCAGTTAGATTTTTCGTTTATCCTGATTGCTAACCTGCTCTCCAATATGGTTATGTCAGAGAAAAAAGTTAAGATTATCAAACGCGCTGAGCGCGTTAACCGCAAACGGAACAAGCCCAAGGTAGTGCGCAAGACTGCCAGCGGCATTGTCAACACCGTTACCAGTTGGGTCACGGAATTTGAACAACGCCAACGCGAAGAAACCGCCAAGGCCGTTGAAAGCCTGATGCGCTCTCGCAACCAGCAGCCTAACGAGGCCTAAAGCCTTCCCCGCACAATTCTAACAATCCGTCGGTGTAATTTTCGCGAGCAAATCCGATCACATTCGGCAAATGATTGGTTAATTTGACCCGTCATCTGGTGATACTATGCGCCGGCAGGAGGAGTATTTCCGATGGCGCCCGTTTCCTTTTCGTCGCCGATTCGCCGCAGATACACAATCCGGGTCGCGTTCTTCGCAGTCCTGTGTGCGCTGGTAGTAACTACCGCCCTGGTTTCCGCGCAGAGTGTTGCGGCCCAAGGCGATGACGCCTACGAAAGTGAATTGGCGAAGGGCAACGATCTCCTCCGCCGGAGACGTTGGGAGGATGCGCTTAAGAGCTTCAAGAAAGCCAACGACTTACGCGATAAGAAATCAGTCGAAGCTTCTTTCGGAATGGTGCAGGCTTACCATGGTTTGGAAGCTTACAAGAACGTAGTCGACACGTGCGAGAAAATTATTGAGCTGGCTGCCGGCGAGCCTAAAATCCTGGCGCAGGTCTACAACTATGAAGGCATCGCCCTGCAGACACAGGCGTCTGTGCAGACGCAGGCGGGTGTGAAAGATCAAAAGAAACTTACCGATTCGGAAGCAGTGTTTCGCAAGGGCGTTGCGCTCAATACCGACCTGCCGATACTGCATTACAACCTCGGGGTCACGTTGATGGAGTTGAATCGCGACGCAGAGGGAATCGTCGAGATAAAGAAGTACATCTCGATGAACCCGGAAGGTTCGAAAGCAGAAGAAGCCGCCAGGCTGATTGAGAACCCGCGTCGCGCACGCGAAACCTACGCGCCGGACTTTTCCATAACGACGGCTGACGGTGAGTACGTCACGCTGGAAGATTTGCGGGGCAAGGTGGTACTGCTGGATTTTTGGGGCACCTGGTGTGGGCCATGCGTGGCTTCCGTCCCGGCGCTGCGGGAGTTACAGAAAAGGTTTGCGAAAGAACCGCAGTTCAAAATGATCAGCGTCAGCCATAACGACCCCGAAGAAAAGTGGCGCGAGTTCATTCAAAAGAATCAGATGGTCTGGACGCAGTATTTAGATCGCGATCACCATGTCACAAGTACGTTCGAAGTCCATGCATACCCTACGTACATTCTGATTGATGCTGAAGGTATCGTTCGATATCGCGATATCTCAACGCGCTGGGAACGCACGGGCGACTTGCCGGAAGCAATCAAGAAATATTTGAAGGCTGCGGTGAAGAGTACTCCCCAATGATGCCCCGCTGATTTCGTTGACAGTCGCGCCACACGGCGATAGCATTTGACAACCCGCCCCCGCCTTTGAATCATGAAATCATCAAGCTTAAAACGCGGTAAGCGAAAACCGTCAATTATTGGTTCGATTCGTCGACCAATGGCGCCTCCCGGTCATCCTCTGAGCCTGGCAAAGCCGGAACCGAAAGCGCGCCCGGCCGGAAGAAAAGCAAAACACAAACAGCGACCCGAGAAGTTGGAACTCGCGGAGGAATACTAGAGTCAGGTAGGCGGGTATCGCGTTCGCGGGTTTTTACAATTCACCTGTCTTGCGTGAGAATAATCACATGAATGAGACGGGACGAGAGTTCATCGCGCGGTCGCGCCATCACTTTATCGAAGACTTTTTGCCGAAGATTGAGCGTTGCCTCGAACGGCTGAATGACGAGCAAATCTGGTGGCGGCCGAATGAGCAGTCAAATAGTATCGGCAATCTACTGTTACATCTCTGCGGTAACGCCAGGCAGTGGATCGTTTGCGGAGTTGGTGGTGCTAAGGACACACGCAACCGGGATGCTGAGTTTGCGCAACGCGATCAGATTCCCAGGGCCGATCTTCATTCGCTTCTGAAACAAACTTTGTCAGACGTCGACCGAACGCTGGTCCAGTACGATCCGGACTGCTTGCTTGAGCTGCGCACGATTCAGGGTTCAGACGTCTCAGTACTCGAAGCAATTCTTCACGTCGTTGAACACTTCAGCATGCATACCGGTCAGATCCTGATGTTGACGAAGATGCTGACGAATGCCGACCTGGCTTTCTATCGATTTGATGGAACGACGGCAGTGCCGGAGTGGAAAACCGACGCGGCCCGTTCACACTAATTAATTTTGCTCTTGCGAGCCCACGCGGCTCTGTGTAAATTAACCGCGCAATAATCGCATCACTCCTGGAGGATCCAGACGGATGACTTATATAGTTGCCGACCCTTGCGTCAATTGTCGATATACCGATTGTGCGATCCCATGTCCCGTGGAAGCGTTCCACCTGGACGATGACATGCTGGTGATAAATCCCGAGACCTGTATTGATTGCGACGCGTGCGTGCCTGAATGCCCGGTCGAGGCAGTATTTTCAGAGGATAATTTACCTGCGGAATGGGCGCATTTTAAGGACATGAATTCTGAACGGGCCTTGAGCGGATTGCCCACGATCAACGTCAGGCTCGATCCTCTCTGTCAATAATTTACCTGCGCGAAATTCGATTTAAGGCGCGCGGCCGCGGCTCAGAAAGCGGCTGACGCGCCTTATCAGTTTTTGGGGAACGGGCGTTGCTGCTGTATGGTTGATCCTGGAACCATGAAGAAAGGCACGAAGCTCTTGCTGGGTGGATTGACCGTCGCCGCGGCTGCAGCCGGAGCGCTTGGAGCGGTGATTATGAACAATCGCAAACCCAAAGGGCGACGACGTGACGACACCTCAGATACCTGGGCGCGCCCGGGAATGCAGGTTACGTTTCGGGCAGAATTAATGCCCGGACGTGATGCTGAAGAGCGAACTTATCGGGTGACTGATTTGTTGCCCAGCGGACGTGTGTTGCTCGAGGGTGTTGTGGGTGAGCACGCGCAAAAGGAATTCGTGCAGCACTAATTTCTTACCATTCGTAGGTCTTGCCAGGTTCCATGACGCTGAGTTTGCTGATGTTGAGTTGATTCAATTCGGCGACGACCGTTTCGCGATAAGCGGGCTTTAAGTGAACGGCTAGAATGTCCATCCCGTTGTGAGCGAGCTTCGTTAATTCTTTGCGCAGACTGGCCGGAGTCAGATGCTTCGATGCCTGCGCGAGACTTTCCATAGAATCCGGGAAAGAAGCTTCAATAAAAAGTGCGTGAAGGTTTTTGGCTTGATTCACGACCTGCCAGAACTCCTCGGTCTCAGCCGTGTCTGAACTAAAGGCCACAGTCGTTTTCCCATCGGAAACCAGTAATCCGACTGTGGGTACGATGTGGTTTACCGGAACCGCGGTGC
Source organism: Pyrinomonadaceae bacterium (assembly GCA_044870975.1). Taxonomy (GTDB): domain Bacteria; phylum Acidobacteriota; class Blastocatellia; order Pyrinomonadales; family Pyrinomonadaceae; genus UBA11740. The sequence goes on from JBIOZK010000084.1 coordinate 11,539, forward strand.
ACCTTAAATGCGCTACGGAAAACTCGCGTCCCACTTCGAACGGCACATATTCCATTACATGGCCCTGCGCGTTCTTTAGTTGATCGAATTTCGGATAGACGGTGTCGTTAAAGACATCGGCTCTCAGCAATTCGATTACTTCCTTAGTGGCGTGGATGCGAATTGGCTCCTGCAATTCGCCAAACAGATCGTCCACGAAGATCGGCAGGCTGGCAATGTGATCCATGTGCGGATGAGTCACGATCACATCGCGCACGGTTCGTTGTTGCGCTTCAGTCAGCGCAATGCCCAGGCTGCCTGCGTCAACCGAGACGCGGTCGTCGATGACAAAGCAGGTCAGGCGTTGCGCAGGACTAGCGCCGCCTCGAGAGTCGAAAGAGCTTGGTAAGAGTTGAATCTGCAACTATCGGGTAAATGTCGGATTCAGACTACAGCCACAAAGCGCGCCAAGTATAAGCCATGCCCCGCCAACTCGGCGAGAATTTTCCTAACGCTGTCTGCCGGGCGTCGAAATGCCGAACTTCTGACGGAGCTCCTGCAGCGTGTAGAGATAATCTTCTTCGCGTTCTTTTGCAATGTTCGGATCGCGCACAAATCCTCGGGCGCAACGATTACGATGAAACGCCAGCTCACTGGCGATTTGGTTATAGCGCATGCGCGCGCGCCAACCTGAGAAGCCACTCGTCGTCATCGCCTTCCAGGAGGTACCCATCCGGCCACGAATGCTGGAGAGCTTTTCGTAATCTGTCGATTCGAAAAAACCTCTCTGATAATCGGGATACAGAAATTGTCGAACAATTCGCCCTTCACGACGCAACGAGAAGAAGATCACCATCAGCGTGATGATGAACGCCGGCCCCATGATCAAAAAATAAGCTGCGAAGAAACCAGTTGCTCCGCCGTAAGTGGCGGTGCCATTCCAGGTACCGTGTAGAAGGACCGCGAGCATAAAACCTAGCACCGGCATGACAACCTTTATGAATCCGTTATTCGATTGACGTGACCACCCTAAACCGATTCCGGTCATCGCCGTGAAAAGCGGATGAGAGAACGGCGCTGCCATGCCCCGTAAAATAAACGTAAATGTCAGAGCCTCGGGACTCTCGTGCACCGCGCGACCGTAATAGAGAACATTTTCAGTCATCGCAAAGCCGAGGCCTACCATGCCGGCATAGACGATGCCGTCAACAATTCCATCAAACTCGTCGCGCTTGAAAAGAAAAAGAAGCAGAATAATAAATGCTTTTGCGCTCTCCTCAACGATGGGCGCCGAAATCACCGCGC
>JBIOZK010000085.1:0-30457 GCA_044870975.1 Pyrinomonadaceae bacterium
CGAACTTTACATGAGCCAGGGAATATTAGGAATCATTTTGGGCGGACTGGTCTATGGATGGATGGCGAAGAACTGGGATTCGTTACGCCAGTTTATCAGGCGAGGCAGTTCAACTGGTCTGACCTATTCACTGGGCCTGACGCTTTTACTGATCGGAGTGCGCAGTTTCGGCGATATCGTTTTGAACTGGTACATCATGGCAATCCTGATCGTGGTCCTCAAGTACTTAAGCGTTAAGCAGCCCGGTCGGGCAGCTTCAATGATCTGGCCCGCCGACGAAGGCCACACCAGCGTGCCGGTATGAATTTGCCCCAACCTTTGCGAGTGGCATGGTTGAGCAACGCGCCGTCAGCTGATCAAATCGATCTACTGACCGCCTTGGCTTCGCGGCCTGAGATCGACTTGCGGGTAATTTATTGCTCGCCGCATCCGGTGAAAGGCGAAATACACTTTAGCGACCCCAGCGGGCGCGGGATACTGCTAAGCGGATCGAAATTGCCCGGGCCCGCCGGAGGTCTTTTTCTCAACCCTTCGATCGTACGCGTATTAACCAGTTCGCATTACGACGTTGTGATCGTAAGCGGTTACGCCCACCTGACGATGCAACTCGCGATGTTAGTCCGGGCTATTCAGCGAAAACCGTGGCTCCTTTTTGCGGAAAGGCCGGGGATGATTCAGAACTCGTCGCACGCAATAGCGCGCAAGATGGCGATGTGCATGGTGCGGTCCGCGGACGGCGTGATCGCCACCGGACGCCTGGCGCAACAATCCTTTGCGTCAAAGCTGAAGCGTTCGCGACCTCTGTTTTCTTTACCATACCTGGTTAACCACGATGATTTCCTGAGACTACCGCGATCAAAGCAACCCGGCGACACACTTAACTTCATGGCGTGCGGCGCGCTAATTCCGCGCAAAGGAATCGACGTACTGATTAAGGCTTTCCAACGCGCCGCGAAAACGCACTCCGACATTTCGCTTACCATTGTTGGCGACGGACCCGAGCGACCGTCTCTAAATGAACGCGCGGAAGTGGAGTGTCGAGGCCGTATTACATTTCTCGGGCAAATCGAATACACGGAACGCACCAGAGCTTTTGGCGACGCAGATATTTTTGTTCACCCTGCGCGGCATGATGGTTGGGGCGTGGTAATTCACGAGGCCCTCGCCGCCGGTCTGCCGGTTATCGCCACCCGCGAGACCGGCGCAGCTTATGAACTGGTGCAAGATGGCAGCAACGGCTTCCTGATAGACGCCGAGGATGAAGACGCGCTTTTCGAGTACATCCTTTGGTTCGCTAACAATCGAAACGAGATTCAACGGTTCTCTGAAAAGGCGAGGCAAGCAGTTTCAGGACTTACCCCGGAGTGGGGAGCAGCCGAACTGGTGCGTATTACGCAATCTATTGCTGCGGTGAATTACAAATGAGAGTGCTTCATGTAATTCCGGCGATCGCTATGTCATATGGCGGCCCCTCGAAAGCCGCGATTGACACTTGTCGAGCGCTCCGTAGCGCCGGCGTGGAGGCCGAGATCGCCACCACTAACGCCGATCAAGATGAAGACATTGGAATCCCGCCTGAAGTACCGGCCAATGTTGCAGGTGTACCGGTTTATTTTTTTTCAAGGCAGATGAAATGGAGCTATAAGCCATCATGGGGTCTTACCAGATGGCTTTCTCAGAATATTGCCAGGTACGATTTATTACACGCGCACGCGCTATTTTCGTACTCGACGGCTGCTGCCGCGATGCTGGCCGATAAGCATCGCGTGCCCTATATCATCTCGGTGCACGGGATGCTCGGACCCTGGCCGCTGGAGAAGAAACGACACTTGAAGCGCGTCTATCTGACTTTGATCGAAAAGCGCAATCTCGAACGCGCGGCTGGCGTGCACTTCACCGCCGATGCTGAGCTGCGAAGCAGCGCGGCGATGGGCCGGGCAAACTTTGTGCTGCCTTATGTCATCGAGCTTCCCACGCTTTACAGCGGTGAACGGCCGTCGAGTGGCGGCTCAAAGCTTCGCATACTGTTTCTTTCACGATTTGACCCAAAGAAGGGAATTGACCTGCTGGCGAAAGCGCTGGGCAGACTGATCGACGAAGGAACCGATTTCGAACTGATTATGGCTGGACGCGGCGAGCCGCGATACGAGGAAGAGGTGAAGGCCATGCTCACCGCCGCGGGTGTGCTGCCCTCTACGACCTTTGTCGGTTTCGTTCAAGGTGAAGAAAAAGCGAGACTCATAGCATCCGCTGACCTGTTTGTCTTGCCCTCGTATGATGAGAATTTTGGCATCGCTATTACGGAAGTGATGGCGAACGGCGTTCCGGTTGTCATCACGGACAGAATAAACATTCACGAAGAAATTAAGAGTGCCGGCGCCGGCTTGGTGATCAGCCCGACAGTTGAAGCTCTGCATCGGGCGCTGCGCGAGATGATCCAGAATCAATCGTTACGATCAGAAATGGGAAGACGAGGCCGTGAGTTGGTCGAAAACAAATTCTCATTAGCCAACACCACTCGCGAGACAATCAACGTCTATCGGGACATTGTCGGGAACTCCCGTGAAAGCTGCGCCTGGAGGACGAGCTGACCAACCGGAATGAAGGCTCGGATGCAGTCGAAGATTTGCATTGTCTCATCGTGCGGCGGACACCTAACTGAAGTACGCGCGTTGCGATCCGCCTACGAGCAGCAGCGCCATTTCTATGTCATCAACAAGCGCGTCGCGCTGCCGGCCGATATGGTTGATAACACTTACTTCATCAGGCATTCGGAACGAGACCTACTTTTCTTCGTCAATCTGTGGGAGGCGTGGCGCATCCTGCGGCGCGAGCAGCCTCAGGTGATCCTGAGCACCGGCGCCGGTCCCTGTGTGCCGTTCGCAATTGTCGGTAAGCTCCTGGGAATCCCGTCCATCTTTGTCGAGACATTCAATCGCGTTACCGAACCGTCGATGAGTGGCTGGATTATGTATCGACTTGCCGATCGGTTCTTTTATCAATGGAAGTCGCTCGCCGAATTCTATCCAAAGGGAATTTGCTGTGGGCCGCTGGTATGATCTTCGTTACTGTAGGCAACGTTACGCAGCACTTCAGAAGACTGCTTGATGCTATCGACGAACTGGCGAGCGCAGGAATGCTGAAGCAGCCGGTGATCGTCCAATCAGGAAGCAACTCGTACTTTGCTAGTCGCCACTGCGTCAAACAGGACTTCTTTCCTCCCGACGAGTATCGCCAGCTGATTGACGAAGCCGAGGTCGTAGTTTGCCACGGCGGAGCCGGAACTCTTCATCACGTCTTTCAGGCCGGCAAGGTCCCTGTGGTGATGCCGCGCCGCCGAAAATATGGTGAACACGTCGACGATCAATATCACTTTGTCACAGCCTTGGCCGAAGAAGGTCGAGTCATCGCGGCCTTTGAACCGGCTGACCTGGCGAATGCAATTGACCGGGCCGGATCTCAACGGAGAACGCCGCCGGCCCCTCCAGCGCGAGCGATCGAATTGATCGAAAGCGCCATCAACGAGTTGTGTAACCCCTGAGTCACTCGATGATTTCCAACAAAGTTCGATACTTCCTGGGTTCGGCCAAAAAGTCTCTGCTTCAACAGGGCTTCGAATGTCCCGGTTGTGGTAGTTCAATGTCGGCCGTTGTAAGTCGGAAGTATTTTGTTACCGCATTGAGAAGATGCAGTAACTGTGCGCTTCAGTTTCGTACCCCCACCACCTCAGCGGCGGAGAACTACCTGTTCTATCAGGACAGCTACTCGCAGGGATTCACAACTGATGTGCCGTCCCTGGAGGAACTGGACGCTCTTAAGCAAGCGGGATTCGAGGGAGCGGAGCGCGATTATTCGCGTGCGTTGCGAATTCTGAACGCGCTCGGATGCCAACCCGGTCAGCGATTGCTCGACTGTGGCTGTTCGTGGGGATACGGAAGCTGGCAGCTCGCCCAGGCGGGTTACCAGGTCGTGGGATTGGAAATATCGGCCGGGCGTTGCGAATACGCGAAGAAGAATCTCGGCATCGAGGCTTACGATGATCCGGAAGACGTTACCGGTCCCTTCGACATCTTCTTTTGTTCGCATGTAATCGAGCATGTCCCGTCGCCGGCAAAACTTCTCGAGTTCGCGGTCTCGTCTGTCAAACCCGGTGGCTGGATTGTGATTCTTACACCGAACGGCTCGCAGCAGTTCAGAGCGGAACATCCGAAAGAATGGAATCACCTGTGGGGCATGGTTCACCCCCACTTTTTGGACGAGGTATTCCTCCAGCAGGTCTTTTCAGACAGCCTGTTGGTTGGTTCAAGTGAAATCGCCGCCGCTGCGATTGAGCAGTGGGCTAAGTCACCTAAAGCAGTTCGGTTGTCGAGTCTTGAAGGTTCGGAACTACTCGCCGTGACCAGAATAAGCAGGCGATAACATGTACATCCTTGGCATAAACGCCTATCACGGTGACGCGGCGGCGGCAATTGTTCGCGACGGCGCATTGATCGCGGCGGTCGAAGAAGAGCGTTTTAATCGCGTCAAGCATTGTGCCGGATTTCCGGCGCAATCGATTGCTTACTGTTTGCGGGCGGCCGGAATCACGATTGACCAGGTCGAGCACGTTGGAATTTCGCGTAACCCGGCGGCGCGACTACACAAGAAGCTATTGGCGGCGGGTCAGCGGCTGTTGAGTCGAAAGTCGCTAGTCGTCGCCGATCAGTTTGCGACCGTGGCGGTGGCGGGCTCAGAGCCGCAGACCTCGACCTTCTCTGCCGTACCTCGCATCCTTTCGGAGAACGGAGGAACCGGCAGCAGTCGCCTCCCGACCGGAGCCCTGAAGGATCGTCTGCGTAACGCCGCGAAGGTCTACGATCTGAAACGAGAAATCGCCACAGCCCTTTCCATTCCGGTGGGGGACATCTCGGCGAAGACACATTACGTCGAGCATCATCGCGCGCATCTCGCGAGCGCGTTCTTCGTCTCGCCGTTCGAACGTGCCGCGCTGTTGTCGCTGGATGGCTTTGGCGATTTCGTCTCAACCATGTGGGGAGTTGGTGAAGGGAACGCGATCGACGTGCTGGGCCAGGTCGAGTATCCGCACTCGCTGGGAATTCTCTATACGGCCACGACGCAGTTCCTTGGCTTTCCGCATTACGGCGACGAAGGCAAGGTGATGGGGCTGGCGCCCTACGGCAAGCCACGTTTCATCGATCAGTTCCGGCGAATAATAACGACTCAGAACCACGGACAATTTCGGTTGAATCTCGATTATTTTCTGCACGCCAGCCGCGGCGTTGAGATGGCCTGGGACGAAGGATCACCGCAAGTGGGTCGCATTTTCTCAGACGCGTTTGCGGACGTTTTCGGAGCGGCGCGACTGCCCGACACTGAATTGACTGAGCGTGATTGCGATCTCGCGGCCAGTTTGCAGTTGCGGCTCGAGGAGATCGCTTTTCATTTGCTGGATCATCTCCATACTCAAACAGGGCTCACGGATCTTGGTTTGGCAGGCGGCGTAGCCTATAACTCGGTGCTCAACGGAAACATTCTACGGCATACGCCGTTTCGCCGCTTGTTCGTGCAGCCCGCTGCCGGAGACAGCGGCACGGCTGTCGGCGTCTGTTATCAAATTTGGAGCGAAGTAGCGCCCCGCAAACATTCACAAACTAACAGTCTGCGTTATCAGTTTAGTCCTTACACGGGACCCGAGTTTTCTGCTGAAGAGATCGAAAGGGAAATCGACAAGGCCAGCCTAAGATTCGAAAAGTATCCGGACGCCGAATTGTTCGTGGCCGCGGCGCGCGATATCGCAGACGGTTTGGTGGTCGGCTGGTTCCAGGGACGTACGGAGTTCGGGCCGCGAGCCCTGGGCAATCGATCAATTCTGTCGGATCCCCGGCGAAAGGACATGAAAGATATCTTGAATAACCGGATCAAAAAGCGAGAGTCCTTCCGTCCGTTTGCGCCGTCAATTTTGGCAGAGTGTGTCGCAGACTATTTTGAACAAACGCATCCGTCGCCGGCCATGCTAATGGTTTATGAAATCAGGCCCGAGCGTCGTCAGGAAATCCCCGCGGTAACTCATGTGGATGGCACTGGTCGCTTGCAGACTGTGACGCGCGACGCTAACGCTCGCTTTTATGATTTGATCGCGGCTTTCCAGCGGTGCACCGGTGTCCCGATTGTGCTGAACACCTCTTTTAATGAAAACGAGCCAATTGTTTGCACACCGCGAGACGCCATCGATTGTTTCCTGAAGACGAAGATTGATGTTTTGTATTTGGGTAATTACGTTGTACGACGATCAGTATGAAGGTGCTGCTCCTCAATCAATGTTTCTGGCCGGATGTAGCCGCAACGGCGCAGTACCTTACCGATTTGGCCGTTGGCTTGTCCGAACGAGGACACGACGTGACCGTGGTCTGTGCTGATCGCGGCTACGACGATCCGCAAACCAGATTCGTGAGGCGCGAGCGCTGGCAGGGCATTGAGATCGTTCGCGTCCATTCGTTCGCGGCCAACAAGAAGAGTCGATGGCGTCGAGCGCTCAACTTCGCCAGTTTCTTATTTGCCTGCGCGGTGCGGATGCTTTTCCTGGCCCGGCAGGACGTCGTCATCACTCTTACTTCGCCGCCGCTGATGTCGTGGCTGGCCTCCTGGTTCACACGGCTCAAAGGAGGACGGCTGATCTTTTGGGTGATGGATCTGAATCCCGATGAAGCAATCGCGGCCGGTTGGCTGGCAGAGGACTCTCTCACCGCGAAGTTCCTGGAGCGTCTGGTCGTCAACAGCGCGAGGCGTTCGGCGAAAGTCATTGTGCTGGATCGATTTATGAAGCATCGCATTCTGGCCAAAGGGATTTCGCCGGAAAGGATTGACATCATTGCGCCACGGTCACTGGGAGGGGTCGTCGGTTACGACGAAAACGGGCGCGACAGATTCCGGCTTCGCCATGGATTCGCCGACAAGTTCGTCGTGATGTATGCGGGCAATCACAGTCCGTGTCATCCGCTTCTGACGCTGCTTCAAGCGGCTGAGCGATTGGCGGAAAGAAACGATATTGTCTTTTGCTTCGTCGGTGGCGGCAGCGAGTTTGTTGCGGTCCAGCAATTTGCCGCTTCCCGTGCATTATCGGGAATTGTTTGTTTGCCTTACCAGCCACGGCATGAACTTGAGGCCATGCTTTCTGCCGCCGATTTACATGTGGTGGTCATGGGTGATCCGTTCGTGGGAATTATTCACCCGAGCAAGATCTACAACATCCTCAGAGTCGGTGCGCCGTTTCTTTACCTGGGGCCGACGCCGAGTCACGTTACCGACATAATCGAAAGCATGAATGACCAGGCGCATGCGTATCTGGCGAGACATGGCGAAATCGATCGCGTTGTCAATCAGATCGTAAGTGCCGCCGCCAATTCCACGGATCAAGTGCGACCGAGTGTCGACACTTGCAATTGGACCTTGCTGGAAATGCTCGACGTGGTAGAAGGACAATTGCCGTCAGTCAGCGCAGCGCGAATCGAAAATTGCATCGTCGAAGATAAGTCCACGGTTACGGAATTGCGGTAAGTGAATCCGGGGCGCAAAATACGCGCTCGTCAAAATCGCATAGGTGAGCGCGCAGGCCGGAAACAACTGGCATAACCTGACATGAAAACATACCTCGCGGTATTTTCAATTTCAGCTTTCCTCGCCGGCGTGATTACGCCTCTGCTGCGAAGAGTGCTCGAACGCTACGCGCTCGTCGATTCGTCACTCGATGAAAGACGCATCCATCAGAAGGCCGTCCCCAGACTAGGCGGCGTCGCCATTTTTCTTTCTGTAGTGATTGCGCTGAGTTCATTGTCGTTGGTTCACAACGTACTCACCCAAACCATTCGATTGGAACTGAGGCCAATTTTGGGTGTGCTGGGATGCGGGCTTTTGGTACTTCTGCTCGGAGTCTACGACGATATCCGCGGGGCGAATGCTTCAACCAAGCTGGTCGTGGTGGTTGCGATTACCGTCCTCTTCTACGCAATCGGCGGGCGCATTGGTGGGTTGTCAATTCCTTTTGTCGGGCAGGTAACTCTGCATCCGATTGCGAGTTTCGCCCTGACCATGATTTGGGTCGTGGGAATCACCAATGCCTTCAATTTGATTGATGGCGTCGACGGCCTGGCGGCGGGCTCAGCCTTGTTCTCGTCGTTTGTCCTGGTGGCGAATTCACTCATCAACGGAAACGTCTGGGTGGCCGTGGTGGCGCTGGCTTTGAGCGGCGCACTCGCTGCTTTTCTCCGGTACAACTTCAATCCGGCATCGATTTTCCTGGGTGATTCCGGGGCGCTCTTCGTTGGCTTCATCCTCGCCGCCTTATCGCTTCAGGGATCACAGAAAGCTTCGACCGCAGTTGCGGTTGCGATTCCGCTTCTCGCGTTTGGGCTGCCGGTCGTTGATACGGGGGTGACCATCGCGCGCCGCCTATTGAACGGCAAGCCCGTCTTCGCGGGCGACCGTGAACACATCCACCACATGTTGCTCGCCCGCGGCTGGTCGCAACGCCGGGTCGCGCTGGCGCTTTACGCGGTGAGCGCCGCTTTCGGTCTGGCGGCGATGCTGTTTGTTAATAGCGGCAACGCGCTGCCGGCGGTCGGACTCTTTGTAGTTGGCGTCTCGGTGGTTTTGGCGCTGGGCCATCTGCGTTATCACGAAGTCGATGAATTGCGCGCCAGTGTGCGGCGCAACATCAGCGACCGCCGGTTGCGAGCGATTAATAATCTGCGTATCAGACGCGCGTGCCAATCGCTTTCCGGCGCCGAAAATCTCAATGACCTGTGCGCGGCGATCGTTGAAGTCGCGGAAGCGGGAGAGTTCGAATCGGCTGTGGCTGAGTTGAGCTGCAACGGACAGGTAATGGTCAATGCCCGGGCTCTGGAGATTGCGGAAGCGGAAAGGTGCGATTATGACCTGCGCCTGTTCGAAGGACGCGTGAGGTGGAACTGGCAACGGCGATCATCGCTCGAACAGATGCGCGGGGCGGAAGAACTTTGGACGATACGTTTACCGATCACGGACGAGTCAGGAGTGCAGGGATATCTGAACCTGTCTCGATCGTTAATTAGTCAGCGGTTGCTGTTCGACGTCAACTATTTGACCAACACTTTTCAGCCCGCCCTCAACGAAGCCGCCCGGCGTATATTCGATCGCGCCGCCGACTCCAGGCCTCTTCAACTCCACGCAAGCGCCCGCTAGCGAAACTCCAATCCAACTTGAGCGTCCCTGATCAGTTGTCTCGCAGCTTAGTTACCCTTCATCAGCGCCTGGCCGACGCGCTGGGGATGGCCGTCTTTGCGGGGCTCATCATTCTGATCTTCCTCACCCCGATTCCATACGGATCAGTAGAACCCTGGGCGCAAGCCGTCTTTCACTGCGCAGTCTTTGCTCTCGCGCTCCTCTGGTGCATTCACGCCACTTTGACTGGTGAATGGTTTTCCGGCGATGTGCGCGTCTTTGTGCCCCTGGGCGCGACCATAGTTTTCGCGATTCTCCAGAGCCTTTCCTGGTCACATACGAATATCGCCGGCGTTCCGGCTGAGAATGCCTTAAGCGCCGATCCATACGAGAGCTGGATTTTCGCCCTCAGGCTTTTATCGTTTGTGCTTGCCGCGTTGCTCGCCGTCCGCTTTACAACTAATTCTCGCCGATTGACAACCCTCGCAACTGCTATTGTCTTGACCGCGTCTGTCAGCGCGATATTTGGAATAGTCCACTTGACGACCCAGCCTGCGAACGGATCTATGCTGCCGGCGCTTCGCACAGCGAACAGCTTTGCCCAATTCATAAACAAGAATCATTTCGCGTTTTTGGCAGAGCCGGCGGTTGGGATATTGATCGCGCTGATCCTGCTGAATAAACGCGCCAGCCATCGAAGACTATTGTACTTTTCAGCTTTGATTCTGCTGTGGACAGCGTTGGTGTTTTCACGGTCACGCGGCGGTCTCTTAGCGGTCTCGGTGCAGATGATTATCGGCGCGCTGTGCTTTTTGTACGCGAAGTGGCCGGCTGCGCAGCGGTCGACCCTATCGCGATCGACGCGAACCATTGGAGTGATAGCTGGAACTGTCATGGCCATCGCCGTGACTGTCGCGGGTACGACGCTTTGGTTAGGCGGTGACCAGTTGTCCACGAGCGTCGAAACGGCGGCCACCGAGATGTCTACCAGGAACGATGACTACCACGAAGGCGCGCGCCGCCGAGATATTTGGCGCGCAACTTTGCTAATGGCCCGGGCGCATCCAGTTTTCGGGGCCGGCCTCGGAGCTTACTGGGCCGAGATTCCGCGTTACCACGACGCCTCCGGAGTGCTCTCGCCGCAACAGGCACACAGCGAGTATCTGGAACTGTTAGCGAGCGGTGGCGTGGTCGGCATCGCACTCCTGGCCTGGTTTGTAGTGATGCTGGTTCGAAGGATCCAAAATGCTCTGGTAGCGTATACGGGAACGCAACGAGTGTTAGCGATGGGAGCTGTCGTCGGGCTCGTCGGTGTAGCTGTTCACAGTCTGGTCGATTTTGGTTTGCATATCACGAGTAACGCGCTGCTGTTTGTTATGCTGCTCGCATTAATCAGTATGAATCCGTTAGACCAACGAGTTCAGGCGCAAGCGCATCGAAGCGGGGCGTTCAGGTAGAGGGCGAATTAAGGTTGCAGCCAATCAATTCTCAAAAGATATTCAAACGCACCGCGACGGTTCTGCTGTTGGCGATGTTCAGCCACAGCTTGTTTGGCTTGCCGCAGGATATCGCCGGCGGCGCGGCAGCATTGATGGGCCAGGACATCATCGGCGGCGCATCCATCATCTTTAAGCGGCCGCCTCGCGTACGCGATTTGGCTGGCGGCGCTGCGGCCCTGGTCGCGAAACATCGCCCGCCGCGGCGTCCTTCGACTCCGATTGAAATCGCCCGGGTCCGGCCGAATGCTTCGCCGCAACCGGGTGTGCCGACGCCCGAAGCGACCCCGGCAGAGGTTTCGACCCAGGCAAAGGTTGAGGCGCTCAACGACCAGGGCAATACGGCGTACGACGCAGGTGATTACAACAAGGCCCTCGCGACCTACACCGAGGCTTTGCAATTGAAACCGTCTGATCCGCCGACGCTGAATAATGTCGGGGTGACGTATCTGGCGCTGAATCAAAATCAGAAGGCGATCGAATCGTTCCAGCAAGCGGCAACGGCAAAAGCTGATGACGCGGACACTCTCTTCAATCTTGGCGTGGCCTACAGCGCCGTGGAGAAGTATGACGAAGCCGCGAAGGCGTTTAATCGCGCTTTAGCGGTTAAGTCTGATTCAGCCGATGCGCTCATGGGCCTCGGTGATGCGTATCTTGGGTTAGGCCGCTGGGAAGACGCAGCCAAAGCTTACGAGTCCGTCATCAAACTGCAGCCCGACAACGTCGATGCCCTGAACAATTTGGCGTACGCCTATGACCGTGCTTCGCGTTACGAGGATGCAATACGCGCCTTGAAGCGAGTGGTGCAACTGAATCCCAACGATCCGCTCGGGTTCAACAACCTCGGCGCCGCGTCCTACAAAGCGGGCAAATACAAAGAAGCCGTGGACGCCTTCACGCAAGCTCTCCGTTTGAAGCCGGACGATCCCGAGACAACCAACAACCTGGGTGCGGCGCAATATGCTCTCGAGAAATATAGCGACGCCATCAAGGCCTTTCAGCAGGCGGCGAAACTCAAGCCGGGGTTTGCGGATACGGAATACAACCTCGGCAATGCTTACTTGATGTCCGGCAAATTTGGCGAGGCAGCCGATGCTTACCGAGATGCACTCACGCACAAACGTGACTGGCCCGAGGCGCAAAACAATCTGGGAATTGCGCTTACCAATCTCAATCGGAACGCGGAAGCCTTGACCGCATTCAAAGAAGCGGCGCGCTTAAAACCCGATTTGGCGACGGTACTGAATAATCTGGCGTTTGCCGAAGACAAGACGGGAAGCCAGGCTGACGCTATCGCGCATTACCAGCAGGCAGTCAAACTTGATTCGAAGTACGCAAAGGCTCTCAACGGCCTGGGATATCTCTACGACAAGACCGGTCAGGCAGCGCAGGCTGTGGAATTGCTGCAGCAGGCGGTCGCGCTCAAACCGGAGTATCTCGCCGCCAACTACAACCTGGGTAAGGCGCTGTTTGACGCCGGCCGTTTTGCCGATGCGGCCAACGCGTACCAGCGCGCGACGCAACTCAAAGGTGACTACGAAGGCGCGTACCTCGGACTCGGCACGGCCTCATTTCGCGCCGGTCAGTTCATCCAGGCAGCAGCCGCATTTAAGAAGGCTTCGGAACTGAACGCGACCAACTTTGAAGCTTTTTACGGGCTCGGCAATTCGAGTTACAAAGCAGGGAAGAGCCAGGACGCTTTGCCGGCGCTCAAGCAAGTCATCAAGCTCAAGCCCGATTATGCGCAGGCTCACTACAGTCTGGGACTGGTCTATGCGAGCCTCGGCGACAAAGATGGCGTCACGCGTGAATTCGCGATTCTGAAGCGACTCGATCCTAAATTGGCCGAGCAGCTCTACAACACGGTGAAGAAATAGCGCAAAGGGATTGACGCGACGGATTGTCGGAAGTAAACTGCAAACCGATATTGCCAAACACTTTGCGTAGAGACGAGGAGAGGAAACAACCGATGAACCTCCAACGAGGAAAAGTCATCAAGGCTGTTGCGATCTTCTTCGCATTCTGTCTAACGCAAGTGTATGGCGCCTTGCCGAACGCGACGACCGGTGGCGGCGCGCCCCAGCAACGAATCACCGCGCGCTTGACTACAAAGAACAACCAGACCATCACCGTCAACGGCAATCAAGTCGGAACCGGTGCGACCCTGCTGACCGGGGCTACCATCGAGACCCCGGATCAAGTCAGCGGCGTCATCGATCTCGGCGACGCCGGCGTGGTTGAGATTCAACCAAACTCAACCATCAAGCTCGATTTCGACGAGAACGGCAACGTGCGCGTCAAGGTCATTCGCGGTTGCGCCATGACCAAGAAGAAGACCAACGTGCTTCCCGGCGAAATGGAACTCTACACGGATGTCGCTTCCGAAAAGACTGACCCGAAGCGCGATCACGTTGGCGGCTGCATTCTGCCGACCGGCCAGCTTGGTTCGCTCGCGAGCAGTTTTCCCACCGCGGTGGTCGTAGGTGCGGCAGTCGTGACCACGGGTGGCGTCATCGTTGGCACTGAGTTAAGTCGCGGCGGCACCATGAGCGGCAGTACGCCGCAGTAGCTGTTCAGACTTCGCCCTCCAACCTCAAATTAATGATTAGAACAGCGCTTGGTATCGTTGGCGCGGTCGTCTGTGCGTTGGCAATTTGGGAGTCCGCGCGAATCGGATACGCGCGAACATATGCGCTCCAAAGCCTGAAGACAAACGATCTTTCAAAGGCAGAAAAATCAATACAATTACTTCCTTCCGATGCTGAGGTTCACGCTGCGCGGGGCGTCATTCTGCAGCGAACGGCAAATTATGATGAAGCCGGCCGCGAGCTCGAACGCGCCGCCCAGTTGCGGCCGCGCGATTACTACCTCTGGATGATGTTGGGAGTCACACGCGATCTGAATGACGATCCGGCCGGCGGCCTTACGGCGCTTCGCCAGGCGGCGACGCTGGCGCCGGGGTATGCGAGACCTCACTGGTTGTTGGGTAACTTGTTGCTACGGCAGGGCGATATCGATTCGGCATTTCAAGAACTGCGAACCGCGGACGAGAGGCAGCCAACCTTGTTACCTGCTGTGATCGATTTGGCGTGGGGCATATCAAAAGGCGATCCGGGCCGCACCATCGCCTTCATCAATCCGACGAACGACCGCGCTCGCCTTGCCCTGGCGAGCTTTCTCGCATCACATAATCAGCCCGAGTACGCGATACAGCAATTTCGATCTATCGGAACAGTGTCAGTTACTGAAGCCGATCAACTTGTCGGGCGATTAATTGACGGGCGTTACTTCCCAGAGGCTTATGAAATTTGGAGCAAGTCGCATTGCCCGACTTGCCGGCCAGCGTCGTTCATTAACGGGAGTTTTGAAGACGAGATCGACCTCAGCGCTCGCGGCTTTGGATGGCAAATTCCCAACGAGGCTTCAGGTCTCACTGTTTCGATTGACAGCGGCGAGCACTCAACTGGTGCAAGAAGTCTGCGCATTGATTTCCATGGAAGTAACGCGGCTCAGGCGACACTGGCTTCGCAAGTTTTGCTGACCGAACCCGGTAAACCTTATCGAGTGTCTTTCGCGGCACTCGCTAAATCCTTTGTTTCGACTGCAGCACCCGTGCTGAAAGTGATTGATGCGTCGGATGAAAACCAACCCACCGTCGGTCAATTATCAATCAAGACGGAAACGTCAACCTGGCAACCCTATGCTATTCAGTTTGTCTCAGGGGTCAGGACGCGAGGGGTCCGGATTGTGATCAGCCGGGATAAATGTGCGATGGACCCGTGTGCGGCATTCGGCACGTTATGGCTTGATTCATTTGTTTTAGCTCAAGAGTGAGCAACACAAATTGATTGACCATGGTTCAGGCTCATGATACCTTCCGCAAAATTAATTCATAATATTTTTTCGGGCATCTTGTTTGAATGAAACGAAGCGAGCAAATTAGACCGCGTGCCAGAACCGAGGGGCTGGTTGTCGAAGCACTCCCCGACGAGACACTGGTATATGACATGGAGCGGGACGTTGCCCATTGTCTGAACCAGACGGCTTCGCTGGTGTGGCGTCGCTGTGACGGTAGCAATACCACGAAGCAGATTGCGCGCGGCCTTACCAGGGATCTCGACCAGCCGGTTGATGAGAAACTGGTGTGGCTGGCGTTGACTCAATTAGAACGCAACCGCCTTCTTCTGGACGCGATTCCCCCAAACGTTGCAATTAATCGCCGCGACGTCGTTCGCGCGCTCGCAGTAGGTGCGGTCGTTGCGGTTCCGGTTGTCGCCTCGATTATCGCACCCACACCGGCTCAAGCCGCGACTTGCTTTCCCAACGGTTCCGGCTGCGAGACTGGAGCAGAATGCTGTAGCGGGTTCTGCAATCTGGGCGTGTGCGGAACGCCGCCACCATAACAGCACAAATGCACGGCCGCATTTCAAGGTCAACGATGGGCGCGTTGGTCGCAGTTGCTCTGCAGCGCTCCTGGCAAGCCTCGCACCCCACTGCGCTGGAATTATCGGACACTGATTTCGAAGCGGTAACGCCGCTGCTCTACGATTCCGGCGCTTCCAGTCTTGGCTGGTGGCGGATTCGCGATACACCACTGGCTCAGACCACCTCCGGCGAACTACTGCATCAGGCCTTCCGGCTGCTGACGCTACAAGCAGCAATTCATCAAACCAGGATTCAAAAGGTTTTCGGAGCGTTCCGTTCGGCTGGAATTGATCCAATATTGATTAAAGGCTGGGCCGTCGCCCGTCGTTATCCCCAGCCCGGTCTTCGGCCCTACGGCGATATCGACCTGCTGGTTCATCCGCAAGACATGGCCGGCGCCAGAAAAGTTGTCGCCAGCGATGGTCTCCGCGGCTGTCGTGTTGATTTGCATACTCGTCCGTTTGAGCTTTCCGACCGGAGCCTCGACGATTTGTATTCACGCTCGCGTTTGCTTCAGTGTGCTGATGAGCCGGTGCGTGTGCTCTCAAACGAGGATCACCTCGCGCTGATTTCCATTCATCTGCTTAAGCACGCAGCCTGGCGTCCGCTTTGGTTGTGTGACGTCGCCCTTCTGCTTGAAACCGCCGACTCGGAATTTGATTGGCAGGTTTGTCTTGGACCAGACGAGTCCCGCGCGAACTGGATCTTGTCCGCCATCGGTCTGGCTCGCGAGTTATTGCACGCCACGGTGCCCGATCAAGTGTCGAGCAGGGCGATTGCACCTCAATGGTTGATTGAGAGTGTGCTCAGGAATTGGGCAGAACCGTTTGTCGCGAGCCATGAGCCGCATAACCACCGAGCGGCAATTAAGACGTATCTAACTCGCCCGCGTGGCTTACTCGGCGATCTCAGGCGTCGCTGGCCTGATCCGATTCTCGCCACCATCGCGGTCCATGGTCGTTTCGGCAGCCGGCCGCGGTTAAGTTACCAGTTGCATAACTGTATCGGGCGAGCAGTGCGTTTAGTCAAACCAGTCGCCGAACCTTCATCCTAAAAACGGGTCGCTCCCGTCCCCGTTGTCTCTCCGAACGTTTTTGGCCGATAATTGGCGCACCTTGGCGCGAAAGTCGATGTTCCATCTGCCCCTCCAAAACAAGTTGCTCGCGGTCTTCGTTAGCGGAGTCTTGTTGTGCGTGCAACTTGCTCCGGCTTTTGCGATTGAGGCGCGAGGCGGTTTTGCTTTTGAGATTGACGCCCGCGCTACCCCTACCCCACGTGGCGTACTGATCGAGTGGACCAGCACTTTCAGTTCAGACATTCTGGGTTTCAATGTCTATCGAACATCGGGCGGGACGACTCGCCAGGTTAACGCAAGCCTGATTGCCGGTCCCACGTTCGTTGCGGGGCCGCGGGCGCCAGCCTATGCATGGCTCGATCCCGCAGGCACGACGGCATCCGAATATGAGATCGAAGCGATAAATATTAGCGGTGAGATGACGCGCCGGGTTAAGGCAGCCGGGGCTCGCGCAAATGTCTTGCGCCAATACCAGCAGTCAAGTTTGCTCAGCGAAATTGGTGGCCGGAAGATTTCCCAAACTGCCCATTTGGATTGGGACGAAGAGAAGGATGGCAACGCAGCAAATGAGAATCTGGTTGACGATATATCGTCAGCCAATGCGTTACAGTGGACTCTTGCGAATCAGCCCGCGCTGAAAATCAGCATTCGCTCGGATGGCTGGTACCGCGTCACTCAGGCGCAGCTGGCAGCAGCCGGATTCGACGTCACGGGCGACGCTCGTAATCTGCAATTGTTCGCCGAAGGCGTCGAACAGGCAATCAAGGTGAGTCGCGACAGTGGCACGTTGTCCTCGGCTGATTTCGTGGAGTTCTGGGGACGCGGGCTCGATACACCCACGAGTGATACCCGCATTTATTGGTTAGTCAACGGCACTCAAGCCGGAAAACGCATCAGCACAGTCGGTGAAATCGAGCCATCTGAAGCGCTGTCTAATTCACGAGTCTTCACGAGTTCGCTTCCGAGACCGACAAATCAATCTTCGTTTTGGTTTCCATTCACCAGTACACCTGCAACAGCCTCCGTAACGACGACACTTCCGAGCAGGGAAGTGGCAGTTCCGACTAGTGCTCAACGCAAGCTCATTCCAGAAATCGTGGAATTCAAAAACCCTGCCGCAACCCTTGTTGAGCAGAGCGAAACGCCGCAGCTGAAAAGTACTAAGACCTCGAAGCCTTCTGCGGTGGTCGCGACGCCTACGACCTTGCCGGCTAACACTGCAGTTAAGCCAACTACCGCGCCGGCATCTGTCCGGTCGCACAAGAAACCTGCTGCCGCGCGTTCGGCTTCGCGGTTGCGCTCGAAGCGACGCCCTCGACGTAACCGCCGGCCGCGAATGCGTCATCACATCAGTCCTCCCACCGCGCTTGAAATACAGCCCGCGTTTTCTTATGTGACCGAATACAAGAATCGGAGTATCTACTACACCGCCGCGCTGAATGGTGATCACGAGAACTTCTTTGGGCCGGTAATCTTCGGCCCCGGAGTCACGGTGACGCTCAATCTAACGAACATTGAAAAGACCTCAGGCGCTCCCGCTCAATTACAACTAGCGATTCAGGGCGCTTCGCTGGGACCGCATCAACTGAATGTGACGGTGAACGGAGTCTCGGCTGGCTCAGTTAGCTGGATGGATACAGGCGCGACGACGCAGACGCTATCGTTCCCGATTGATTGGTTGGTCGAAGGCAGTAACTCAATCAAGTTTATTCCGGCGTCGCCTAATCAAGACACGAGCCTGCTCGACTACGCTCGCCTGACTTACGCGCACGGCTTTCATGCCGACAACGATTCCCTGCAGTTCAGCGTTAAAGCTACCCAGAGCGCGCGCATCGACGGATTTACTACCGGTAACATTCGGATGTTGGACGTGACCGATCCGAATTCTGTTCAGGAGGTGCGGCCGATTGTCGAGGGTAGCGGCAACTCATTCGCAGCAACCTTGCCGGCCGGCGACCGGGGCAAGGCGCGGCGTCTAATCGCGCTACCCGCAGATCGCATTCTGCAACCGTCGAGGCTGGATCTGAATCAGCGATCGACGCTTAACAGCAGCACCAACACGGCCGATCTTGTCATCATCAGTTACCGGGACTTCATTCCTTCGCTCGCGCCGCTGATCGCGCAGCGGCAGGCGCAGGGCTATTTGGTCAGGGTCGTAGACGTCGAAGATGTTTTTGATGAATTCAGCTTTGGCGAGCATTCACCGCAGGCGGTGCGCGATTTCATGTCGCTTGCGAAAAATAGCTGGTCGCAGCCGCCGTCTTATCTTTTATTGTTTGGAGACGCCAGCTTTGATCCCAGAAACTACGGCGGCGCGGGCGACTTTGATTTTGTGCCTACGAAATTGGTTGACACGGGTGTTGCCGGCACCGCCACCGCTTTGGAAACGGCTTCTGACGATTGGCTTAGCGACTTTGACGGCAACGGCATCGGCGATATTTCGGTGGGGCGATTGCCCGTCCGAACCGTTACCGAAGCCAACCTCGCGGTGTCAAAACTCGTAAATTACTTGCCCGCAAATACAGGCAATCGCGCGTTGCTGGTGGCCGACAGCCAGGAGAGCTACTACTTTAATTTTGAGGCCGCCGATGATCAGGTTGCCGGAACTTTGCCCGCGGGTATGACCATCCAGAAAGTCTATCGCAGGCTGCAGACCTCGGACACCAACGCGCGCGCCAACATCATCGCTAATCTCAATGCGGGGCAATCGGTCACGGTTTACTCAGGTCACGGCAACGTCAGTCTTTGGCGTGGTCCGATTTTTAACGCGAGCGACGCCATGGGATTGACCAACGGCAATCGTCTATCTTTCGTGGTGGTGATGGACTGTCTCAACGGATACTTCGCAGATCCAACTTTGCGGAGCCTTGGAGAATCGTTTATCGCAGCTCCCAACGGGGGCGCGGTGGCCAGTTTCGCCTCGTCAGGACTGACCATTCCCGACGGGCAACATGAAATGGGGTTGCGAATGTTTCAGTTGCTTTATACCGGGAGTCCTATCGCGATCGGCGACGCCAGCCGCCAGGCCAAATCCGCCACCAGTGACATGGATGTGCGGCGCACCTGGATATTGTTCGGCGATCCGACGTTGAAGATTCGCTGATTCCCGGCGCGCACGGAATCAATTCTCGTAGTTTAGGCCCGCGCCATCACCAAAATAACTTTCGAACTTCGTAATCAGCTTTTCCAACCGCTCATTGTTTTCGTTGGTGCTGACGGCGCTGTCCGTGACCGCCTTCGAAATCGATTTAAAAATCTCGAGCGACTCTCGGTGCAGGTCCATTTGTTGATTCATGAGGTCGCGAGTCGAAATGAACAGATCGCGCCACGTGGTCAGGTACTTCATGAAACTCGACTGATGTTGGATGAGCGAATCGACGAGCCCTGAAAGTTCATAAATTGTCGCCACGAACTTGTCCTGACTATCGGCGATCAGTTTAGCCTGCTTCTGAAGATCATCAGAGGTCATATTGTGTCCTTTCCTGCGGCCAGAGTTCGAGGGGTTGATTATCCAAAAAAGACTTCGGCGACTCGATAGATTTCTTCGTCCAGGCGTTTCAATTCACCCACGGCGGCTTCCAGGGGGACGCTGACTATGCGAGTGCCATGCAAGGCCGTCATGTGTCCCCACTCGCCGCGGCGGACCATTTCATAGGCTTTGACTCCGAATCGCGTTGCCAGAATTCGATCAAAAGGCGTCGGCGAACCGCCGCGCTGAACGTAGCCAAGCTTGGTCACGCGCGCTTGAATATCGGTGCAGCGTTCAATCTCTCCTGCCAACGCTTCGCCGATTCCGCCCAGACGATCGTGACGATAAATCGATGCGCCCTGTTCCTTCGTCAAAAAATCTTCATCGGGATGCGGATGCGCGTCTTCAGCCACCACCACGATGGAAAAGGCGCGGCCCTGTTGCTGGCGCTGCCTTAATAAATCGCAAACCCGCGAGATGCGAAAAGGATGTTCCGGGACCAGGATCACGTCAGCGCCGCCGGCGATTCCGCCATAAGCCGCAATCCAGCCGGTATGTCTCCCCATGACCTCGCATACCATCACCCGATGGTGCGATTCGGCAGTCGAATGCAATCGATCGACAGCATCGGTGACGACCGTGACCGCCGTATCGAATCCAAAGGTGAAATCGGTGCCATGGATATCATTGTCGATCGTTTTGGGCACGGCGACGATCTGCATGGCGTGATCGCGGCAAAGGTCGCGGGCGGCAGACAACGAGCCTTCTCCTCCCACGACCACCAACCCGCTGAGACGGTGAAGTTCCCAGTTTTCTTTAATCCGCGGAATCGATTGCTCCTCTTTCGTGGGATTAAATCGCGACGTGCCGAGGATGGTGCCCCCGCGCGGCAGGATGCCAATCACCCGCGCCCGGGTCAACTCTTCGAAGTCATTATCAAACAAACCGCGATAGCCGTTACGGAAGCCCAGCACTTCGATACCGTCTGCCGAAGCACAACGAACGACGGCGCGGATTACGGCGTTGAGTCCCGGGCAATCCCCGCCCGCGGTTAGAATTCCGATTCGCATGATGACAAGTAGTGTTTTATGATCATTGGACGGCAGGTGTGATGTCAAACCAGCAACATAAGGACGAGCAGCCATTGATCCTGGCGATTGAAACGGCGACGCGGGCCGGCGGCGTGGCAATCGCTCGTGGTGAGAATATTTTGGCTGAGGTTGAGGGCGATCCGGCCATTTCTCATTCGGCCAACTTGATCGAGATGATTCAGGAAACAATGAAGAGAGCCGGTGTGACGCTGACTGCCGTTGAGTTGTTTGCAGTCGCGGTGGGTCCCGGGAGTTTCACCGGTCTAAGAATCGGCTTGGCCACGGTGAAAGCGTTTGCGGCGCACCTGGATCGGAAAGTGGTTGGCGTTTCAACTTTAGCGGCCGTCGCGCACGCCTCCGGCACCAGGGGCGGGATGGTGTCACTGTTGCCGGCCGGCCGCGGCGAAGTATTCGCGCAGCACTTTTCAGTAGACGACGGCAGCGTTTCCGCCACTGATGAGGCTCAACACTTGAGCCCGTCAGCGGTCCTCGATAAATATGCGACTGCGGCCTCTAACAAATTCGCGGGCGAAGGCGTGAGCATGCTGGAGAAAGCCGGAACCGATCTGGACAGTGCGAAAATCGCTTCTGCCTCGGCGCCACTGGTCACCTCGATTGCGATACTCGGCTTTCGCGCTTATCAGGAAGGGAAGGCGGTCGCGGCGGATAATCTGCACGCTGTGTACGTCCGGGCCTCTGACGCTGAAATCAACGAACGATGGCAACAGCAGAATCGGCAGCAACCAGTAGCGACCTAGCTATTTCAATCGAGCGGATGACCGAGCACGATTTGGTCGAAGTCTGTGCGATTGAAGAAATGAGCGATTTGAGCGCCTGGGGCTGGGACGCCTATCACAACGAGCTGCAATCGCACCTCGATACCATAATGCTGGTGGCCCGCCTTACTTTAGCTTCGGCGCCATATCAGCTCGCGGGTTTCATTGTGGCGAGAGTAATTGCCGACGAACTTCATGTAAATAATGTCGCCGTGCGATCCGAATTTCGCGGTCAAGGTCTCGGCTCTAAACTTCTGCAGGTCACGCTGGAGCAAGCCAGGAGCCGCCAGGCGAAAGTTGCCCAGCTCGAGGTTCGCGCCGGCAATGAGGCGGCCCAGAGGCTCTATCATCATGCCGGCTTTGAGGTCGTGGGACGACGTCAGAACTATTATGCCAATCCAACTGAGGATGCGCTTTTGATGACCCTTACGCTGGAGTGATCTGCCTCACAAAAACCTCTGAATTCCCAGCGACTTTCGCTGTACTTCATCTTGATTTAACCCGAGTCGTTGGGATAACATTTCGACCATGACGAACTGCCCCAGGCAATTCTCACAGCTCGGCACTTTCTTTCCAACCCAGACAATCGAGAGGAGAATACTGATATGGAAATGTCGAAGGCGGACAGCCTCAAAGAGGAATTAATGGCGAGCAATCCCGAGTTCCGGGAGATGGCTCGCGAACATGGGCGTTACGAACAGCGTTTGAGCGAGTTGTCCGCACTTACATATCCGAGCGATGAAGAACAGTTGGAGGAAGTTACCTTAAAGAAAAAGAAGCTGGCTTTGAAAGACCAGATGTATTCATTGATGCTTCAGGCCGAAAAAGCAAGCACGACGCACTGAAGCCTGATCCGCGCGCATTTGCCGCGCGGCGTTGTATTTCATATTCTCTTTAGACGGGGCTCACCGGCAATGCTGTTGTGCCCCGTTTTATTGTGAGGAGACCCGGTACGCACGCCCCTGGCGTGCTGTATAAAGCAGCCCGACCGGCTGCGTATCACAATGGTTCGTGACGGTATTCCATTTGTAGTTGCCCCCGCCCTGCTCGGCGTCGTGCTGGTAGGGTTGGCATTCTGGGTAATCTGGTTTGCGCTGGGCGCGGTGCTGATGTTTTTGTTGGCGGCGTTTATGGCCTACTTCTTTCGCAACCCACGCCGATCGATTCCGCTGGAGCCGGGCATCGTCGTGGCTCCGGCTGACGGCAAGGTCACAATCGCCCGCCAGCCGACCGCCGATAACCCCGAAGGATTGGTCAGCATTTTCCTCTCGCCCTTCGACGTGCACGTTAACCGGGCCCCGATCGAAGGCGAAATTGTCGATATTAGCTATAAAAAAGGGCAGTTTTTGATGGCGACGAAGAATGAATCGCGCCTGCTGAACGAACAAAACTGTCTGACAATCACGGGACCGGAAGGCACAATTAAGTGCGTTCAAATCGCCGGCATCCTCGCGCGGCGAATTGTATGTTGGAAGCGGCGCGGTGAGAGAGTAAAATGCGGCGAGCTGTTCGGCATGATAAAGTTCAGTTCCAGGACAGACGTCCTGATGCCCTCACACGTTGAGGTGCTGGTAAGCGTAGGTACGAAGGTACGGGGCGGCGAAACAATAATCGGACGAATAAAGAATTGAACGTCAGGCGATTCCAAAGAGAACATAGACTCGGGCCGGCGGCAGCTCCCGAAGCCCGTAAGGGTTTGAAGAAGGGCGTCTATCTGGTGCCGTCTTTTTTTACGGCTCTGAACATCCTCGCCGGATTCTATTCGCTGATGATGACGATGAGTGCCTTTCGCTTTCTCCAGTTGGATCAGGTTGATTCAACCAGGATGCGTCTGGATCGGGCCGCGATTGCAATTGGACTGGCGTTCGTCTGTGACGTGCTCGATGGCCGAATTGCCCGCATGACCAAGACCGCTACGCAGATTGGCATACAACTCGATTCGCTGGCGGATATTGTTTCGTTCGGATTGGCTCCCGCGTTCCTCGCCTATGTCTGGGGATTCGGCACGACGCTCGAAGGTTGGACGAATGGCAGCCAGGTCGCCTGGTTCGTCGCTTTCATGTTTGTGATCTGCGGCGGGTTTCGTCTGGCCCGATTTAATGTGCAGGCCTCGCGGCCCCGGCCGTTGGCTGAGGGCACGCCTAAGGTCGACAAGAAAAGCTTCGTCGGATTACCGATACCCGTGGCCGGCTGTCTGATTGCCGCCATCGTGCACTTCACGCCCACGCCGCTGGTGAAGCACGGACCCAAAGGTCCGGTGGTCGCGATTGTGATGATGGTGCTGGTGGCGTTCCTGGCGCTGCTGATGGTCAGCACCCTGAGGTTTACCAGCCTTAAGGCCGTTGGCACCGGTCGGCGGGACGCGCGCCTGGTAATCGGCCTGATCGCCCTGGTTGGTTTGATCTACCTTTATTCGCAGTGGGTGCTGCTCATTCTCGTTTCTGCCTACCTGGTTCACGGACTACTCTTACGGGGCCTGACATTCACTCGCCGCGGCAGCGATAAGAGTTCTTCTCCTGAGATGAGGGAAGTCTAGCCGTCCTTTAGAGAAAACCATTCTTTGTATTGGGGTATGTCGGTAGATGGTGCACGGGTTTCGTCCCGGAAGGACGAGATATTCATAGATCATCACGATTCGAAAAGCTTGACGCTCCGTAGAAGCGCATATTCGAACTGTTTCTTTACGTTCCGCTCCTACGGAGCGAGAACGCCTGGTCACTCCATCGGGCTATAAACATCCGGC
This sequence comes from Pyrinomonadaceae bacterium, assembly GCA_044870975.1. GTDB lineage: Bacteria > Acidobacteriota > Blastocatellia > Pyrinomonadales > Pyrinomonadaceae > UBA11740. The sequence goes on from JBIOZK010000085.1 coordinate 24,271, forward strand.
CGCTCTGCGGCCGAAGGCGTCAACACACTGTTGCGTGTGATTCTATTTTTGAGTCGTGCCTGAAAACGCGAGAAGTCCGTGTGGGACTGTGATGAGCACCAGATTGTTTATCGATACCGCCGCCGCCGCACTACTATTTTCCTCTCCGAGGGACAGGGTGTTCGCAGTTTTCCCATCTTGCAGGTTGAGCACGATCGCCTGATCGGTAGAGAACGGCGTGAACAAGGCCGCGTCGGCTGCAGTGATGGGTCGCGAAGAAATGCGCCCGGGCAGCTGCCTGCGCCAAATAAGCGAGCCCTTATTCAGCGACAAAAAATAGACGAAGTTATCCAAAGATGCGGCCAGCACACCCGTCGGCACGACCGCCACGGCCTGTACAGAAGCTCCCGTGCGTCGATGCCAGAGGAGCTTCTTTTTCGTTTCGCTGAACGCATAGACATAACCATCACCGGATCCGATGTACACCACGTCATTGTCGACGGCGACTGCGCCCTGCACCGGCCCTCCGGTCTTGTATGACCAGGCGAGGTCTCCCGTTTTCACATTCAGCGCCCGAACTGTGCCTCCCTTGCTGCCAAAGTAAACGTTATTTCCCGCGACCACCGGTTGGGCAATGAATTCTTCCGGATACTGACAGCTCCAGAGGACGAGCCCGGTCCGCTTATCGAAAGCATAAACAGTTCCATCCGCGCTCGCTGCAAAAAGAGCGTTTGAATCAACCGCCAGGCCAGCGGAAATTGCCACGGTCACGGTGCGCGTCCAAAGCGTCACGCCCGTTGTCTTGCTGAGCGCGCGCAACGTTCCGCCGACTGGCTTGTCATTTCGTTCACCGTAGCGTTGAGCCATGTACACGCTACGATCATCGACCACGGGCGTCGCCGAAAAGACCCCGCCGGCTTCCGCCTTCCAGTTAAGCTTGCCGTCGCTGGCATTGAGCGCCATCAAAATTCCTGAACTCAGCGGCACGAAAACAGTGTGCGTGTCCACCGCCGGTGTCAGATCGGTGGTCTCATTCGTCTGATATCGCCAGGCGATTGATAGCGGCTGCGAAAGCACCGGGCCATCTTCCAAACCGCGTGTCGGAGAGCCGGCCGCCGACCAGGCAGCGCCCGTGGCAATCAAAAAGGACAACGCGAGGGAAAGTAATGAATGAAACCTGTTGTATGAGGATTTAAGGTTGATATATCTCAAGCAATTCTTATTTCGATTTGGCTGCCCTGAACGTCGAATCTATAATCCGTCTCTTATCAATCCTGCGGTTTGACGTTCAATCTAGCGCGGAGGTTTCCTTTTTTTGCCCACAGAAAGTCACGAAAGAATAATCATACTCGACTTTGGTTCGCAGTACACCCAGCTAATCGCGCGACGCGTGCGCGAAGCGGGCGTCTATTGCGAGATTCTTCCATTCAGCGCCTCACCCGATCAGGTGCGGGCAACAAACCCTCGCGGCCTCATTCTCTCTGGCGGTCCTGCTTCCGTTTATGAAGATGGGGCGCCGCATTCGCAGCCAGAGCTAATCCGCGAGGCAAATTATCCCGTCCTCGGAATCTGTTACGGATTTCAATTAATGGCGCAGCAGTTGGGTGGGGAAGTGAAGCCGTCCGGCAATCGAGGATATGGCTATGGCCGCCTCACAGTAGTCGATTCGACGGCCAGACTCTTTGCCGGAGTGCCGGCCGAGATCGACGTCTGGCTGAGTCACGGCGATCGGGCAACGGAACTACCGGCCGGTTTTCACATGACCGCGAAGACCGATGAAGGCGTAAACGCGTTTGAAGATCCGGAGCGAAATATATATGGCGTCCAGTTTCATCCGGAGGTGGCACACACGCCTTTGGGGGCGCAGATCCTTCGTAATTTCCTGTTTGAAATCTGCAAGTGCAAAGGCGACTGGTCTCCGGCCGCGGCAATTGATGAACAAATCGCCCGCATTCGCGATACTGTCGGTGAAAACGATCGCGTGATTTGCGGCATCTCGGGAGGCGTCGATTCGTCGGTGGCGGCGGCGCTCGTGCATCGCGCGATTGGCGATCGTCAGAAGTGCCTGTTCATCAATAACGGATTGTTGCGTGAAGGTGAATTCGAAACCGCGCTGTCTCTGTTAAAGCAGAGCGTCCATTTGAATATCGTCGGCATCGATGCGAGCCGGCAGTTTCTGAGTGCGCTCAGCGGCGTTGTCGATCCGGAGCAGAAACGAAAGATCATCGGCGCAACTTTCATCGACGTCTTTGACGCAGAGGCAAAAAAGATCGGCGACGTGAAGTTCCTGGTGCAGGGAACTCTCTATCCCGACGTTATCGAATCCGTCTCCGTGCGCGGCCCGTCCGTCACCATCAAAAGCCATCACAACGTCGGCGGTCTCCCTGAGAAAATGAAACTCAAGCTGATCGAGCCGCTGCGTGAACTGTTCAAAGACGAAGTCCGCATCATCGGGCGCGAACTCGGCGTCCCCGAAGAGATTCTCAATCGCCATCCTTTCCCCGGCCCCGGCCTCGCCGTACGGGTGCTCGGCGACATCACCGAAGACCGTTTGCAGATTCTCCGCGCCGCTGACCGCATCTTCGATGAAGAACTACGCCGCGCCGAGTTGTACAGCGCCGTCTGGCAAGCCCTCGCCGTCCTGCTGCCGGTGGAAACCGTCGGCGTAATGGGCGACGAACGCACCTACGAACGCGTCATTGCGCTGCGCGCCGTCACCAGCGTAGACGGCATGACCGCGGATTGGGCGCGTCTGCCACACGACCTGCTGGCCCGCGTCTCATCGCGAGTTGTTTCGGAAGTAAAAGGGGTCAACCGGGTGGTTTACGACATCAGTACCAAACCGCCCAGTACGATTGAGTGGGAATGAGGAGGAGTCCGCGTCAGCGGACGAATGGTAATAGCCCACCTATTCATCGGTGGGATCATCGCGTGTTTTGATCCGCTAGTCCGTGAAACGGACGGTTGAATCAGCGAATAACCCTAATATCCCAAGCATGGCACCAAATATCGCTTTTCTTCAGCCGTCCGCCTCGCGGACTCATTGGTGTTTTGCGCATCCGATCCCAGCGCTGAAGCGCTGGGCTATTTGCAAACGTCCGCCTCGCGGACTCACGGATCTGGACCGACCGATAGCCCACCGCGTCTCACACTCATCCGGACGACGAGCGGAAGTCGCAACCAGTCCGCGCCAGCGGACGAATGGTAATAGCCCACCGATTCATCGGTGGGATCACGCGCCTCTTGATTCGCGAGTCCGTGAAACGGACGGTTGAAGGCAGATTCACCCGTCCGCTTCGCGGACTCTTAATCTCGTGTGCATCCGATCCCAGCGATAAATCGCTGGGCTATTTTCATTCGTGCGCTGCGCGCACTCGGGTGCTTGACTATTGCCAGTCCGCGTCAGCGGACGCATGGTAATAGCCCACCGATTCATCGGTGGGATCGATGGTCGTTCTTGTTTGGGAGTCCGTGAAACGGACGGATGAAATCCAGATTCAGCCGTCCACTTCGCGGACTCTTAATCTCGTGTGCATCCGATCCCAGCGATGAATCGCTGGGCTATTCTCAGGCGTACGCTTTGCGCACTTCGTCCCCATTAATCCGCTAGTCCGTGAAACGGACGGATGAAATCAGCGAAAGACGTAACGCTTGTCATGCACGATGCCGTGCTTTTCCAATAGCTGAATGAATTCTTCTTCGAAGCTTCTTTTCTGGTGATGCTCTTTCTGGTTGTTGATGTAGGCGATTGTTCGGGCTAGTTGAGAAGGACTCACACTGAATGCTCCATAGCCGTCCTGCCAGGCGAATTTTCTGTGCTTGGCAAAGGTGTCGTGTACCCATTTTGAAGATCCACCCTTAATCAGTTGTACGGCCTTGGCGAAGCTCATTGTTGCAGGCAGCGATAGCAACGCATGTATGTGATCGGCTGTGCCGCCGATTGCGAGGGCCTTCATGTGGTTCTCTCGGGCAATGCCGCCGACGTAAGGGAAGAGACGGGTTTCCAAATCTGCATCGATCATTGGATATCGTTCTTTGGTGCTGAAGGTGCAATGCATGAGGTTGCTTACGTATGAGTGTGGCATCGGGAAGCTCCTTCCTTTATCAGTCGTTCGGGTAACGGACGAATGGTAATAGCCCACCGATTCATCGGTGGGATCATCGCGTGTTTTGATCCGCTAGTCCGTGAAACGGACGGTTGAATTCAGATTCAGTCGTCCGCATTGCGGACTCTGGATTAACTTGCCTCGATACCCAGCGATGAATCGCTGGGCTATTTGCGGTCGTCCGCTTTGCGGACTTGGGATTCATTCGTTCCTAATACCCAGCAATGAATCGCTGGGCTATTTGCAGTCGTCCGCTTCGCGGACTTGGGATTCATTCGTTCCTAATACCCAGCGATGAATCGCTGGGCTATTTTCATTTGTCCGCTTTGCGGACTCATCTGAACCTGCAAGCGGGCCGTAAATCCGCAGCCACCACATCAAGAACACAAACCTGCACCTTAGGGCCGCGAACGGCGACCTGCTTGGGCATTTCTAACGACCTGATGTGTCGAACTGGTGCCTTAACTTGCCGAACTACTGCCCGAATACGCCGAACCGACGGTGCCCGTTGTCGAGCCAGCACCGCAATTTGCCGAACCAGTACTGCACTTTGCCGAACTAGCACCGCAATTTGTCGAACCGGTCCTTCAGTTTGCCGAACCAGCACCTCACTTTGCCGAACCAGCATCTCACTTTGTCTAACCAGCGGTTTTCGGCCTATTTCCGGCCTGTACCGAACTTCAACGCCTTGATCTTCTTGAACAGCGCGCTGTCACTTCCGAGTGCCGCCTGCACGTAGTTCTTGACTAGCCTGGCTGTGTTCACGACTGAGTCGTCGTCGCGATAGAGCAGGCGATCGCGGGTGCCGCGAGCCTGAGTAAGAGCCGCTGACGTGGTGGTCACTGCGTTGTTCTTGTTGGTCAGGTCATCGGCGTAGGCGGTTAGTGCGGCAACTTTCAAGTCGGCTTCGTTCGGGTTGTACTCCGGGACGTTTTTTACGAGCTCTATGTACGACTTAAGGTGGCCGACCTGGTTGTCATAGCTCAGCTGAGATGATGAACGCGTGTTGGGTGTTTCCGCATTGGGTGTCGACGGAGCGGCCGCGGCGGCCGCTTTGGTTCTTGGCTTCTTCCGGCCGCCACTCAGCTTACGCACGAACTGCTCAGCGTCGGCGACGACTTCTTTCGATGCGCCGGAGGCTTTCAAGAAGTTGCGCGAACGCACGACGAGCTCACGCACACCTGCGAATTTCGCTTCACGTTCGCTGATGGCCAGCTTGTTGGGTGCGAGCGCCGCGGCCAGAGCGTCCACCGATCCATCGGCGGCGGTGTACTGCGCGTTGAGCGCGGGTACTTTCAGCTTGACGTTCGCCGGATTGTAGGCCGATTCGGCGGACGCTTCATCGATCATTTTGCGGAAATTTCCAAGTAGACTTTTGTCTCCAGATTCAGTTGGCATAGCTTCCTCCTAATAGGTGAAGTCTTGAGAAAACCGATTGGGCGACAAATTATTCGCTTTAACGCCGAAGGTGAGCGGCTGGATTGTCCTGACTGCCGACCGGGGCGAAAGAGCGCGCCTGGAGAACGTCGGTTACCTCAAAACGATTAAGAGTGTGGCTGATTCGTTGAGACAGGCAGCTCGCGGGAGTCAGCCATTGATTCAACCCCTTGTTGAGGCAAAAGGTAGGAGAGAGCGAAAGGAATGTCAAGATTTTTGGAGTGCGCCGGCTCGTCGGCGCTTTTCCGGCGTCAAGAAAAAGCGGTGACAAGTCACCGCACTCCAAATTTGGCGCTCCTCACTGATGAATTCTCTTGATCTGTTCTCCCTGAAGGTTTATGGAGTAGCCTAAGGCAATGAAAAGGCGTAACTTTTGCGCGATGACGGGCGCGGCCGTCGCATCAATGACCTTAAATGCTGCCTGTCGAGGCGCATGGCCCGGGTTACCGAATAATGGCCGGCTTACGGCGCGGCCACCCGCGCCGGATAAACCGCTCGGTTCGCAATCACCTTTAGGAGTTGTTCAGGTCGGCCGGCAAATCAGTCTCGGGCTCGATCGGGATCGTGATGCAATCCTGCAAATTCCGAAATCGGCGGGGAACGGCCCGCTGCCGCTACTCGTCTTTTTGCATGGCGCGACGCAGAGTGCGGAAGATATGTTTTGG
>JBIOZK010000086.1:0-5272 GCA_044870975.1 Pyrinomonadaceae bacterium
CTGAGCAGCGTGATTTGACCTTTCATCTCCTCGGCGGACGTGTCGGTGGGCACGACGCTGACTGCGTCACCAGCCTTCAATTGCGCAGCGGCGGTGTCCGAGAAAGGGGCCTTCACAATTACCGAACTCGTGTCGGCGATGGTCACGAGCTTTCCACCGGCCGACGCAAATTCACCTTCGTATTGATATTGATCGGTGACGATGCCGGTAATCGGCGCGCGGATGGTTGCGTAGCTCAATTGCGCATCAAGTGTCGCCAGATGCTGTTGCGACTCGGCGGTCTTGGCCGCGGCCAGCGCGCGGTCATTAGGATTGAGCGAGCGAGCACGCAGCGCGACGGTTTGCTGCTCCAGGCGCAGTTCGTCTTCCGCGGTCGTCAAATCAAGCTGGGCGGCTTCAAGATCTTTCTGCGAGATACCCCCTTGTTCGTACAGAGTTCGACGGCGTTCATAAAGACGTCGCGCATTATTTACCTTGGCCTGGGCATCATTCAGCGCCTTCTGATCTTCAGCGTTTGTCTTGGGAATCGTGCCTGTAATGATGCTCCGTTCATTTGCGCGCGCCTCGTTCAAAGCGGCCACGGCTTCGGCGCGTTGCGCTTGCAGATCGCGCGATTCGAGCGTGGCGATGACTTCACCGGCCCGCACGACTTTGTTCTTGAGCAGCGACATCTTCTTGATTTGGGCGCTGACCTTGGCGCCGACGTCGGCCTTCTCGCGCGGCCAAATTGTGCCAAGGGCGACGACCTGCGCGGCGATTGTGCCTCGTTCCGCCCTGGCGACTTTGACGCTGACCACGGGCTTGGGCTCAGCTTCGGTTTCCCCTTTGGACTTCCGCAAACGCCAGACGACCAGGATCGCCAGCCCGAAGACGATGATGGCGATCAGCGCGATGAGTATGATCGCGTTTCGCTGTCGAGTTGTCGGTGTCTCTTCCATGTCAGAAATGAGTCCGCGGGCCGATTGTGTCAGAAGCCCGACCGTAAGGGAGGGCTAGTTTTGGAAGCGAGCCCTTGCTAACGCGCGGGCTTCTGACACTACTGCCCCGTCGCCTGTCGCAATCGCGACAGCGCAATTTGATAATCGAAGATCGCCTGATAGAGCGCACTGCGCTGCGTCACCAGCGTCGTCTGTGCGTCGGTAACTTCAACTATCTGCGCCTCGCCTGCGCGATAACGCGCGATCGAGGCCGTCACGTTGTCCTGCGCTTTCGTCACGCCTTCGCGCGCCAACCTGATTCGCGTCGCCGCACTCGCAGCCTGGGCCTGCGCGGCAAAGAATTGCTGGGTAAATCCCTTCGTCGCGATCGTGCGTTCATTCTCAGCAACCAGCACGCGCAGACTTGCCTGCTTCTCCTTGCTGCGCGTCGCGCCCCAATCGAAGATCGGAATCGTCAAACTCACCTGCGCCGAGACCCCGCTGTGCTCCCGCAAACGCGGACCGCGCAACGAATCTGTATCGAAGCCGCCATTGATTGAATAACTCAACGACGGCAAACGATCAGCCCGCGCAATCTTAATTTCCTGCCGCGCGGCGCGCAGTTGTTGTTCCAGTTGAGTGAACTCCGGGCGCTTCGTGACATCAGCGGATTTGAACTGCTGATATTCAGAATCGGTTGGTAAGGCCAATGCCAATTCAGTCGTCGCCAGGGGGCGTTCAAATTCATAGCCGATCAAAATACGCAACGATCCGGCCGCGACCTCTTCATTAACGCGCGCGCGTTCCAGCTCGTCGCGTCGCTCGAGCGTCTGCAATTGCGCCCGCGTTAGATCGACCTGCGCGACTTCGCCACCGCTCAGCAGCAGCGCGGTAATTCGTTCGAATTCTGCGGCCGCTGCCAGATTTCCTTCAGCCGCCCGGTGCTGCGCAATTGCCAGCGCGAGTCCGTAATAGGTTTCGATCACCGCTTGAGCCAGCGCTCGTTTTGCTATTTCCGTTCCCGAATGTGCGGCAGCGAGCAGGGCGCGATTCTTCGCGAGCGTCGCGCGCAACTTGCCGGCCACATCAAACTCCCCGGAAACATTTGCCATCGCCAGGTACTCGCTGATCGCGTTGTTGGCGATGAAGCTTTGCGTGCGCGGCTCGCCCGGCGGCAGACCAGTGGCCGGCGAGGTGTAGATGTACTCCAGGGGCGCGCTCACCTTTGGCTTGAACGCCGCCTGCGCCTGCCGCACGTCTTCCGCGGCGATGCGCTCATTAAGTATGGCGCTTTGATAAGTGGACGCCTGCGCATTCGCCAGACGCAGAGCTTCATCCAGCGTTAGCTGATTCACGTTTGCCGCCGCCGCAGTGATCGTTTGCGGCGGGGTTGGCGAAGGAGTTTGTGGGCGCGCAGGTGCTGTCGTCGAGATCAGGGCCATTGCGACGAAAACAATTTTCGCCAGCCGCGGAGACACGAAATGACTATCGCTGTCGACGGATTCCATGTTGACGAACAAGAGTGTCAGCAGCCCGACCGTCAGGGGGGCCTCTTCCGCAACTAGCCCTCCCTCACGGTCGGACTGCTGACACTTTACGTAGGCCGCGAGTATACGCAGTCAAACCTTAATGACTGATTAATAAGCTATGGAAATTCAGTTGCGGAAGTCGAGGATATAGCCTTCACCGCGGCGGGTGTGCAGGAGTTTTACCGGATGTTCGTCATCGATCTTTTTTCGTAGCCGATTCATGTAAACTTCGATCGTATTTGAGAAAGGGTCGAATGAATCGTCCCAGACGTGCGCGGCGATCTCGCTGCGTGAAACCAATTGCCCGGCGCGACGAGCCAGGAACTCCAGCAGCGCATATTCCTTGGCTGTCAGATCGATTTCGTGCGAGGCCCGCGAGACGCGATGACTAGCCGAGTCCACGATCAGATCCGCAAGTCGAAATGTGTCGGGGCGAATCTGCGGCTCGCGACGCAGGAGCGCGCGCACGCGGGCCAGCAATTCGCGAAACGAGAAGGGCTTCGTCAGGTAGTCATCGGCCCCGGCATCGAATCCCGCCACGCGATCATCAACGGTGGCTCGTGCCGTCAACATCAGGATCGGGATTGAGTCGCCGCGCGCGCGCAACTCGCGGCAGACCTCAAACCCGTCTCGGTGTGGCAGAAGTACATCGAGGATAATTACGTCGTAGTCATTGATCGACGCCTGGTAGAGTGCGTCTTCACCATCTTCCGCGACATCGACCGCATAGCTTTGCTCGCGCAATCCCCTGGCGATCACATTCGCCATGCGTGGTTCGTCTTCAACCAAAAGGATGCGCATGATTTCGATTTCGAAGTTAGTCGGTCGCGACGTCCTTCCGCGCAGCGGACGATTTGATAATAGCCCAGCCATTCATGGCTGGGAATCGGTAGCATAAACATTTTAAGAGCCCGCGAAGCAGGCGACAGAAGCCTGAAACGAAGGCTCTGTCGCCCGCTTCGCGGGCTCTGAGACAATTTGTCTGGCCTTTCCTACTTGATCCGCAACTTAAACGGCATCATATAAATCGGCTCGCCTTTGGCCGCGCGATCCAGCATCTGCGCGTAACGGAATCCGTCGCGCAAATCTTCCGGCAACACATTGAGGAGCGACGCTTCTTGCTTTGCGCGCGCGTCGGCCGCGGCGTCATCGTCACTCGCGCTCATCAACTGTTCGAGGAAGGTAGGCGGCTGCGGCATGATCACACGTTGAATGCTTTTATCAGCAGGAATATTCGCGAGCTGCTTGGCGATTTCGATCGCTTTGTCCAAACCGCCGTACTCATCAACCAGGCCTTTTTCTTTGCCCTGGGCTCCGGTCCAGACGCGGCCCTGGCCAATCGAATCGATATAGGCTTTGTCCTTGTTGCGGCCCTTGCCGACCTTGGTGATGAAATCTTCGTACGTGTTCGCCAGGAATTCTTTGAACTTGGCTTGCTCGCTCTCATTGAATTTTTCGGTCTCGCGAAACATGCCGGCGTTCTTCCCGCGCATCACGTACTCGTTGCTGATACCGATCCAATCGTAGAAGCCCTTGACGACCGGCTTGCCGCCAACCACGCCGATTGACCCGGTGATGGTCGAAGGTTGGGCCACGATCTTGTTGGCGTTGCAGGCGATGTAGTAACCGCCGGACGCGGCCACGTCGCTCATCGAAACTACGATCGGCTTCTTCGCCTTGGCAGCTTCAATCGCGCGCCAGATGATGTCGGACGCGAGACCCGATCCGCCCGGACTGTCGATCCGCAGGACGATCGCCTTGATGCCTTTATCGTCACGCGCTTCGTTGATTGTCTTGACCAAAGATTCTGAACCGATGGTCTCCTCACCGCTTGAACCGAAGGTCGATCTGCCGGAAACGATGTCACCTGCAGCGTAGACGACCGCTATCTTCTCGCCTTTATTCAGACCTAGAGACTCCTGGGAAATCTGCTTGTAATCAGAACCGCGGGCAATATGCAGTTGATCGTTTTCGCCGTAGCCGAGTCGTTTCTTCAATTCCTTTTCGACATCATCGCGATACAGCGCGCCGTCGATTAGCCCGGCGTCTTTTGCCTGCGCGGCGCTGTAGGGCGCGTTGTCAATCAGCGCCTTCACTTCATCCACGGTTTTGTTGCGCGATTTGGCAATGCCTTCCACGTAGCGCCCGTACAAATCATCGAGCATCGAATTGATGTACTCGCGATGTGCATCGGTCATCTGCTTCTGCGTAAAGGTGTCGCCGGCGCTCTTGTATTTTCCGATCTGATACATGTCGGGGTAGACGCCGAGCTTGTCGAGCGACCCGCGGAAGAACATCACATCCGCCGCCAACCCGATGGTGAATAACTCACCCGGCGGCGGCACGAAGATCTTGTCGCAGGCGCTGGCGATGTAGTAATCCTTGTTCAGCCCCATCTCCATGTAGGCGTAGACCGGTTTGCCCGAGGTGCGAAAGTCCTGAATGGCGCCGCGAATCTCTTCCGACTTGGCCCAACCGGCGTCGGACATATCGATGTCCAGCATCACGGCGGTGATCCGCTTATCGACTTTCGCTTTGCGAAACTGGGCCATCAGACTGCCGAGCGATTGCGGCGGCGCGCCAAAGATGCGGCGGAAGGGATCGTCAGGAACATAGTCGGGCAGTGAGCCTGAAATCCTCAGCGCCAGCACGCTGTTGTCCTGAATCGAAGGACGATTTCCCCGCAAGGCGGAGACGGCGATTGCCACCCCCAGCACTACGACCATAACGAGGAAGAGAACGATGCCGCCCACAATCAGCGCGACTTTTCGGGTTTTTGACATTGCCATCAGTTGATTTCCTAAAAGTTATTTTGTGTCAGAAGCC
>JBIOZK010000087.1:0-10441 GCA_044870975.1 Pyrinomonadaceae bacterium
GCTGAATGTTGAGCCCTCTACCCCGCGCCTTTATCTAATCAAGCGCCGCATCCGCGACCTCGAGAAGCAGAGTCGACAGTTATTGCCATTTGCTCTCAATCTCCGGAAGGAATTGGCGAATACCAGATTAGAGTCCGTCGAGAAGGAACCGCACGATCGCGTCATCTGGTTTACATTTGCCGGCGAAGATGAATTGGGAACTCCCAAGACTCGCAAGCTCGTCGCCAGATTAACGGGACGTTCAGCCAACCTGCTGCTGCTCAACGAGGATGACACCATCATGCACCTCCTCCGTTCATCATCCCCCAGCGGCGATGGCCCGGACCAGACGTACGAAAGAGCGCCGGCCGCATTGCCACGCCGCTCGAAAACAACCGGCTTACTGGACGCACTTAGCAGCGGTGAGTTTCCCAGCGCATCTGAAGCTGCAGATAACTATTTCACTTCCCGCGCAGCCGCCAACGAAATTGAGATCGTAATTGCGACGGCGCGCGCTGACCTGCGCAAGAAGATCTCGCGACAAGAAAAACTATTGAATCAACTTGAGCAGGATCGACGTGAGCATGAGAACTTCGAACAGCATAAGCGGCTCGGCGATCTGCTGCTCGCGAATCTGAATACTGCGAAGCGAAACGCCACCCGAGTGACATTGATTGATTATTTCGCTGACGATGCACCATCAATCGAGGTTGAAATCGACGAGTCCCTTTCCTTGCAGGAAGAGGCCGCGCGCCGATTCAAGCTGTTCTCAAGATCGAAGCGAGCGATGGAACAGATCAGCAAACGCCTCGATGACATCCAGGCCTCGCTCGCCAAACTCAGGACCGAACAAGAGTCGCTCGAAACCAGGATTGCGGCTGGCGAGTTCCCTTCACTCATCACCGATGCCGCTCCGTCCGCGCCAACGCGAGATTCAAACAAACTCAGAGAACGCACCAGGCACGTTCCCGGGGCGCGTCGTTACTTGTCATCTGACGGATTGGAGATTCTCGTCGGCCGCACCGCCAACGACAACGATCGTCTGACTTTCAAGACCGCTCAGCCTCACGATAGCTGGCTGCACGCGGCCGACTACGGCGGCTCGCATGTCATCGTCCGCAATCCCAACCGCAACGAAATCCCGCACCGCACCCTGGTCGAAGCCGCCCAGCTCGCCGCCTACTTCTCACAGGCGAAAAAGAACCCGAAAGCCGACGTTCACCACACCCAGCGCAAGTTTGTTTCGAAGATAAAAGGGGCGAAGCCCGGCCTCGTCCGCCTGCAGCGCTTCAAGACGATTGTGGTCGAACCGAAAGAAGCCGGCACCCGAACCTAAGCCCCTCACTGCCGTGCGGAACAAAGGTAAAACTGCTGATTAGGATGCCGCGCCCGCTCTGCTACATCGCTACACCAGTCACCTGAAACCCGACAATGCTCGCCCGCACGCCGCGCTCGCCGGTATGCACGGCGCGCCGGCTGGAATGTACACCGCGCCTGCATCCCGGCACGCGGCAAGCAGTCTGCCGCAAAAGTCGTCCTAGCTGATCGAGGAAGCGGCTCTGCCGCAGCACCTGGCGGAAAGGCTCTGCCTTTCCGTAACGAGTCTTACCCCCAAGCCCCGAGGCTACGCCTCGGCAATTGAGGCACAGCCTCAGAAAAGTTAATGGAAGAGATATCGGTAAGCCAGAGGCTCACCGCGAGGTGCGGCGGCGGAGCCGCTTTCCCGATTCCGCCCTCGAATGACCTTCAGCGAATGCGTTCGCCGGTCATCTTTTCCTGATCAAGCCCGTCTATCTTTCGCGCTTGGGAAATTGGATCTCAACCTCCGACACCGGCCCCATCTTCTCCAATTGTTGCCGCGCGTCGGCTATCGCCGCACGGTTTGCCGGAATCGATTCATCGAATGTCAGGATGTGTTCCCAGGCCGCGCGCATGTCCGCTGGTCCATAGTTCCCGGTCTCTTCCATTTTTCGAGCCAGCAAATGGTAAGCATCAATCAAAGTCCTGAACGGCGAATCGATTCCGCGCAAGACACATATCGCCTCGTGATAATTATTTCGTTTCAACAACAAGTGCGCCAACTCAATTCTCACGCACGGCTGTTTCGGTTTTAGCCGCAGCGCCTCGCGGTAGCACTTCAACGCTTCATCAATGCGCCCCTGCCGCGCGAGCGCGGCGCCGAGAGCCACATGACCTTCACACCAGCGCGGATCTTTCTCGACCAGTTGGCGGAACTCTTTGATAGCCGACTCTCGATCGGGCGGGTCACGGTGAATAAAGGCATACCCAATGATCCAATGCGGCCGCACGTACGTCGGGTTAAGCTCCATCGCCTTCCGCCCCGCCGCAATCGCCCGATCGGATTTACCCTTGAAGTAATATTCAAACGCCTTGTCCCAGTATTTACGCGCCAGAGTTATGTTTGCCATCTAATGCCTCCGTAGGAGAATGACATATATGACGACGCCGATTGATCTCACAATCCGGTGCCGGAGTTCCTTACCCAACTATCCCAAAGGATCCATAAACCAACGCCAAAGGCGTTTGCCAATTCCAGCCCAAGGCACCGCCCTGGGGTTAGCAGACGCTACGCAATCGACGAACTCTGCAAGAGTTCGCCAGCGTCAGTCCCAAACATACTGCCATCTATCAAGAATAACGAAACAGCGGCGTCAAATAAGATCGCTTACAACCTTATGGCGCTCAAGACTCTTTCAGAGTTCGGATGATTTAACAGGGCTCATTACCCAGGACGTTACCCTGGGCTGGAATTTCCGTACGCCTTCGGCGTTGGTGAATCAATTATGTCGTTACCGATTCTCGAGTCAGAACGGCTAATGTTTAAGGTCGCAATGACTTCTGCCTATCCATCAAAATGATGACTGACGTTCAACTCACCGGCCGATCGTACGCAACCATTACGTCTTCGCCTTCTTCGCTCTCGGTGCCGGTATAGCAGCGGAGGTGGATTGGGGTTCTTTCGGGTCCGGGTTTTCAGCGAGGCGTTTCAGGTTCACGAATTTGGTCAAACGGTTGAATTATTCAAGCGTTTCCTCCATGAATTCATGCCGCGACATAAGTTCTTCCCATTCGGCCATCTTCTTTGGTTCGTCTTCAAAAATCCCGCGCACGGCCTTGTCCGCTTCGCGCACCTTTTCCTCGTTGCCCTCAATCGCAATCTCTTTCATAGTTGCAAAGAAGTCGTCTTTAATACGGTAGTACATCACTTCAAGATCGCGATCAATCAGGTCGCGGGCCATTTTTAGATATTCCAGGGAAGGCTTTTCGGTAAATTGACGTTTAGCCAGAAACTCCGGCGGTACGTCGTGGCCTGCGGGTTTGGTTGGGTCCATATTTCCCTCTGTGCTTCATTCACGCCGCGGCTTTAGCGCGGCGGATTAGTTGACATTCGCTCGAGAAACCCTTTCAAACGGTTTCCCATTCTCGCTCGCTACCCACCGGGCTGAACCCGCGGTGTGAATAAAACCGATCCTTATACATCCTCTATCTGTTCATCAGCGATCGCGCAGGTTTGAATGAACGCCTCCCACTGGGCCATCGCGCCGGGCTGGTCATGGAATATGCTGCGCACGAGGTCGTCCATCTCCCGGGCCAACTCCGGGCTCTTTTTCGCGTTTTCCATGGAGGTTGCGAATAGGTATTCCATAAGCTGGGTAAGCATCAAGTCGAAATTATGTTCGACGACCTCAAGGTTACGTTCGGCAAGTTCACGATTCGTCTTGAGTAATTGATCGGAGATCTCAACCTTATAGGGCTGTTCGTCATAAAAACGTCGCGGCAGGTCACCGCCGGCGCGATTAGTTTTGTCTTTTCGGCCAGGCGGTGAATTCTTGTCAGCCATGACCAATTCCTCTACCGCTGGCGATACTAATACGCATTTCATTTTTCTGGTTTCTCATTCTCTATGTGCATGGCCTCAACGAACATCATTTCCAACATTCTCACGGGCCGCATGACTCCTTACGACCCTGTAAGGGTCGGGATTTGCGTGGGTGGCGGTACTCCGTGGACGTTGTCCGCGGCTATTGAATTTCACGCCTGCGGCGTGATGAGTACGGGACCGATCCGATGCTGGGTTGCTACTTCTTCTCATCCTCGGCGTGCTGGAACCTGGGCGCGATTTCATCCAGCCAAACGTTCATCTCAGACTGCCTGAAGTAACGGCCGTTGAGCATTACGCCGGCGCGTTTCTCGGTATTGGAAATGTCGGCCAGCGGGTTGGCTTCAAGCAGGACCATGTCGGCGCGCTTGCCGATTTCGATGGTGCCGGTCCGTTTCAAGGCGCCGAAAAACTCGGCGGGGTTTCGCGTCGCCGCGCTGAGCACGGTGAAGGTCGAGAGACCCGCTTCATTCAAAGTCTTCAATTCGCGGTGCAGCGAAAATCCATAGAGCAGAATCCATTCGGGCGAATCTGATCCGGCCATGATCTTTCCGCCGGCCGCATGAATAGCGCGGACAATCTTATTTCGGATCTCGACATAGCGGGCGTGGCGCTCGGCTGACTTGGGCGCCGGGCCAACCGTGGACCAGTACCGCTTGTTCACGCCCAGCCAGAAATCGATAACCTTCGGTGGATAGAAGCGTGCATCCGGTTGCGATCTGATCGATTCTTCCGTGCGACCGATGCCGAACGTGTATTTGAACAGCGTCAGCGTCGGCGTGCAGAAAGGATTCGACGCCACGGTGGCTTTCGCGAGTTCCGGAATCTTACTCTCATCGAGATAGTCGATGCTCTCCCAGTTCTTGGGATTGTAGAGATAGATGTCGGACACCGATCCCTTCACCGGCGCGTTGTCGGGCAAGAGCGCTTCGAGATATGAATCGAGGTGCTCGATTTGCTGACCGGCTTTCAACGCACGCGCCAGACCGACGGAGCGACTGTCCGCATGGCCGATGACCCTGATGTTCAGTTTGGCAGCTTCGTCGACGATGGCTTCATAGACTTCAGCTTTGACGTTGGTAGTGATCTTCAGAAAATCGTAGCCATCGTGCTTGGCGCGGCGGACCGATTCGCGCGCTTCGGATTCGTTGGTCACGACGTAGGCATTGTTTGATTTCTTGCCGATAAACTGCGGACTGGCCGCATAGATGGTCGGCGAGATGATTTCGCCACGCGCCGCCCTGGCCCGCAGCACCAGTTGCTCTGGCGTGCCGGTCATCAGGCGGATCGTGGTAACGCCATGGGCGAGCATGATCTTGAGTTCATCTTCGGCCAGCGTGTCAGGAAATTCATCTTCATCGGACATCAGGTGCACATGCATGTCCATTAAGCCCGGAATCAGAAACTTGTTCCGGCCCTCAATGCGCTGCGCGCCTTTGGGCACGCTAACCTTGCGGGCGTCACCGATGGCTGAAATGATTCCGTTGCGAACGATTACCGTTTGGTTCGCGAGCACACGCTCCCTGTCCATCGGAATCACGTTGACGTTCACGATTGCAACCGGAGTGTCCGCTGGCAATTTGGCTTGAAGCGAAATTGTGCCGCTGGCTAGCAGGAGGATGACGAGGAAGGCTCTGCTCATGAACATTTGTTCCTTTCGGCTGTCAGTAACTTCAGCGGCCCGGCGATTTTCGCGGCTGTTAACGCCGCAGGCGTTTTCAAATCTCAGCCCAGGGCAACGCCCTGGGAAAAATTGATTAGGGTCAGTCGAACTCTGAAGGAGTTCGACAATCGTGGCGCGCTCTGTCTCCTTCAATAACAACCCTTTCAGGGTTGGCAAGAAACGTGTCGGGTTACCCAGGGTCGCGCGCTTGCGCGCAACCCTGGGCTGGAATTTGCGAACGCCTCTGGCGTTACCGCCACTCTCCCCCATTGATACATTCCCATCCCCACCACGCGTTAACGCACGCGATTCTCAGTTGTCGCGCCGCTGTTTCTTACCACGCTAATCGTCACACTCGACGGATATTGCTTCGAATGGTGGACGACGTTGTGCGCCACGACGCCGGTGGTTTCATCGTAGTTTTTGCCGCCCGTGTTCAAGTTGCGATCGAAACGTGGGAAGTTGCTGCTCGAGATTTCAATTCTGACGCGATGTCCGGCTTCGAAGAAGTTGCTGGTGTTCATTGGCGAGAAGCTGAATTTGTAAACCTCGCCGGGTCTCATCCACGACAGCGGCTTATCGTAGCCGTTGCGATAGCGCAGGCGCTGGATGGTTTCGTCCAGATTGTACGCGCGGCCATCAGGGTAGACATCGATTAGCTTCACGGTGAAGTCGGTGTCTTTAACGTCTGAGGAGACATAGAGCGTGACTTCGATTGGGCCGCTTAGTTCGATTCCCTCTTTCAGCGGTTCAGTCGAGTAGACGAGGATGTCGTTGCGCTCTTCCATCTTGCGCTGATCGAACGAGCCGCCTTGCACGGCGTTACCGGTGCAGCAGACGTTGCCGCCATAGGAAGGCACTGGATTCATCGGGTCGTAATCGAATTTGTCGGCCGCGTCGTTGGCCGGCGCGGCGGCAAGCAGCGCACCATCGCCGTTTAGGCTGTTGGCTTTGCCGCTACTTGATAAAAAGAATGTGAGCGGCTGTGCACCCTTCGGCGGCCAGGTGTCTGACGCCTGCCACTTATTAATTCCCATCGTGAAGTAGCGCACGCGCGGAGTCTTCTCCAGCAAGCCGTTGTTCTCGCCTTTCAGGAAACGATCGAACCAACCCCAGGTCAATTCGTCATAATTCAAACGCGCGTCACCCATGCTGCGCTCACCGACAACCGTGTTCTCAGTTGCCCGCTTGTATGCGCAATGAAGCGTCGGCGCGATGACGGCATATTGCTGATTGGCGATTTCGCCTTTCGCATTCTTGCGAACAAAATTGTAGGCAGCGAGATTGGGACCGACCGAAACGTCGTACCACGACATGAACCAAAAGCCAGGCACGTTGATGTTCATGTTGTCGTGCCAGAGGCCGCCACGGTACCAGGCAGGATCATTGGGCGCGCGTTTGATCATGGCGCCGCCCGTGGCCACCGGCATTTCATCGGCAAAAATGCCTCGCGGACCGCCGGCTGCTTTTAAGATATCCATCTCGGGTAAATGACGCAGCGCCTTGGACCAATCGACCGGCGGCGATTGCTGTGCAAGGTCGAATGATTTCGAGGCGCGAATCAGATCTTCCTGTGAAGTGTTCGCCGGAAACATTGGCCGCACCTGGTTCTGCTCGCCGTTTATCCAGGCAATGAAAAGCATCTGCACCGCGCCGCCGCGATACCAGTTCCCTTGCTCGAAGTAAGGAGCCACCCGGCCGACACCGGCGCCGAAGCCCTGAGGAATAATCGCAGCCAGCGCCGGATTTCCTTGCGCGGCCACCGCCAGTTGCCATTCCGCAGTTGATGAACAGCCAATCAAGCCAACCTTGCCGTTCGACCAGGGCTGTTTGGCAATCCAGGAAATGGCGTCATCGCCGTCTGACAGCGGTGGTCCGAGAATGTCGTAGTTCCCCTCCGAAAAGAAGTGGCCGCGCTCATTCATCTGCACATAAGCATAGCCACGCTTGACCGCATCGAGCTCAGTGCCCATGTCGCGCACGATGCCATTGCGTACGTCCCAGAAATTGAAGTTGTACGGCGTGCGCGAAAAGACTGTCGGGTATTTTTTCGAAGTGTCCTTCGGACGATAGATGTCCGCGGCCATGCGTTTACCATCACGCATCGGCACCATCACCTTGCGGTCGATGACGGCAATCGATTCAAGTTCCTGCTCGCGCTGGTTGCGCTGCGCGATTTGTTCGGGCGTGAGGCCACCCCGTTGTTGCGCCTCACTCCGAGGTTGAATCGACGACAGGGCGATGGTGAGTGCGAAACCAATTACTATCAGCCAGGACACGGTACGAGCGCGCATTGGAATCTCCTGCTTAGACGGACTTTGAAAATCACCGGACGGTACGGCGGGGGAATAATACTGCTTTACCGGTGCGCTGCCCAGAGTCTGCGGGCAAAGGCAGTGTTGCCAAGGACTGCCGTCCCCGCGCGATGTGAAGTCGATGCCTGGATTGTCGTGACGGGATCAACAAGTACCTAAATTTGGCAGTGGTGCAGTTTGGCAAAAGATTGCAGGAGCCCGCACGCAGTAAGTGCACATTTCGCCCTTACTTCGTGCGGGCTTCCGCATCATAACTTCAAACTGCACCGCTACCCTAAATCTGCGTCACCGGATTCTGTCGCTATGCCTTGCCTTCACCCCACTCTTCCTCTCAATTGAAAAGGAAGTAAGCTTTCTTTACTTGGCACCGCATCTACCCTGCAAATTCTTGTCAACTAGCGGAAAATTTCGTAGCCAAAACAATTTAATTTCACTACTATGACTCCGGCCGAACCCATCAGCGGCTGATCTTGAGGGCCGGTTAGCCTCAAAGACTGGCATCTGGCATCACCCGACAGACTCGAACAGATCGCGTTCGTTTTTCA
This sequence comes from Pyrinomonadaceae bacterium, assembly GCA_044870975.1. Taxonomy (GTDB): domain Bacteria; phylum Acidobacteriota; class Blastocatellia; order Pyrinomonadales; family Pyrinomonadaceae; genus UBA11740. Next base: position 8,404 of record JBIOZK010000087.1, read on the forward strand.
GAGTGCAGGGCTGCGCATGGTGGTGCGAGTTCCGAAGTCTGGCTAGCCGAGTCCGTGTGCGCTGGGGTCAATGAAGACTGACACGGAGGAATCGATGAAGAAACCAAAGCTTGCGAGCATTACCAGAGCGGTGTTGGCAGTTGGTTCAGTTCTTTTTGTTCTGACGATTGCCCTGACAACGGCGACCATGACGCCGTTGAGCGAAGGCTTTGAAGCCGGTGGCAAGACGGCTTACGCCGCGGCGAACGTCACGCTCGGAACTGGCTCGTGGTACATGGACGATGCGCTGACCGGCAATCTTTCAAGTGATCACAAGACCGGATCGTACGCCGCGCGCGTGCGTGAAGTCGGCCGTATCCACATGAACTTCAACAAGACCGGCGTGGGCACGGTTTCGATTCAACACGCAGTTTACGGCACGGACGGAGCAAGCACCTGGCAGCTTTGGTCTTCAACCAATAACGGCAGCACCTGGACGCAGGTCGACACGACGGTAACGACAAGCTCTACCTCGCTCCAGACCAGGACGTTCACGGTCAACAATCCGAACGCAATTCGCTTTGAGATTCGCAAAGTTTCGGGCGGCGCCAATCGCATCAATCTGGACAACATTTCGATTGGCGATTATTCGGCAGCCACGCCGACGCCGACACCGACACCGTCTCCCACACCGACGCCCAGCGAACATCTGACGATGGGCAATCCCAGCAACGCAGTTCATAACACCTCCTTCCCGAATAACTATTTGATGGAGAAGACGCAGTACTCGCTTTCATACAACCGGGACACCGGCGAAGCGAATTGGGTGAGTTGGCATTTGAGTTCTTCCTGGCTGGGCAGCACGCCGCGGCAGGACGACTTTCGCGCTGATACGACGCTGCCCACGGGTTGGTATCAAGTGCAGGCGACGGATTATTCAGGTTCCGGATTTGATCGCGGTCACATGTGTCCGTCGGCCGATCGAACCAATACGATAGCGAATAACTCAGCCACGTTTCTGATGACGAACATGATTCCGCAATTGCCCGCGAACAACCAAGTCACCTGGGCGAACCTGGAAAATTATTGTCGCACTCTGGTTAATGCGGGGAACGAACTTTACATCATCTCCGGCGGTTGGGGTTCGCAGTACTACATCGCGAACGGCCACGTGAATGTGCCGCAGACTACGTGGAAGGTAATCGTCGTTTTGCCGAACGGTTCGAACGATGTTTCGCGGGTGACGACCGGCACGCGCACGATTGCGGTCTGGGTTCCGAACTCAGGGACCGTCAACAGTGATTGGAAGACCTATCGGGTCAGCGTCAACCAGGTGGAGGGATTGACCGGGTACGATTTCTTCTCGAATGTGCCGGCGTCAATTCAGAGCGTGATCGAAGCGGTTGTTGATTCGCAGTAGAAATGTTTTAGAAAGTTCCCTTCTCCCAATTGGGAGAAGGGTTAAGGGATGAGGGCTTGCTGCTCATCTTTAGAATCCAACCAATTGCGAGAAGTGAATTCGTCCGGCGAAATTCACTTCTCGCACTCTCACACTATAAGGCTTCCGCGTAACGCCCTCACCCAACCCTCTCCCAGAGGGAGAGGGCTACGCCTTCAAGCCGTTCATTACTTCTTTGTGCGTGCTCAAAATCCAGTCCCGCTGATCCGCGCGCGGCTCCAGCGACCAATCGTCGTGATCGAAGGTGCCGCCCAGCACGATGCCGTCATGACGTGGAAACATGTAGCCGCTACTCAAATAGCAATAATCGACCTCGGGTTGCGGTATCAAAATCTCCAACTGACCGCGCACCGGCGTCAGGTTCTTATCGCCGAACAACCCGTACGAGCCGAGGCCGGTACAGTTGAAGACCACCCGCTCAGGCAGTCGCATCAGCTCACGCCGATCGCGCAGCTCCTTAACCATCACCTTGCCGCCGGCAACATAAAAGTCACGCAGCAACGCATTCAGATAAGTCTGCGGCTCGATCAGCATCGTGCTGTAGTGGCGCACGAACGGAAACCCAAAATAAACCCTGGGCTCGCGATGCACGTCGGCGGC
>JBIOZK010000088.1:0-25693 GCA_044870975.1 Pyrinomonadaceae bacterium
CGGGGAAGGAACATATATGACTCCGGACTTTAACCCGCCGGGAATGCTTAGCGCGCGAGTGATTAATAAATGGATAAGTCGGGGATAAAAGTGGCAAGCGATACGAATGAAAGCGCGGTCAAAAACCGCCTCCGCCGAAAACTTAGACTCTATTGGATTTGGCTGTCAAGCAAACTCATGACGCGGCCCGTGATCCGGATCACGCTAAGGGTCAATACTAGACTTGCGCCGCTAATTCAAGAACTCTGTTGAATAAACGGTCGGCGTCCATCTTGGCGGTGAATGCCTGAAACAAATCAGTTGGGCCTTTCCAATGCAACTCGTCGATGCGTTTAAACGTGGGAGCGTCAGTCCGTAGAGTCGCCAGGTCTTTGAACAACAGCGCGAGTTCACGATTGGTTGCCGACATGACCTCAGCAGGAAACTGTTCAATGTGGCCATGACGATTGATCAGCGTCGCGGCAGTGCGCGCGCCAAGTCCTTTTATTCCCGGATAACCGTCGGCGCTGTCACCTACCAGCGCCAGGTAATCAGCAATGAATTTCGGGGCGACGCCGAACTTCGCGACAATTGCCGCTTCATTTCTGATTTCGTTCTTGCGGCGATCGATTTGGACGATGCAATCGTCAACCACGCACTGCGCGAGGTCTTTATCAGGTGTCCAGATGCAAACCTTCTCGACGAGCTTACTTTTGGCTGCGAGATGTGCTGCCGCGGCGAGCGCATCGTCCGCCTCAAATTCAACCATGGGCCAGACGGCGACGCCCATTGCGTCGAGGGCGTCTTCGAGCGGATGAAATTGGGCCAACAGCGCTCGATCGATCCCGGCCCCCGTCTTGTATCCTGCCCAAAGCTCATTACGGAAAGATTCGATGATGTGATCGGTGGCCACGCCAATGTGAGTTGCACCGTCCTCGATCATTTTGGCGATCGTGCTCAGGACGCCGCTGACCGCGCCGAATGGCGGATCAGTCTTATGAAAGCGACGCAGGCCGTAGAAGTGACGGAAAAGTTCGTAGGTGCCGTCGATTAAATGGACGATCATTCTCTACTGCGCTATCTAAGTACCGGGACGGTACTCTCGTTCTGTGTGTCCTTTGAGTTGTGCCGGATAGAAATAAACTTCGCGCAGATCGCCGGTGCTATAGCGCCTGGCTTGATCGTTGAAGTGCTTTGACGAAGGATTGCCGCTTTCGCCGCCTGCCGTCACGGCCCTGGCGTGAATTGTCTTACCGAATTCAACTACCGCGACGAAGCTGTTGCCGCTGGTGCCGTAGATCTTTTTTGACCCTTTGTAAGGCCGCGCGCCAAACGATGCTAACGAGCCCCAGACGGCGGACGTAAACCCGACGGGGATACTCGGGCCGGCATCGTCAAACGGATGCACGATGTCATCAGTCAGTCGTTGAAAGCGATTGATTTCGCCCCAGGGTTTCTTCCAGGTGCCGAAGTCAGCCGTGAGTTTGTTCGAAGCGTTGGCTAGAGAGTTCAGCAACTGCTCGGAGGTGAGATTCCGCGCGACATATTCGTGCAACTGCAAACGCGCGCGGCGCGCTTCCGGCGTGTAGCTGCGCGAAAGATCATCGCCCCAGTAGACGGCGAGCGAAGTCGGCACTGAATTGACGGACCAGCGCTTGTCCCAATTGCGCAGCAGCGCGATCTGCTCGGCAGTGTTCGCCTTCAGCGGACTGTCTTCCGCCGTTGTGTCCCAGGCCTTCAACAGCAGGGGCAAGGTTGTATCGAACCAGGTTAGATAGCTGTCATACGCGGCAGAGATTAACGAATCGACCGTGAAGTCCTTCTTATTGTCCAGCACCTTGATCGCGTGTAGACCGCGAGCCGACTCCACTCCGTTATCGACATACTTGGGAAAGTCCGCTTGCTTGGGGCTGCTGGGACCCGCCGCAGTCCACGGCCAGTTGTTGCTGTTGTAGAGCCAACCGCTCGCCGGATTGAAGAGCTTGGGCGACTCGTCTACTGAAAGTAGCTCGTGCCAGTCAGTGGCCGGGTCGCTGCCGTCAACGGGTCGCGTCCAATCAAACTTTGAGTTGCGTTTGGGAATGAAGTTGCCGTGAAAGTAGGCGATGTTGCCATCGGCATCCGCATAGATCGTGTTGTTCGAAGAATTGGTGTGCAACTCCATGACCTGCTTGAACTCAGCGTAGTTCTTGGCCTTAGTGCGGCTGTAGGATTGCATCAGCGCTTTGACCGGTTCGTTCATCAGGCTGATAGTCACCCATTTATCGCCGATCGAACGAACCACCGGTCCATGCTGAGTGCGATAGACGTTGAAGGTCTTCTCGGACATTCCGGTGGCCGTCTTGTAGGGAACCTTGATTACGGAAGTCGTTACCGGCCGCTCTTCGCTCCCATATTTGTAGAAATATTTGTCGCCCTTCTTTACGATCGTTTCGAGGTACTCATCCATCTGATCGACCGCGCTCGAGGTGTGCATCCATCCGCAATGTTCGTTGAAGCCCTGATAGATGAAGAACTGTCCCCAGGTCGAGGCGCCGTAGGCGTTCAATCCTTCGTCGCTGGTCACCTGCAGTTCCGAGCGGAAGAAAAAGGAAGTGTGCGGATTAATCAGGAGCAGCGCGTGGTGCGCGGCGGTGTTCGACGGAGCGATCGCAATGCCGTTTGATCCGGTGGGTTCGCCGCCGCTCTCCAATTCCGGATTTACCGCCAGCGTATCGCTGGAAAGAGCGTCCGGCGCTTTGCCATAGAAGCCCTGGAGCCTGGCGAGATTGATTGATTCGATGTCGCCGCCGATGCTGCCTTCGCTGAAGGTCAGCGCCATCCAGGGCTCGAAATGTTTGATGACGCGCGGCTTCACCTCCGGATGTTTCGCCAGATAAAAGTTCAAGCCATCAGCCCAGGCGTCCATCAGAGCCTTCAGCCAACCCGGGCTTGAATCATATTTGGCTTTCATGTCCGAAGGCTCGATGAACATCTTCATGCGCAGATCGCGCCAGATTGCTTTCTCGCCTTCAGCTTCCGCCAGCCGACCCTGCGAATTGATGAAGTTGGTCTCGACTCGGTTGAAGTCGTCTTCCGCCTGCGCGTAAATCATTCCGAACACCGCATCGGCGTCAGTTTTCCCGTGCACGTGCGCAATGCCCCAGTCGTCGCGCGTAATGGTGACGTTTTGAGCCCGCTGTTGCCAGCGCGAGACTTCATTGTTCTGTGCCGGCGACGCAAAAGCGGCAACAGCGAATGCAAAAGTCGCGGCGACGGCGACGATCCACTTCTTCATGATTCCTCCGGTGGCTGGCGATCTCATTGGGTCTGCCCAACGCTGAACGTCGGACGGTCGGTGAAGCGTGGAATATATATCGCTTGATGCGAGGAAGGGAAATGTCCGATTCTCCCAGACAGAGATCCACCGGGCATGGAGAGGATCTCAACCCGCCCGGGATTCTTCTTAACCAGGCAGTCCCACCAAACAACAATGACGCCTCAGGTAATCAGGCGATCACTTAAGCTCAAAACTTGCCCGATAGACGGGACCAGGTATGACGCCACCCGATTCGGTGAACTTCACCGCCACAAAGTCTCCCTGGTTGACTGGCACAGTGTTAACGATGTTGCTTACTGTGTTTGTGCCATCAGCGCTGGTATGTGTAACCGCAAGCACAGTGTCCGCTCCATTTACGCGAACTGTAACTGTTAGGATCGCCCCGCCGGCGGGACTTGCCGTCGGATGGACAAATAAGTTTGCGAGTTCACCGGCACGGGGCACGTTGACTTGAACAAACGACTCGTTAGGGTCCTCCTCAACGTTCATGGCATACCTCGTCGTGCTCGCGGCAAGGGCAAAGCTAGCCCTGGCGTCTAAAACCGCTCCACCGCTGGGTGCCGGAGTTGGCGTAGGAGTCGGTGTAGGTGTTGGCGAAGGTGCTGGCAAACTCGCCGGCCAATCCAAAGCGGTCTCGTTGTTTTTGCACGTTGCATTTGCGGCAACGATCTTGATTTCGCCACTGCTCTTGTTGACACATGAGTGAATCAGGCTCGGATCGCCTCCGTGCATATAGACCGCGGGCGTAACCACCGCAATTGCCAGGACGAACATCAAGCTGAGAAAGAGCCATCGCGTCTTTGAACGTCTCATAACATCTCACCTTTCTTGTATGTAGCGGTTGAAGTAACTGTGGACAATTAATCAAGCTTCCGAGGCGTGGGATTGTACCGCACAACTCTGGCGGCCGGATCAATGCACGTGACCATCAATTGATCGTTGCCTTGATGATGTAATCGAGTCGCGGAAAATTGCGCTTAAGATACTCATTTCCTTCTCTGAAGAGCGGATCCTGTTTGCCGCCACGAATCCCGCCGCCTGCCTGCTCGCCATACTCAGAATAAAGCGCGTCAGCCACGTCCATGCCTTCGATGACCCGGCCGATGGGCACGAATGGTTCCTTGTCGTGAGCGGCAGAGTTGTCGCGCAGGTTTATGAAAACCTGAGTCGTGCGTCCGTTCGGATCTTTAAAGGCAAAAGCGACTGCGCCACGCGTATTTGAATCGATGCGCGGTTCATCAGGAATCGTTTGAGTGCGCCAGACTTGCGCAATTTTCGGATCGCCGTTGATGCCGAATTGTGCCCATTTGCCGGCAATCACCCGAAAGAAGGCGCTGTTGTCGTAATAGCCCCGGGCGACGAGATTGTAGAAGCGATCGACTCCGCGGGGACTCCACTCGCGATGCAACTCGATGAGAATGACGCCTTTGGTGGTTTCCATGCGCACGCGCGCCAGCGCAGGTGCGCGTCGATTCATCTCAGGGCTGTCGGGATGCAGGAGCGGCGTGCGATCAGATGGGGTAGGCTTTTGGGCGAAAGCTAGCAGCGCGAGGCCAATCGTAATGATCGGCATTGTCCAAAAGATTTTGCCGATTCGCGCAGTCATGCTTGGCGAGGTGGAGCGTTATCGCGGACTAGTCGGAACCAGTCGCCAGCGGCCATAGGCGACGAAGAACGAAAGCAGGCAAACTACGAAAGGCGTCACCGCCATCGGTACGCTTCCCATCGCGGTTACGATCGTCGCGCCGAGTGTAATGATGCCGAGACCCACCGCCGCGAGCGGTGTCAGCCCCGGCTTGATGCGCAGCAAGAACGGCAGAATCAAACCAATGCCGCCGAGTATTTCGCAGGCGCCGATGAAATAGAAGAACCACGCCGGAAAAACGACCGGCGCGCCTTTCTGCATTTCGGCAACCGGCATCAGGAATTTCATGATGCCCGCAAACAGGAAGAGCAGACTCAACAGGGCTTGAATGATCCAGAGCAGTATGTTCATGACTTAGAGCGCCCGCATCGGGCGGATGGAGCGGCCATCCTGGCCGCAAAAACCTAACTACAGACGCAGGCAGGATGCCTGCGCACCGCACGCAAGGATGCGTGCGCTCCTCGGGCTGCTACTGTGCCGACTTCTCAGCGACGGCCTTCATTTGCGCCAAGCCCTTCTCGAAATCGCCGCCAACCATCTTGTCCATATTCATGAACAGGCACATAGCCTTGCCGACAAAATTGTTCTCACCATCCATGGTCCAGGTGACGGCGGTTTGGTTTCCTTGCGGCTTGAAGGTGAAAACTGTATCGCTGGACGCGGCAAACGGTTTGATGAATTCAAGTTTGATCTTCACCAACTCGCCGGGCTTGCTGTCGTTGATCGTCATCTTGCCTTCGCCCACGTCGCTGTTGCCGACCCAACTGTAGACCGCCCCGGTGCCCGAGGGTGCGCCTTCATGCGTCGTCTTCATATTGGGATCGAGTTTGGCCCAGGGCGACCAGGCGTCCCATTTATGAAAGTCATTAACTTGATTGAAAACGACCACCGGGGGAGCGTTCATCGTCGCCGAGCGTTCGACGCGATAGTGACCAGGCTGCATCGCGACAACCACGGCGAAGATCCCCACGCCGACCACGATTATCACGAGGCCGAGCAATAGAATTTTCTTAATCATCTTCAGTCTCCTTAAGAGGGGGTTAGGCGGCGCTCATGTTAACTGATGGTTGTTCGTACGTCCATGCTTTCCGCGGCTAGGATGGTTGTTGATACAGACCGAGAATATTTCCGGCCGGATCGGCGAAGCGGGCGGTGATTTCCGGCGCATCCCCGCCAATCGGCTGGACAATGGTTCCACCCGCCGCCGTGATCTTATCTACGGTCTCAGCGACGCTGTCGACCATGATGTAGATCAGCAACCCGACATCGGACATCGGCTGGCGATTTAGCCGCCAGGTGCCGCTGACCTCGCCGGCGCCGTCATCGAAAGCCTTGCTGCCGTCGCCGCGCGTCCTGACGTTCCAGCCAAAAACTCCCTGGTAGAAAGCAACGGATTGTTCAATATCGACCGCCGGAATTTCGAGATAGCAGATCTTACCGTTGCCTAATGTCGGTTTGCCTTGACTCATTATGGTTGCTCACATTCAGTGTTGACCATCCAGGGAATGCCGAATTTATCGACGCACATCCCGAAACCTGGTGACCAGAACGTTTGTTCGAACTGCATTTGGACGTTGCCGCCTTCCGCCAAAGTATCGAAGACGCGCTCAGCTTCGGCTTTGTCGCTAATATGAATCGAGACATTCATTCCTTTGGGTGCTTGATACCTGTCTGGGGGCGAGTCGGCGCCCATGATCGATTGCTCACCGACTTTCAAATTAATGTGCATGATGCGCGAGTGCGTTTCAGCCGGAAATTGGTCTGCACCGGGCATTTCGCCCCAGGTCATCGAAAACAAAATCTTGCCACCGAGCGCCTGTTCGTAAAATTTGAAAGCTTCGGCGCAATTGCCATTGAAGTTCAGATACGGATTGATTTGCATCGTCGTTTCTCCGAAGTGGCACAGACTTTAGTCTGTGATCGATTGTTTCCGGTCTTGCCGTCCTGAGAGCAACACAGACTGAAGTCTGTGCCACTGGTAATGTTACTTTCCTTCGTAGGCGTCCTTCATTTTCTGAAGGTCCAGTTTCTTCATTTTCATTACGGCCATCATCACGCGATTTGTCTGTTCCGGATCCCCGGTCAACAACTGGCCGATGATGCTCGGCACGACCTGCCAGGACAAACCAAACTTATCTTTCAGCCAGCCACACTGGCTTTCCTGCCCGCCATCAGCGGTCAGTTTCTCCCAGAAGTGATCGATTTCTGTCTGATCTTCGCAATGAATGACCAGCGAAATCGCTTCGTTGAATTTGAACTGCGGCCCGCCGTTCAAGCCCATAAACTCGCGGCCATCCAGTTCGAAGATTACGACCATGACCTCGCCTTTCGGCCCCGGCCCGGCGTCGCCGTAACGCACTACGTCTCTGACCTTCGAATTCTTGAATACTGAGCTGTAAAACTCGGCCGCTTGCTGCGCCTGATTCTCAAACCACAGGCAAGTCGTGATTTTCTGATTGTCTGCCATCGTAAACTCTCCTCTTGTTCGATATCTTTCCCTTCCAAAGGTTAGTCGAACGACCAAACCCGGGATCGACAATCGTCAGACATTTCGAGAAAGATTTTTTTGCTCCACCCAATCAGACGAGGTGCGTTAGCCAGTTGGCGAATACCAGCCAGGCATGCGTCACTCCAATAATCATGCGCAGCGGATGCGAAGCCACTAACAGGGCGCCGCCCAAAATCGTGGCCGCATGCGGCCGGCCGCGAGTGCCAAAATCAAATATCAGCAGGGGCAGGAGGAAGAGATCGCTCAGCCCGTAGAAGACGAACGGGCCGCCAGTTTCAATGAAACCGATCGGCAACCGCGCGACCGCCGCCGGCAGCAGCGCGATGGTCCCGATCAGCATCAGTCGCTTATGAATGTCTACGCGTTTGCGATAATAAAAGGCCGCGCCAATCAAGATCGCAAACACCAGGATGTCGCCCAGCGGAATCGTGAGAAACGACAGTGGATTAATGCCGGGAATCGGAGACGGCCCGTTTGCTCGCACAATTGCGGTGATGGTGCCAATTATCACCATTAAACTGGCAAGCACACCTCCGGCAAGACCCAGCCGCATATGAGTGCGCGTCCGTTTCGCGGCGACTAGTGACGTCTGGGTGATAAAGAGCGCGACCCATGAAGAGAAGAGAATTCCATGGACAACGATCAGCGGAATAAGTTGGACTGGTTGCGGAAAGTACGGTCGCAGAAACCATGTGCGCGAGAACCCGGCGAAAACCGTAATCAATACGGCGATCGCCATGCCGGTGTAGAAGATTCGTTCGCGACGCTTGGCGTCCACGATCGGTGAAGGTATTCGTGTGGCGGCTATTGAACTCATGATTTTTTGACTCTAGTCACCGTCAAGCAGATCGATTCTGACGATGTACGGCTTCCCCTTGCGAAAACGATAAGAGATGTCTTGCAGGTAGAGTTGATTGTGGAGAATGCCGTTATCGTAATTGTACTCGCAGTGTCCTTTCGAGCATTTTACTAGTTCCGAAACCTGGCGGAACGGCGCGCCTTCCCCTCTTTCTCCTTTTTTCAACCACGCGTCAAGCTGTGCAAAAGTCTTGAAGTTCCGGCGCACCAACGAACCCCTGCCTTCCATGAGCGAGTGCACGATTCGAAGAAGCACCGAACCCTGAATTAGCCTCTTTTCATCCAGCTTGGCCATGGTTTTTGTCTTATAAGCTTCGGCCACGGATTTTTGAAGCGCATCGACCCGCTCCTTTTCCGTTTGAGCCACAGTCGTTGAAGTGGCGAAGGCAATCGAGAGGAAAATCACGCAAATATTCTTCATCTTTTCTCCGTGAAAACGAATACGATCAGGACTTAAGTTCACAGTTTACCTGGAACGACCGTGCGGCAAGTTCTTATAAACCACGCCGCCCTTCATCACAAAGGCGACGCGACGCACGGCGGTAATATCTTTCAAAGGATCTCCGTCAAGCGCGATGATGTCGGCTTCGAGTCCCGGCGCGATCGAACCGATTTGGTTGCTGAGCCGCATCGCCTCGGCCGCCAGGGAATTTGCTGACACCATCGCCGTCAGCGGATCGACCTTGCCGTCGCGCACGCGGTCGATGAATTCTTCGGCATTGCGACCATGAGCGCCGGCGACGGCGTCCGTGCCGAATACGATTCTCAGGCCGGAAAGTTTTGCGGCGCGCTGCACCAGGTCATGGTTCATCGGCAGAATCTTTTCCATGGCCGCAAAACCTTCAGCCGTGTAGCCCGGCGTGCCTAGGTACCTCTCCTTATTTAAGAGATAGTTTTCGATCACCAGTCCGGCTTGCGGATCGAGATAGGTCCCTTTCTCGGCCATCAATTTTAAATCGTCGTCGGTGGCGAGCGTGCCGTGTTCGACCTGGGTGCAACCAGCGAGCGCGGCTGCGCGCACCGCTTCCTTATAAGCATGCACGACTGTGCGGAGTCCCAGCTTGTTCGCTTCATCGCACGCCGCATTCAATTGATCTTGCGACAGCGTCATGCCGCCGCCCTGACGAATGCTGGCGGACGCGAATATCTTAATCAGATCGGCGCCGGCCCCTTTTTGTTTACGAACGAATGCGCGAATTTCGTCTGGCGTTCCCGTCTCGGGCCCGCGGCCAAACAGCGGCTCGACCGCAGTCAGGATTCGCGGCCCCGGCAGCAGTCCTTTGGCAATCGCATCTCTTAACGGAATATCTGTAGGCGAGCCGACACTCTGAATCGTCGTGAAGCCCGCCATCAGCGTCGCCCAACCGTTTTCGGCGGCAGCATACGCGGCTTCCGGCGTCGTGCGTCCGGCGCCGCCGTTCTTACCGTCCGGCCCAAAACTCCAGGTCACATGCGCGTGCGCATCAATCCAGCCGGGCAGCACCGTCAATCCGCGCAGATCGTAATCGATTGGTGAGGCTTTCGGATCGATCGCGACAATTCTCGATCCTGCTATCACGATCCGAGTGTTGTGCAGCACTTTGCCCTTGCCGTCGAGCAAAGTGTCAGCGGCAATAACGATTTTTCTTGATTGAGCAGGGACCGAAGGTTGGTTTATTAGACTAGCGGCGGCCAATACGATGAGAACCAGGGCTTTTCTCATTTACCGTCTCCTCTTTTTGCGGCCATGGAGCCTGCCGCCATCGCGAAGGATATTTCTCGCGCAGGATCTGTGCGCAGGTATGCCTCCACATTCCGCGGCCAGGCAAAATCATGAGGAGGCAAATGACCTGGCGCCGGTCGTATCGGTTGTCTTACGGGCAACCGCTATTGACGATGTAGTGTGGCCCGTCATCGATTGCAGCATTGCCATCCTGACTCTTTGGCACGGTTACTTTGGCAGTTGCTACGGTCGAGTTACCTGACGCATCGCGCAGCTCCAGGATGATGGTGTAAACACGTCCATTGCCGCCGCCGGCGCGCTCGGCGCGAAGCTGCACAGAACGGCAATCACCCGCGATCACAATGTCGCTTAGAGTATTTCCATCTCCGTTGCCGTTTTCGACTTCATCGCTGCTGACTTGCGTGATGTAAACGCTCGCGACCGAGACCGTAGGGTCGCAATTGTCGCTGACGCTGGCGACCAAATTGCCGACGCTCACCGTCTCGTATTGATGATTCGGCGGCCAAAGCGTAATGGCATCCGGCTTCAGGGTAATGGTTGGCGGGGTGCTGTCGATCACCGTGAAAGTGACGGTCTTCGTAGTTTGGTTTCCCGCATCGTCCTTGGCGGTAACCATAATTGAGTGCGCGCCCGCTCCCACCAGCGTTCCCGCAGCAGGGCTCTGCGTGATGGTTGTGCCGCCGCAATTATCGTTCGCGGAACTTCCGGTCACGACGTCTGGAATTGCAGCCTGGCAAGTTGCGTTTGCCGGAGCACTCGAGTCTCCAGGCACTGAAAGCGACGGCGGCACATTGTCAATAACCGTAATAACCTGGGTGGCTGTCGCGGAATGACCGTGATTATCATTTACGGTCCATGTCACTGTCGTCGGACCTAAAGGGAAACTCGCGGGAGCATTACTGCTCACCGACGAGACCATACAATTGTCGTCTGTGCTGGGCGATCCCAGCGTCACGCCAGTCGCCGCGCAGGAATTTGAATCCGTGCCTACGGTAAAGCCCGCCGGCGCCGTGATAGTGGGATTCTCATCATCATTCACGGTCACGTTGAATGAACACGATGGACCTTCCGAACTGGTGCAGGTTACTAAGGTAGTGCCGACCGGAAAGATCGATCCCGAAGCGGAATCGCAGTTGACGGTGGCCGGACCGGATGCGGTTGGTGTGGCGTAGGTCACCACGGCGCCGCAGACACCGGCATCGTTGGCTACCGTGATGTCGGCAGGACAGGTCAAGGTGTTGCAGGAAGGCACGGGCGCGTCATTAGCAACGGTAAACTTGAGATCGTTCCGGTTGCAGCCACAACCCGGATCGTTCGCTACCGCGCGCCATTGACCAATTATTGTTGTTGTCCCCGGCGTACAGCCTGGCAGAATATCACTGTCCGAGGCGGGCAACGTGTAGTCGTAAGTGAACGGGTCTGACGTTACGTTGACGACATTGAATCCGAGAAAGGTGCATTCGTTAGGACTACCACCGGCCATTAGTAACCGGTGCGGATTTGGGGAACTCAAGAGTCCGCCGGTCACCTTAACCGTGATCGTATCACCCGGTCGAAAACTGAATACTTCAGTCCCGCAAGAGTCAAAGAGCTGAATGCCGGCGTAGAACTGTGCGTGATATTCGCGATCTCCGGGACCATCAAAACCCTGGATACAAGTCTTGCCATCGCTCGAGTTTGAAAAAATGATTGAAGAAAAATATGAGTTGTCGATAGGTTGGACTCCGACAAAAGGACCGTTCTGCTCAGACACCCGGCTGAAGTAGAGACCTGATTCTGGAATCGTTAACAACACCGAACTGCTTGAACCCAGCGGAAATGAAATTCCCGTGGTCGAATCGACTCCGGTCACCATATCGATGCTGCCGCCGCTCCCGCTGCAATCGGTTGAGTTGAAAATCTGTTTCGTGAATTTCGCCGTTTCAGTGGTCGTTGGGTAGAGATAATTGCCGGACTTGATGGTAATCGTGCCATCGACGGGAGCGATTGGATTGGCCTCGGTTGAAAGTTTCGCCGCCGAAGATTGCGTTGAAAGCGGGGCGATGAATACGAGGGCCCCGATGAACACTCCGGCGACAAGCAAAGATGCGTTTCGCAATCGCCTTCGACTTGGGCGCGAGCGCTGTGAAATAGTTTGGCCGCGTTGGGAATTTTCGAAAGTAGGTGTGTTCATGGAAGCCTCCTGACAGTCGACGGTTAACGGGCGGCTACTATATCACCGGCGGTCAGAATCGGGCACGAATTTCGTGCGGCGACTCGTCAACTGCTTACCGTCACACCCAGGTCGCGAAGCAAGCCATCATTCAATCCATAAATCCATCCGTGCACCGATAATGATTGATTGCGGGCGAACGCGTCGCGCACGACGGTCGTCTGGCTCACGTTGTTTACCTGTTCGATTACGTTTAGTTCACAGAGACGATTGTGCTGCTCGGGTTCGGTGGGAAGGGAATCAATTTCCGCGCGATGCTTTCCCAGTACGTCCTGCACGTGGCGCAGCCAGTTATCAATTAGGCCGAGCTTCTGGTTCTGTAGCGCGGCCAGCACGCCGCCGCAGCCGTAATGACCGCAGACGATGATGTCCCTGACCTGGAGCACATCGACTGCGAACTGAATCGTGGAAAGGCAGTTTAGATCTGTATGCACGACGACATTGGCCACGTTGCGATGAACGAACATGTCGCCCGGCAATGAATTGACTATTTGATTGGCCGGAACCCGGCTGTCGGCACAACCGATCCAGAGATAATGCGGCGTCTGCTGGGCCGCCAGACGTTTGAAGAAATCCGCATCCTGCCGCGTCATTTCGGCGGACCAGGCGCGATTGTTTTCCAGTAGCTGGTTGAGAAGACTCATTTCAATTGCGAACGGTAGTGGCTCGCATTAGCGTTGTCAATCGACGCGTTTCTCGGGTAAACCATTCTGCGCTACCAAACGTAATAGTCACATCAACTGTCGGAGGTTCACACTGATGAAATCACGATTGTTCTTTCCACTTTTTACGCTCTGCGCTTTGCTCCTGGCTACGCCTGTGTTTGCTCAGGACGATCGCGCCGCGGATCGGGCAGCCATCAAGGCTCATATCGAAAGCATCTTCGAGGCTTTCATCAAGAAAGACAACGCCGCGTTGCGCGCGACGCACGCCGAGAACTGGCTGGGTTATCTGGGAGAAGGACGCGAGATGATAAAAGGCATCGGCACTTACATGGAGTGGAACACCCAGGATCCAAAACAGCCCTATGGGATGAAGAGCTACAAGTTTCGTGAGTTCGACATGATCTTCAAAGGCGATGCCGCGTTTGTCTGCTTCGTCGCGGACACCGAAACTAGTTGGCCCGGCAATCCCTCACGTGTGCTGCGCATCTGTGACTTCTATACCAAAGACAATGGCAAGTGGATTCAGAGCGGCAGCTATACCGCGACGCATCCGGAGTCTGTGGAAGCGCAGACGGCCGCGCAGATGTCTGCGCCACGGCAACTCGGCGAACCGATGAAGAAGCGTCTGCTCGATGCTCGCGAGGCAGTTTGGCGCGCTTACTTCGCCGGCGATCGGACGACGCTGGAGAAGCTGATTCCGGCAGAAACCGTAGCGATTGAATCGGGTGGTAACAACTGGTCTAACCGGCAGACTATTCTCGACAGCTCGACTCAGTTCGCCAAAGGCGGCGGCAAGCTGTTGAAGCTGGAATTTCCCAGGACAGAAATTCAGATGTACGGCCTGACTGCCATTGTTTATTCAAACTATGCCTACGAGTTGGAAACCGGCGGTCAACGCAGCGCGCACGCCGGCCGCGTCACGGAAGTCTTTGTCATGCGCAACGGCCAATGGGTGAATCCGGGCTGGCATATGGATTCAGGGAAGTAGAGAATCACTTGCGACGGTCGTTTAGAGGCGGGCTACCGCCCGCCGTCGTCGAAGGAAACGCGAGTGGACAGGCAGTAGCCCGCCTCAAAACCAGTCGTTGGGTTTTGTTACGTCCGATTATGAAAGAGACTTATTCGCGCCGCTGAGTAACTGCGCGAAGCGCGCATCCAATCGCAGGTTTTCCAAATGAGGATCGACGCGCGCAAAGGTGAATCCCACGGCGTGTTCGTGATCGGCTTTGTCCAGCCATAGAAAGGCGCTGTCGCGATCATTCAGCAGCGCAAAGACAATCGCGATTTCGTAAGCTGTCACCCATTTTTCACTTCGTTGCCGGATGATTTCGTCGAGCAACTCGCGCGCTTGCTCGACGTGGCCGGTGGCTGCCAGCACGTGAGCGCGTTTGGCGCGCGTCGTCGGCGTCTCGCCCGCGAAAACTCTTTCCTGCTCGAACGCGGCGAGAGCTTCGGGCACCATGCCCTTCCGTTCATACGACCAGCGCAGAATGGTGTGCGCAGCCACGCCGCCGGCGTCGATGGCCAGGGCTTTTTGGCATTGCGCGATCGCGTCGTCAAAGCGCTCGGCCAGAAACAGCACGTTGGCCACGGCGGTCGCGATGACGGGTGACTGCGGCGAAATCTCCTGCGCGCGTCCAATCTCGGCGACCGCTTCCTCATGCCTGCCCATCGCCGAAAGACTGTAGGCGTACCAGCGATGTGAAATCAGATTTTTCGGATTCAACGTGATGGCCTTGCGCAGTTCGCGCTCAGCATCTTTCCAATTGCGATCGTAATGAAGCCGCACGAAACCGAGCGATGCGTGCGCCTCAGCCAGCAATGGATCGGCGCTGACCGCGTGCAGTGCCGCTTGTTTAGCCCGCTGCCAGGCTTCGGGCGGCGGCGGTTCGACGAACCAATTCAGCAAGGCGTGGCAATCAGC
Organism: Pyrinomonadaceae bacterium; assembly: GCA_044870975.1. Classification (GTDB taxonomy): domain Bacteria; phylum Acidobacteriota; class Blastocatellia; order Pyrinomonadales; family Pyrinomonadaceae; genus UBA11740. The sequence goes on from JBIOZK010000088.1 coordinate 14,835, forward strand.
GAGTTCGGCCCAGGCGGCGGCAAAATCCGGCCGGATTTCCACCGCGCGCTCCAAACGCTCGATCGCCTGGCGCAATCCTTCAGCGCTGCGCCGCGTGGCGTAGTAACGACCCGCAGTGAAGAGTTGCTGCGCCTCATCGTCCAAGGTCGGCGACGTGTCCGGCGCTGGATGCGGAATCGCCGAAGTCACTGACGAGGCGGGCGGCGCCACCGTTCGGTCCCGCTCGCGCGTCGGAATTCTCTTTGAGCTCAACGATACGTGATCGGCCAGGGTGACCATGCGCGGATTCAGGCTCTGGAGAATCTCATTGAAACGAGGATGGCTGCGCAAAGGATCGAGTTCCGGATCAACTGCCATCCAAAGCACCCAGGCGTCCTGCAATTCAACCGCGCGCGCCAGCATGTTGAGGGCCTCGTCCGTCCGGCCGAGCGCCGATTGCACCAGGGCAATGTGATAAGGCGAGATATACCGGTGCGCGGCGAACTCGTTCATCTCGCGGAGCACGTCTTCGGCCTGTTGAACTTTGCCGGCCCAGGCGTAGGCGGCTCCGAGCCGGCCCAAAGTGCGGGACGCCTTACCGATGGTCGCGAGACACTGTGCCGCGTTCGCGATCGCTTCTTCATGCCTGCCTAACGCAGTCAGCAGGAAGCTCGACATGTAGAGCAACATCACTTTGTCGGGCTCGGCCGTCAGCAGATCGTGACAAAGCGTCAGTGCGCCGGGAAATTCGCGCGCGTGATAGGCGCACCAAATCTGGCAGAAGCGCGAGATGATCGAAAATGGATCGAGTGAGACCGCGGCGCGCGCTTCGCGTGACGATTCATTGAAGCGTCCTTCCATCGCGAGTTGAAACGCGTACCAGGTGCGGGCCGGAGCGTAGTTGGGATTTAACTCGATGGCGCGAAACAATTCGCGCTCCGCATTGTCCCAGTCAAAGTCGCGACAGAGTATCGCCTGGCCCAGCGCGCAATGCGCTTCCGGCAGCGTCGGATCGATGGCGACCGCGGTGGACGCAGCGTCAAAGGCAGACGTCGCGCACTCGTGGAAAGGCAGAACCGAATAGATGCCCAGCCAGTTGTAATATTCCGCGACCGCGGCATGCGCCACGGCGTAATCAGGATCGATGGCGATCGCCTGGTGATAGCAGACAATTGCCTTGGCAAATCCGTCCTCGTTGAATTTGTTCCAATAGGAACGACCGCGCAGGTAGGCTTCGTGAGCTTCGAAATCGTTGGTGCCCCGTTTGGCCAGCTTCGTCAGTTCGTCGCCGGTGAGATGCGGCACGATCGACTCGGCGACGCTCGAGGAAATTACGTCTTCGAGCGTCAAGACGTCCGTAAACTTCTCGTCGAACTGACCGGCCCATGCAGCCGTGCCGTCGCTCACATCCAGCAACTGCACCGTCACGCGAATGCGATCCCCGGCCCGCCGAATCCGGCCCTCGAGCACAAACGCCACCGCCAATTCACGACCGGCCACCATCGGGTCGGCGTCCGTGTAACGCAGCACGCTACTGGTCGGTCTGACCGCGAAACGCTGAATGCCGCTGAGCCTGGTGATTAGTGCGTCCGCCAACCCCGTGCCCAAATAATCAGCCGTTGAATCGCCTCCCACCAGGTCAATTACTTTCAAAGGCAACACAGCCAAAGCCGTCTCGGTGCCGCCATGAGACGCTCTCGCATAGGCCGATTCAATCGGCGCGTCGGGCAAATCGGAAAGCGGCTGACCGGCGAGATACGAAGCGATGTCGTCGCGCAGTTGCTTGGCCGTCTGGTATCGCCACTCTGGCTCCTTGCGCAAAGCACGCATGACGATGGTCTCAAGCTCGCCGGAAAGATCGCGACGGAGCAGTTCGAGCGATGAGTTGCGTGACGCATAGACGTGATCGAGCGTGGTGCGCTCGTTTCCGCGCGGCAATAAGCCGTATGGTCGCGTGATAATGACACTCAACGGCACAGGTGCTTCTTCGCAGATCACGCGCGCAATCTCGTGCGGCGCACGATTGCCCAGAAAGTACGGCCGATGTCCGGTGAGCAATTCGTATAGCAGCACGCCGAGCGAATAGACATCGGCGGTGGGTCCGATCAGTGCGCCCTGTACTTGTTCGGGCGAGGCGTACTCCGGCGTCATCAGGCGCATGGCCGTCGCGGTCGGGTCATGCGTGATGTCGCCGGCCAGTTCCGGATTCAGCAGTTTCGCAATGCCAAAGTCGAGTAGCTTGGGAACACCCTCGGACGTGATAAAGACGTTCGATGGTTTGATGTCCCGGTGAACAACTTGCTTCTGATGCGCGTAATGCGCGGCATCGCAAATCGAGAGGAAGAGATTCAGACGTCCGGTTATGCTTAATCTTTCTTCGTCGCAGTATTGGTACAACGGGTGCCCTTCGATGAACTCCATCACGAAATAAGGAAGGCCATCGTCAGTCGTACCGCCATCCAGAAGCTGGGCAATGTTCGGATGATCCAGCGCGGCGAGAATCTGCCGCTCCTTGCGAAAGCGCCGCAGAATGAAATCGGTATCCATGCCGCGCTTAACCAGCTTGATGGCGACGCGCTTGATGAATTCCTTGTCGGCGCGGGTGGCCTCGTAAACGGCTCCCATGCCGCCCCGGCCGATCTCTCGCTCAATGCGATAAGCACCCAGACGCCGGCCGATCATCGGATCAATCTCATCGGCCAGAGTGTCGGCGCCTTTTATCGGATTGTTGGCAGCATTCAATTCTTCCAACGCCCGCTCGCCGGTCTCATGGTAAGTAAGGAGATTGACAACTTGTTTGTGGAGCGAGACATCTCCGGCGCAAGCCTGCGAGAGGTAAGAAGCTCGTTTTGCTTCGGGCAGATCAAGAGCGGCTTGGAAGATGTCCTCAACTTGTTGCCACCGTTCGGGGGTCATAAAGCAGTAAACGATTTAGCTGTGTTTCGATGGGAGATACTTTCCGAGCGTAGGACTGATTTAATTCTCACACGGACGCGAGTGATCCTAGATGAGGGGAAACAAAAGATCAAAGAGACCCAGTCGGAAAATTTTCAAAGTAATTCGTTGTGACTATGCGGAAAAAGCGAGGCCGGGGATCATTCCGGATGTGTCATTGAGAAAATTTATCGATGTAAGCCGGCAAGAGAGAGGTGGCATGTCGTTACCATCTGGCGAGCATCGGCGTCGGGGCGGCGGAATTATCCATTTTTCATTTGAGATTTTTCGTTTGTCATTTTATGAGAGCCGATTCGAAAACTCTTTTCTCCGCAAATGACAAATCTAACGGCAAATGAACAATGGAAGATTTCGTGAGCTGGACTCATTTTCGTTGGGCGGCGGCCGCTTTCCTGACTTTGCTCCAGTACCACCATTGCCTTTGTTCAACTGGAAGATTCGGGTCTTTTGCCTGAGCGACGGCGGCGACGAATGTATCCAGACAACAAGGATCGATCGATTGCCCCCTAATGCGACACAGTTGACGGAACATCCTCTGCGGGTTACGTCTGCGAAGCTGCGCCACGCTATGAACGCCGAGTAGTTCGAAGTCTTCCAGCATTGCCGGGCCGATCGAGACCAAATCTTTCAGCTGACGCGTTTCGGTTGGCATTTAGTTTTCCTGTTTTGGCTGCGCCGGCAACTGCGAAAAGATTACGAAATGTCCACCCGGCTCTTTGGCCACGACTTCTTTCGCGCCGTAGAAAGTCTCGTGCAAACCTTGCACGACCTGGGCTTCGTCCAGCTTTTTGATCACCGCATTGATGTCAGACACTTCCATGAAGATAAAGCTCGGGCCTTTTTGCACGTCCTTCGAAAGCGGATTGTCCGCGGCCTGCATGCCCTCGTAGGTTTGATACATCAACTCGACTGAGCCGCTCTCCAAAGCCACGAAACCAATATGATTTCCTTCCGGCACTTGCACGGTCGGCTTGAACCCGAAGCGCTCGGTCCAGAATTTCAGGCTGGGCTCGACACTCTTCACGTGCAAAACCGGGGTCGACCTATTAATCATGTGAATATTCTCCCTGCCCGTACGGGCAATTGAAATGGCCGCGCAGGCCGCCAAAGCAAGACATCCGACGGAGAGCACAATTAGATCGCGGCTAACTTTCATGACTTTCTCAGTTGCTAGTCTAATTTAGACGACTGGCGTATACTAGCGACCATGGCCAAAGCTGTCAAGCGGAAAATCGTCCGAACGTTGCAGCGCAGTAACCAGACCCGCCTCACGATTCCGGATCTGGTCATCCTCAGCTTGTTAGCGGAGCGGCCGATGCATGGTTATGAAGTGAACGCGACGCTGGAGAATCGAAATGTTCGCGATTGGGCCCCGGTCTCGCGGCCACAGATTTATTACTCGCTCGATAAGTTAACGAGTCTGGGGCTAATAAAAATCGGTAATGACAACAGTCCTGCGGCTGGGCCGGAGCGTCGTGTTTTTGAAACGACGGCCGCGGGGCGTGACCGGCTAGCCGATGCGCTTGAAGAGAAGCACTGGGTGGACAACCGAGTGTATGAGCCGTTTCTGATTTGGTTGGCGCTTTCCTGGCAGGCACGACCGCGCGCCTTTCGCAAACAACTCACCGCCCGGAAGAAACTGCTTGAAGAGCGCTTAGCGGAAGAACGGGCCACAATCAGAGACGTTCTACACGAAGTCGGCCATCCCTTTCACGAAGCAGTCTGGATGCTGGAATTAGCCATTGAGCAGATGGAGATTGAACTGCGTTGGGTTAATCGACTCTTGAAGGATGCGGCCAAGCGTGCACCTGCGCGCAACGTGCCGAAGTAAATCGACCATCCACAGTTTGTCAAAAGTTGTAAAGAATTCGTTTTAAGGACGCCGGCGAAACCTCTGCGTTTGCCGGATCGTAATCACGGGGCGATAATTTATTTGTTCCCGACAAACCTGAATTACAAGAAAAATGAGTATTAATCGATTCTGGAAAGTACTCGTCTCGCTGGTGTCTACTGGCGCGCTTTTGTCGCTGCTGGCGTTGACGGGGTGCATGAATAGGGCGGCCCCGGCCGGTTTTGCCCGGCCGCCCGCGCCGGTGACGGTCACCGAAGCAGCGATGGAGGATGTGCCTATCTATCTCGACGCAATCGGCAAAACTGTCGCGCGCGAGACGGTCGCCATCCAACCGCAAGTCTCCGGCCGCATTCTCAAAATTCATTTTGCGGACGGCGCGAACATCAAGAAGGGCGACATGCTCTTCACCATCGATCCGGCGCCGTTCGAAGCTGCGGTCACGCAAGCCCAGGCCAATGTGACCAAGAGCATTGCCTTGAAGAAGCAGGCCGAGGCGAATATGAACCGGGATCTCGCCGTGGCGAAGTGGAATGCAGTGCAAGTAAAGCGGTATGCGAATTTGGTGTCAGCCGGTGTCGTGCCACGCGAGCAATACGAACAGTTGGCCGCGACGGCTGATTCATCGAATGCCACAGTTGAAGCTGATAAGGCCGCGGTGCACAGCGCCGAGGAATCAATTAAGGCTGACAACGCCGCGGTCGATCGCGCGAAAGTGGAACTCAGCTATTGCTATATCAAATCGCCAATTGATGGCCGGGCGGGACAGCGTCTGGTCGACGTGGGCAATGTCGTCAACCCCGGCGGCTCGAGCAACAATAATACGAACAGCGCAAATTCCAATGGACCGCCGAGCAATGCTTTGCTGGTCATTGAGCGGCTCGATCCGATTTACGCAGATTTCACCATTTCACAAAACGATCTGAGCAAGGTGCAGGAGCAAATGCACGCGGGATTACTAAAGACGGAGGTGCGTTTGCCTGAGGCGACTGATCCGATCGCGGGAACCCTGACGTTTCTGGATAACTCGGTGCAGAACCAAACTGGGCAGGTGAACCTGCGCGCCACAGTTCCCAACTCTGATCGACGATTCTGGCCGGGACGCTTCGTCAACATTCGTCTGGTGTTGAATACAATTCGCGGCGCTGTGCTGGTGCCGGCGACCGCTCCGCAGATGTCGGCCAAGGGTTCTTACGTTTATGTCGTCAAGCAGGACATGTCTGTCGATCAGCGTCCGGTGACTTTAGGTCAACGGCAGGGCGATCAAATTGTGATTGAGCAAGGCGTGCAGCCCGGTGAGCGTGTCGTGACGAATGGTCAGGTCGGGGTGACTCCGGGTGGTAAAGTCCGTATCGAGACACCGGCAAACAATCAGGGCAATACGAACCAGGGCAACAACGGGACGAAGTAATGAATCTCTCTGAGCCATTCATCCGACGTCCCGTGATGACTGCCGTGCTGACTCTGTCAGTCATCCTCTTCGGCGGCCTCGCCTACTGGCAGCTTCCAGTCAACGATCTTCCGGCCGTCGATTATCCCGTAATTCAAGTCACCGTCGGTTATCCCGGCGCCAGTCCTGACACCATCGCTAACAACATTGCCACGCCGCTCGAGCGCCAATTCATGCAGATTAACGGGCTCGAAGTGGTCACCTCGAAGAGCACCCAGGGTGTGGCCACGTTCACTCTGCAGTTTGATCTCGACAAGAACATCGACGCTGCTGCGACGGACGTGCAGACGGCCATCTCGCAGGCATCCGGAAGTCTCCCGGCTGATTTGCCTTCGCCGCCAACTTATTCAAAGAGCAATCCCAACGACCAGCCGATCATGTACATCGCGCTCACCAGCGATTCCGTCACGCCGGGCCAGCTTTACGACTACGCGAGCACGCAGGTCGGACAGCGAATCAGTATCCTCGGCGGCGTGTCGCGCGTGAATGTGTTCGGCACGAAGTCGGCGATTCGCATTAAGGCGATTCCCGACGCGATGTGGGCCCGCGGTATTTCAATTGACGATCTCAGCACCGCCATTCGGCAGGGAACCAGCTACACGGGCGCCGGCCAACTGGATAGCAGTTCCGGCACGGCCATTCTTCGTCCGCAAGGCCAACTCGAAACGGCCGATCAATACAGCAACTTAATCGTCGGCGGCACCGGCAACGCGCCGGTTTATCTGCGCGACGTCGCCACCGTGAAAGATTCGGTTCAGGACGAGCGCGTCAGCATGCGCTTCTGGGTGCGGGGTTACGAAGTACCTTCCGCCACCGTGATTGTAGCGGTGAATCGGCGCGCGGGAGCAAATGCGGTTGAGGTTTCGAAGAGCATTCACCAAATCCTGCCGCAGATCGGCGCCGAGTTGCCGGGCTCGATTCGCATCACCCCGATTTACGATCGATCGGCGAGCATTGTGCATTCAGTCATCGACGTTCAGACGACCTTGATAATTGCCTTCGTCCTCGTAGTCATCGTCATCTTCGCCTTTCTCGGTCGCGCTACCGACACGCTGATTCCCGTAGTCGCTTTGCCGCTGTCATTGCTGATCACGTTTGTCGCGATGCGCTTTCTCAACTACAGCCTCGACAATCTTTCGCTCATGGCTCTGACTCTGGCGATTGGTTTCCTCGTTGACGACGCCATCGTCTTTCTCGAAAACACGGTGCGCCGGATGGAACACGGCGAGCAACCGTTCGAGGCATCCATTAACAGCGCGAGAGAGATCAGCTTCACCATCATGTCGATGACGATCTCGCTGGCGGCGGTCTTCATTCCGCTGGTCTTTATGACCGGACTGGTGGGCCGCATCTTTCGCGAGTTCGCCATCACCATCGTGATTGCGATCTTTGCCTCCGGTTTGGTCTCGCTGACTCTGACACCTTTGATGTGCGCGCGTCTGCTCAAGGGGCGCGGCCCGGGCACTAAGAAGAACTGGGTTGAGCGGGTAATTGGCGGCATCGAACATCGCGTGCTGCGAGTCTACGGCGTCTCGCTCTGGTGGTTCCTGCGTCATCGCTGGGTCTCAGCGGTGATTTGGGTGATTTGTCTCGCGGGCACAATCGTCCTTTTCATGGTCGTACCGAAAGCTTTTCTGCCGCCTGGCGACAGTTCGGTAATTTTTGGCGCGTTCATCGCGCGTGAAGGCTCATCGCCGGCGCAGATGCATGCGTTACAGAATCGCGTCGATCAAACATTGCACGACGATCCCAACGTGATCACTGATTTCACCATGACGGGCGCGACCGGCTTTCTGTCGGCAAATCAGGGAATCACCTTCACCTTTATTCGGCCGCCGGAAGAGCGGCCGCCGATCCAAATAGTCGCCGGCCAAATGATGGGCAAACTGAATCAGATTCCGGGTGTGTTTACCTTCTTGCAGCCGTTCCCGGTTTTGCAAATCAGCACCGGCGTGACGGCGCAACAACAAGGTCAATACGCCTATGCGGTCTCGGGTGTGAATGGTCCGGAAGTGTATGAAGTCGGGCAGAAGCTAATGGCGAAGCTGACGCAGTACCCCGGTTTCCTGTCCGTCTCGTCGGACTATTTCAATAACACGCCGAATCTCGACGTTGACCTGCGCCGCGATCAAGCCAAGACCTACGGAGTGTCCGAGGCGCGCATTCTCGCGATGCTGCGCAATGCCTTTTCACAGAACTACGTTTACCTGGTGAAGAAGCCGCAGGATCAATATCAGGTCATCCTGGAAATGGAAGACGAAGCGCGCGCGCATCCGGAAGATCTCTCGAAGCTTTATATCCGTTCCGACGACCGTCAACGTCTGGTCCCGCTAAACGAATTGGTTACCCGGAAGAAGACTCTCGGCCCGCAAGCCGTGAATCACTTGAACCAATTCACCAGCATGACGCTCTTCTTCAATCTGAAACCGGGGGTGGCGCTGGGTGATGCGACGAACTTCATTGAGAAGTCCGCGAAGGAAATTGTGCCGTCGACCATTCGCGGCGACTTGCAGGGCGAAGCAAAGACCTTCAGTAACACCGTAACGAGCATGACCATCCTCATTGGTCTCGCCGTGTTCGTGATGTACGTGATTCTCGCGATTCTCTATGAGAGCTACGTGCATCCGCTGACGGTGCTCTCGACGTTGCCGACAGCTTTGGTTGGTGGTTTGCTGACGCTGTTTGTCTTCGGCGCCGAGGCTTCGCTCTACGCGTTCGTCGGCATGTTCATGCTGATGGGCATCGTCAAAAAGAACGGCATCATGATTGTTGACTTCGCGCGCGCGCGGGTCGATGCGGGTGAGGCGGCCGACAAAGCGATTCACGATGCCAGCATGGATCGCTTCCGCCCGATTCTCATGACCACGCTGGCGGCGGTCTTCGGCGCGCTGCCTATCGCCCTTGGTTACGGCGCGGACGGCTCTTCACGTCGTCCGCTTGGACTGGTGGTCGTCGGCGGCCTGGTGATTTCTCAATTCATCACCCTATTCATCACGCCGGTGATTTATCTTTACCTCGAGCAATTCCAGGAGAAGGTGCTCGACCGCAGTAAGTTCTTCGGCTCGCGTCATCATGAAGTGCGGCCGATGACCGGGACAGCGGAAGAAACAAAGTCTTGATTTGAGAAGTTGGCTACGCCCGCTGAGCTCAACAGTCCGTGTCGCCGACCGCCTGAACAACTCGCAGCACTCGTCCTCTTCGGACGGTAATCTTCATTTGGTACATTGGGTCGGAGTCGCCGCTGGTCTTCGAATTAAAGCTTTCAATTGCCACAGTGATTTGCAAGTTGCCATAGCGATAATTGAAGCCGCGCAGCCCTTTATGAGAACCCGCGGCCCGCTTGATTTGGCGCAGCCGCACATCGCGGCCGTTCAGATTCATCCACGCGTGACTACCGTCGCCGCGCGAGAGGAACACATAGTCAGCATCCGTCGATCCGGTTCGATTGCGGTGGTAGAAGTAAAGATTGCCGCAGCCGGTCATTAGTCCGGTAGCTTTGTAGTCCTTGATGGTGCCAATCCGGGGAAGTGAATTCGGTTTCGAACCCTGCGCCACGTTAGGAACCGCACTGAGGCAAATGAGTGACGTAACGAATATGATGAGTCGCATTTGATCTTTGAACGTCCGCCAGGTCGTATGAGCTTTTAGTCCCGTCGATAAAAGCAGTTTACTCTATTGTGGCGATCTTTGATTCGACGGCGATTTCAACATTGCTTCAAAAGCTCCTCACCTTTGCGCGAAACTTTCCTTACATTGTATCGTCGGTCTTGATTTCAATCAGCCAAGGAAGAACGTCATGTGTCGCAACATCAAAACCCTGCACAACTTCAAGCCGCCCGCCACGGAAGAAGAGATTCGCGCTTCAGCGATTCAATTCGTGAGAAAGCTGAGCGGCTTTAATAAACCGTCAAAGACCAACGAGGCAGCATTCAATCATGCTGTCGAAGAAGTAACCAGAGTCGCTACCGAATTGCTAGCATCGCTCGTCACCACCGCACCGCCACGCGACCGCGAAATCGAAGCCGCGAAGGCGCGCGCGCGTACCGCGCTCCGTTTTGGCGGAGCACCGGCCGTGTGATTTGTGATTATGTTTCGATACCTTCTGAGACCGGCGTGGCTAGTTGTTTTAGCGGCGATCATCCCCGGCCTTAACTATGTCGCTCAGAGCTACGCAGCCCAGGAGCGCAGCAAACAAACGCCGGCTGCGTTAATTTCGCTCACGCCCTGCGAAGTCCCAGGTCCCAATCCAACGACCAAAGATAAAACGCGGTGTGGGACATTTGAAGTTTTCGAAGACCGGGATCTCAAAAGCGGTCGCAAGATTGCCCTGAAGATTGTGGTCTATCCAGCCACGGGCCCGGACAAAGCGCCTGACCCGCTCTTCTACATTCCCGGCGGTCCGGGATCTTCGGCCACCGAAGACGCGCCTTACGTGGCGCAACAGTTGGCGAAGATTCGGGAACACCGGGATTTAGTCTTTGTCGACCAACGCGGCACCGGCGGCTCGAATCCGCTGAACTGCACGTTTTTTAATCCGAGTGATTTGCAGAGCTATCTCGGCGATTACTTTCCGCTTCCGGACGTGCGCAAGTGTCGTGAAGAGTTGGAGCCAAAAGGGAATCTCAA
>JBIOZK010000089.1:0-9974 GCA_044870975.1 Pyrinomonadaceae bacterium
GGCCACTTCATGATCGCTATCGTGCGTGAAGTAGTAGTGGGCCAGCCGCGCGATGTCACCGGCGCCGAAAATCACCAGCTTCGACATTTCCGAAACTTAGTCCTTTCTCACCAGCACGGTGAACTCATAGAGCGGATAATCGTGAATGACTGAAACAAAACGGGAGAATTTGGTTTTGCAGTAATCAAAGTAAAAGAGAGGATCCGCGTAATACAAATCAGGCTTCATGAGTTCGGGATCCGAATAGCGAGTCAATACGTTGAAAGCGAACCCTTTGGTGCTGAGTCGGTCGAATGAATTCAGGGTGGCGAGCACATAGTCTTCCCATTCTTCAGTCTTTGTTGTCAGTCTGACATTGAATATGCCGCTGGCCACGGTGTAATCAGCCGGTTTGAGGCTTGACTCGTCGCTCACAAACATCGCATTTGTCGCTGAATGTAATTCCCGAGCAGTGGCAATCATTCGCGATGAGAGATCGAAGCCGCAATATGTAAACGTACCACCCCGCTCATACAGGAAATCCAGCAACGCTCCATAACCACACCCATAATCATTAATGCTAAAGCCATCCGGTTCCCGGCAAACCTTCATGAGTTCTGAGAATCGCAACCGTTGCGATTCAGCAGAATTCCAATCTACTCCTTGAGCTGTCGCGCCATGACTCATGAGCTTGTCATCGTAATAGCGCCTCACCTCGCCAAGAATTTTCGTGTAGCTCATGTGAAGACGTTTTCGTGTGTCTGAAACTGTTCGGACGTGGGCTCATGCTCGGACACTGGTGCTTCATAGATCTGCCTGATGACGGTATACGGCCGTTGCTTTACTTCAATAAAGACCTTGGAAAGATAAATACCAATTACACCCAGGCAGAAGATCGTCAATCCTCCCAACAGCCAAATCGAAACCATTAACGACGCCCACCCGACGAGCAACGTCCCGAAAAAAAGCTTTCGTAGAATCAGATCAACCGCAGCGATGGTCGATAACAAGAGAATGAGACAGCCCAAATAGAAAATAAACACCAGCGGCTTGTTACTGAACGACGTGATCGCATTGACAAAGTGGCTGATTCTCTTTCGCAGGCTGTAACTGCTTTTGCGCCTGCTTGATTTTGTTACCGTAACCGGAACTTGCTCGAAACCGGTAAGTACCCAGAGCCCGGCAATCAGGGTCTCGCGCTCCTGATGTCGCACGAGCGCATCGACGTACTTTCTCGTCATGAGCCGCGCCGTGATCACATTTCGCGGCAGGGGGTGAGTAGAAAGAGCATTGAAAGCTTTGAAGAAAATGGCCCCACTCAGCCGCTCAAAAAAATCGCCCTTGCGTTTGCGCTGAACGCCAAATACAACATCGGGGTGGGACTCAAGATACTTCTGGTAGAAACTCTCCAGCAGTTCCGGCTCTTCCTCCAAATCGCTGTCGATCAGGAAAACCATTTCGCCGCGGGCATGCATTAGACCGGTCATCATGGCTTTGTGATGGCCGAAATTTCTGGATAGATCGATGATGCGAATTCGCCGATCCTGCAATTGCAGGCGGAGCGCAGTCTCGAGCGAAGCGTCGGGCGACCCATCGTTGACCAGGATGATTTCGAAGCGATGGTTTAGACGCGTCGCCGCATCGCGAACTCGTTGATAGAAAGATTCAAGATAAGGCGCCGAATAGTAAAGAGTTGAGACGATTGACAATTCCATCATCAGAGGCTCTTCAGAAATCGCGGCGCTTGCGGTCCTTCATTCAGGATGAGATCGAGAATGCTGACGTTCGGCGCAAAAGGTGGGTTGAGTTGGCGATACTCCGGATAACCGGAATAATCCATGTACGAAACCTTGATGCCTCGGCGCGCGAACTGCTCTTCGTCAAGGTAGGTTTTGGCGGCCGGGCCGCTGAGATACTCGGTCGCTCCGGCCTGCTCACAAAGACTTACCAGGCGCGCAGTCTTTTCACCCGAAAGTTGATAATCCATCGACCATTTGATTTGGGTCTTGATGCCCAACAGATCGCAAACCGCTCTTAGAAATCGATGATTGATGAGGCTCAAGCGCTTTTCCTGAACTCCTAAATACAACTCTTCCAACCATTCCTTGTAGGTCTCGAAAAAGTTGGCTTTGGAATAACAGTGAACGATTGTCTTCCAGTGTCGCCGGTTCCACGCGCTATCGCTGACCACGGTGTCCTTGATCGGCTGAAGGTATTTTCCGCTCGCCTCAACCGGTATCGTCAACCACTTCAGACCTGCTGGAGATTTGATGATGTTCCGGTTTCTCCAGTCCCGCCGCGTGTACTGCATGTCGTCGAACAGGATGAACTCGTCCGCCAGATTCATCAAGTCGAAATAGCCGCGCCAGGGAATATAGTTTGACTGCAGAATGACGACGCGTTTCGGAGTGTCAACCAACGCTACGGTCTCCAATGTCTTATCTGGCTAATTAAAATGAGCTGGTTTACTATCTGGACGTTTCGCGATAATCGTAAGCCACCTAAATTTTCTGCACAACCCGTGCAATCTCAAAACTTCCTCATGAGTTTCCGCGCTCTGCCCCTCTTGCGGCAGAGAATATTGGGAGCGATGATCTGCCTGTTGGCAGGAACGGTATTGCTGCTGATTACATCCTGCTTCATCAACACGCGTGAACCTCACCTATACGGCGCGCTAAACGATCAGATTGCCTACACTAACGTCGCTCGAAACCTGGTCGCTTCCGGGACCGTGAAGAGTGACACGATCCTGCCCGCGACGCTTTGGCAGGGCACTAGTCGCGACTTTCTCTACATGCCCGGCCATCCGCTGACCATCGCTCTGTCATACAAGCTATTCGGCTTTGGAGCCTTTCAATCAATTCTTCCGAGCCTGTTGGCATACCTCATCGCGATGCTGGCGATTTATTTGATTGGGTCAAAGATTTACGAACCGCTGGTCGGGCTGGCGGCCAGCTTATTGTTTGCGCTGTTCCCGCCGGTGCTGTTCTTTGCGTTTACGGCGATGTCGGAGACCACTCTGGCCGCTGCTTTCACCGCCGGCATTTGCGTCTGTCTCTATTTACCGCCCCGCCTGCGGCCGTGGTTAGGTCCGTTATGCCTGGCGGTGCCTTTCTTGTTTCGCGAGACAGCATCTTACGCGGCGATTCCGCTCGGACTTTATTTTTGGACTGATAAGCAAGACAAGCGTTGGCGCGCGATCGTGTTTGTAATCATCACCGTCGTCCTGCTCGTAGCTCTCTTTAGATTAGATTTTTCCGCCAGCCGGCCGTTTCTGATGAAGGCTAATATCTTTAGTGACTGGCATGCTGTTTACGATGATGCCCTGGCACAGCAGGCCGCCGGCGCCGCAACCTGGCGAGATTGGATTTCGGTGCTCCCAGGCCGCGCCTTTCACAACGCTTCAGCGCTGCTGGTCAATCCGGATTTCGCTCCTTTTGCCGCCGGGGCCAACTATTTGTTGTTGACGGCGATCGCTTTCGTCGCCTTTGCAGCGCTCTTCCGACGCGATAGGCTCGCGCAAGCGGTCACCGTACTTAACATAATCGCGCTCACATCATTAGTGATCTTGTTCAGTGTGTCTGGTTACCGCGGCCTGCGATACCTGCTGTTTATTTATCCTCTCAATGTCGTGGTGATAGCTTCTTTGCTGGTAAAGTTTTGGCCTCGCATTAATACCAAAGCCGTCGGCCTCACCATCAGTGCCGGCCTCATGGCGGCGGCGATTACGTTCCTGGGACTTGGCGTTCTCAGACGTACCTACCTCAGTCTTACGAGCCAGTATCTGGTGAATCCAGGTCGACTGAACATGCTGGCGAATCTGTTCTACGTATTGATCATCGGCGCTGTGCTTACGGCTCTGATAGTTTTTTGGCGCTCCCGCCGACAACGGAATGTTGACGGCTCAACGCCTAAGAGAAACGGTGCGCGCCTTTCGCTGCCCCTGCCGTTGCTCCCTACCAGCCTCATAGTCATCGTGATCGCTGCGATAACCTTGTCCTACGTGCCGGATTTTCGGGCGATTCGCTTTGCAGCGCTTTCGTATTTTCTCAGTCTGGTGGTAGTTGGCTGGCTGCTCTCAAGGGCCTTCTCCAGAAGTGCGGGAACCGTTGCTTACGCGACGATCACCGCGTCGTTGTTATTTGTGCTGAGTATCGGGGCAGTCAGGAACATCTACACGCTCTTTGCAGATCAAGATTCACGCGACCTCAGGTTTGCTGCGGCCTTGTCGCGTGTCCAGATCGATAGTACTCGCCTGCTTACCACACCCTATGAAATGGCGACTCGATATCGATACGACCATTTCCCACTACGCTGGTCTTTCCTGCCGAGCAATGGGGCCACACTTGAACTATTGGCGTCACGTTTTGATATAGGCACGATGGTTGTTCCTGAGAACCATCCACTGACGACTGATCAGACGCTCCTGCGCTCGCTTGGTTTCTGTAAGGAACAGGTTCTGGTCATCGAGCATGAGGACAATTACGTTGTCTATCAGCGACCTTCAAACGCCTCGAAAGAAATTCGCCCATCGGAAACGTCAGATCAGAATTTGCGAGAAGTGGCGGCGTGCGCGAGATGAGTCGCCAAGCCGCGCGTCAGGCGGAACTCTTTACCCAGCTGGTGCGAAGGTAATACCAGACGGCGACAGTCGTGACTGCGCACGAGGCAATCATTACGGGATAAGCTTCGGCTACATACCGCGCCTCAGCGCTGAGGTAGGAGAAAAATATTGTACGCGTCAACACTATCAGGAGCAGTAACGGTGTCAGCGGCGACTGCCGGACCCAAAACATGAAACCCAGCACGCCGCCGATTAGGATGGGCAGCACGAGTGCAACCCGGGCGATCAACCTGAGCGCATTGGATGTACTGAAGCCCGTTAACCACATGCAGGTGGCGCGTTGCAACGGCAACCATAAATAAAACCGAAGCGGGTGCCGTTTGATACGGGCGTTGGCTATCGCCAAAAACTGATCACGGATATCCGCGGTCATCTCGCCAGTCTGATTGTATTTGTCGATCAAGCTCAGGACCTCGTCCCTTTCCTCTACCGAATCGAAAGTGTCGGCTGGGAGTCTCCTCGGATCGAAATCCCGGTTGCCCGGATGAAACACCAGATCAGCCTGATGATATTCGACGTCGCTCTTCAACCACGTTCGGATCCAAAGCATGTATCCGGTCGGCACGTATTCACCGTGAGGTTTGCCGTACGGGTTTGCCAGAGGTTGAAATTTTCCCAGAGCGACATAGTTGCGCACCACCCAGGGGCTCAGCACCACCAGTAAAGCAAAACAGAAGAAACCGATGTCGATGATCTCCTTCATGGAACGTTCGCGGATCATTTGCCAAACGAGGAACGATACAAACGCGCCGGCCAACACGACCGAGTCGGCCCTCGCTAACAAAGCGAGACCACAGATCGCCCCGACAACCAGCCAACGCCAGCGGCTCCCGCGCATCGCCCAAATGGCAACCGCAATCGCCAGGACTGTGAGAAAGATTGCCAGCGTTTCCGTAAGGATGTAGCGCGTCCAGGACACCGTGAACCATGAGATGAATCCGTAAATGATCAGCGACGCCAGCGCGGCGGGTTTTTCTAGCGCGCGGGGCGCCAGATTGAAAGCGATGAAGGCGATTAGCAAGCACGTAATGAGGTCGACGACGCTCTGGAAGATCCTCACGGCTGCATTGTGCTCGCCGACGACGCCATAAACCGCGCTGAGAAAGAGTGGATAAAGCGGCACGGTGTGGTCGCTCGGCACAAACGGCTCGCGCACGTCTGCCGAAAAGCCGTGCCCGGCCAGCATATTTACCGCGGGGGCCGTGTAACGAATCTCATCGACTGCGCCGTGCGGAAAACCAATTACCAAAATAATTCGCCAGGCCAGCGCCGCCGCCAGAATTATCAAAATAAAGGTTCGGTGCGCGAACACGAACTCTCGAAACGAGCGGCCATCTTTCCTGTTGTCGTGCATTTGATCAGAG
Source organism: Pyrinomonadaceae bacterium (assembly GCA_044870975.1). Classification (GTDB taxonomy): domain Bacteria; phylum Acidobacteriota; class Blastocatellia; order Pyrinomonadales; family Pyrinomonadaceae; genus UBA11740. The sequence goes on from JBIOZK010000089.1 coordinate 5,968, forward strand.
GTCAGCGTGAACCTGCGGAGGCCCGTTTTTGCACACTGGTTCGGGCGTCCGCTAATATTAAGGCCAGCCGATCCGAAAGTCATGTAAGACCCGAACGCTGCGGATTAAGTGTCCGGTTATCTCTCAATCATAAATAGATGTGCGGCATAACAGGTTACGTTCGTAAAGATGGCGCGCCAGTCGATCGCGAGTTGCTGGCGCGCATGAATGAAGCCATCCATCATCGGGGGCCCGATGAGGACGGCTTCTATCTTAACGAAGGCGTTGGATTGGCGATGCGCCGGCTCGCAATTATCGATTTGAAAAGCGGGCAACAACCAATTCACAACGCCGATCGCACCGCCTGGATTGTCTACAACGGCGAGATTTACAACTATCGCGAACTGCGGAAGGACCTCGAGAGCCGCGGACATCGTTTCTACACCGACAGCGACACGGAAGCGATTGTGCACGCGTACGATGAGTGGGGTACTGATTGTCCGAAATATTTGCGCGGTATGTTTGCGCTGGCGATTTGGGACGAGCGGAACAAATCGTTGTTCCTGGCGCGCGACCGTGTCGGCAAGAAGCCGCTCCTGTATGCGGAGGTGAACGGCAAACTGGTTTTTGGCTCGGAGTTCATGGCGCTCCTTCGCCATCCGGAGGTCAGCCGCGACGTCAATCACGAAGCAATCCATCATTACCTGTCGTTCATCTGCGTACCGGCGCCGCTGACTGCGTTCGCCGCGATTAAGAAACTGCCGCCGGGTCACTGGTTGCTCTGGAAGAACGGCGAGGTCAAAATCGAACGCTATTGGCAGCTCGATTTCTCGCACAAGATTTCGATCGGCGAAGAAGAGGCCGGCGAGCGCGTGGTCGATTTGCTGCGCGATGCCGTGCGCGTCCGTTTGATGTCGGAAGTGCCGTTGGGCGCCTTTCTTTCGGGCGGCATCGATTCCAGCGCCGTCGTCGCGTTGATGGCGCAGGAATCTTCCGAGAAGGTCAAGACCTTTTCCATCGGATTTGAAGAGCAGGATTTCAGCGAGTTGCATCACGCGCGCCGCGTGGCCGAACACGTCGGCACCGATCATCATGAGTTCATCGTCAAACCCGACGCGATGGAGATCCTGCCCACCCTGGTCGAACATTACGGCGAACCGTTCGCCGATTCGTCCGCGATTCCCAGTTATTACGTCTCGCGCGAAACGCGTAAGCACGTGACCGTCGCGCTGAACGGCGATGGCGGCGATGAATGTTTCGCCGGCTATGAACGCTACGCCGGGATGAATGTGGCCCAGCGTTATGTAAGGCTGTTGCCGTCGGCGATCCGCAATGGCGTGATTAGGAACCTCGCGAACGCGCTGCCGCAGGCACAATCGCGGAAGAACCCGATTCGTAAAGCGCAACGGTTTTTCGAGGCGGCTTCTTTGAGTCCGGTACAGCGGTATTTGCGCTGGATTAGCGCGTTCAGCGAACAAGCGAAGCAGGAGCTTTATTCAGATCAATTCAGAAATGAAACCGCTGTTTGGTCAACCATCGGCTTCATCGAGCCATGGTTCGCGCAGGCGAACGGGGCCGGCATCGTGGACGCTTCGCTGCTCACCGACACGATGACATATCTGCCGAATGACCTGCTGGTAAAGATGGACATCGCCAGCATGACGGTGTCGCTCGAAGCGCGCTCGCCCTTCCTCGATCATCACCTGATGGAGTTCGCCGCCAGTCTTCCGGAGCACTTGAAGCTGCGGGGAATGACCACGAAGTATCTGCTGAAACAAGTCCTGAAGAGGTTTGTGCCGGAGGAAAATCTCACTCGCGCGAAGATGGGTTTCGGCATCCCCATCGGTCAGTGGTTTCGCGGCAGCATGCAGTCATTTCTGCGCGAGACCGTGCTCTCAGATAAGGCATTGTCACGTGGTTTATTCAAGCGCGAACGCGTTCAACAAATGGTCGATCATCATGTCGCCGGCAAAGTTGATCATGACCAGCGCCTCTGGTCATTGCTGATGCTCGAGCTCTGGTTTGAGCGATTTATCGACTAGTCTCATCGCTGTAAGTTGCTGCTTCACGGTCCCGGTTGCTGATACCGCATGCCCACAGCCCTGCGTCGTCTGTTGCTTTCGATCATCACCGTAGTCGTCCTGGCGGCGGCGATGTTTGCGCTGCACTCGCAGCTGCGAAACTACCCCGAGTTGAAGTACCCGCCCGGGCCTGATCAAATCAATTACCTCGACGAAGCGCCAGCGTTCCATGATCATTTGCTGGTCGATCCCAAGGTCCCGCTCTACACCGTCTGGTTTTCACTCTTCTACGCCACGACGCCAAATCTCTACTGGTCTTTCTACGTGGAGCATTACGCGCTCATGTTGCTGTTGAGCGTAATGATGGCCGTCCTCGGCTATCGGCTGTTTGATCGCCGCACCGGAATGATGCTGGGACTTACCACACTCAGCGCAAAATATTTGGTGCTCGAGCCGAACGGGTCTAACGGATTGGCGGCGGCGATGCTCGTGGCCGCAGCGCTGTGTCTCACTTCTAAAAAGTCTCTGCGGTGGCCGGCCGCGATTTTCTTTCTGTTTCTTTCGATGTTGGCGCGGCCCGAAATGCTGATCCCGTTGGCGTTAGTCTGCGCTTATCTGTTCGTTAAGGCCGTCCTTTGGTTTCGTTCACAGCGGCGTCAATCAATTAAGTTGTCGGCACCGCACTGGTATCAATGGGTCGCAGCGCTGGTGCTGATGGCCAGCCTGACGGCTTTCGTAAAAACGCACTCCAATGTATCAGCCCCATGGTCCGCCAGTTACGCCTATTTTTGCTCCATCGCCGTAAACTACATCAATCGCGAAAACCTCCGCTCACAGTATCCGTGTCCCTTCTGCGCCAGTCCGGAAATCGTCAAGCGTCTCATGCCCCGGGTTACTGAACCCGTGTCGGGGCTTGCCTCGCCGCTGCGCGGAATTGTCCAGGCCTGGACGCTCTATCCCAGGGAGTGTCTGCAGAATACTGCCTACAACGTGAAGATGGCGGCCATTACGTTGCCGGCGATGGTGTTGGGCTTCCGTTCCCGGGTGGTGATGCTGCTCGCCTTCGCCGCCTGGGTGGGTTCCTATTTCTTTTGGCGCGGCAGCAACCGGCAAACGTTTGCCCAAACATCCGGAACTACCTGGCAGGATCTTGCGGCCCTGGCCCTAGCAAGTTTTTCCCTGATAGGCGTGACGCTCTTCTTCATGGTGATGTGGCGATATTACTTTCCGATGTTGCCGGTGTTCATGGTGGGTTGGGCGTATCTGGTACACCGCGGTCTGGATCGGATTCAAAACCGCAGGCGCTTGTAAATGAACCAGGGCAACAGGCGCAATGCCAGCGTGATCAGCCGCCAATATCCCGGATAATACTTAACCCCAAAATCGCGATTAAGATTCCGTACGACTACATTCGCCACGGCGTCCGGCGATACCGCCGGCAGCAAGAGCTTCTTTCCGTAAGCCATCGCCGTATCGACATAGCCCAGCGCGTAGCCTTGCACCAGGACTTCGGTGTCCGCAAAACGATGTCGCAATCCCAGCAGGTAGGTCTCGAGGCCGGCCTTGGCCGAAGCATACGCGACGTTTTGCCTTCGCGGAGCCGCTGCGGCGATGCTCGAGAATCCAACCAATGTCCCACGACCGCGTTGCTCGAATAGTTTTGCAAACGCCCCGAGCGTCTTAATGGCGCTGACGTAGTTCACCCCGGCTAGTCTTTGAGTTGTTGCGTCGTCGGCTAAACCGTCATCGTGATCGTCGATGGCGCCGGCCACGTAAAAGACTGCCTCGATTGTCCCTGACAGGCTGACGCATTCCTCACAAAACGTTGCGCCGGAAAAATCACAGTTCGATAAATCAACAGGCAGGGCATGACACTCAGCATTCCAACGAAGGCTGAGGTCGGCGGCGACGGCGTCCAGGTCGCGTCGGTCGCGCGCGGACAAGACTAACTTCCATCCTCGCGAGGCGAGCGCGCTCGCCAGCGCTCGTCCCACGCCGGAACTCGCG
>JBIOZK010000090.1:0-9165 GCA_044870975.1 Pyrinomonadaceae bacterium
GCCCCGTTACTGTGAGCCGCGCCGCATTTTGGACAACGTCCCGGCATCGGCGGGACATAGCCGCCGGCTTTGCGCGCGATGTGCGCTTCGATCATTTTCCACGCGTTTTCCGTCAGTCTATATTGCCAGTAAGCGCCGAGCGCCGGGAGCGCCAGTAGCAATCCGACAGACAGCGCCAGCGCGACTGCCGCGACCGCCGCTTTGTCGAACCACTTCTGCATGCCGATCTCGACGCGTGTGCCGCCGGTTTCCGTCGTGACTTTGATCGTGAGCGCCGCGGACAATCCCGTGATGTCGCGTAACGTGCTAGACTTGCGCGCTTGCAGCACAGCGGTAGATGAGACATTCATTGTCTGGATTTCAAAGTCTTCATCGAAAAGATCGCGAAGCTCGGTCATCAGTTTGATTACGTCTGCTTCGACACCCGGATAGTAGCGGCTTTCCATTTTTAGTTTCTCCCAAAGCCATTTTACGCTGGGCCGTGAGCGATAGTTGCAGAAACCCGGCCGTCAGGGAGGGTGCATTTCGCATCCATTGAGTCCGATCGTGGTAGCACCCTCCCTTACGGCCGGGTTTCTGACACATTCTTCGGAGGCTTTTTCAATGAGACACGTTCGGTCGCCAATCGCATTAGTCATCATCTTTCTCGTTAATTTATTTCAACCAGTTGCGTTTGCCCAGAGCATAGACGGTTTCTCAACGGCAAAGGCGCAAGCGGAACGACGCCTCGAAGAGCAGTTCCGCGCGGTGCCCCAGGGTCCCTCGGCGCGCGAACATTTGCGACGTCTGACAGCGCAGCCGCACATCGCCGGCACGCCCGAAGATTATGCGACCGCAATTTATGTGCGCGATCAGATGCGTTCGTACGGGCTGCCGGCCGAATTGAAGGAGTACCAGGTTTGGCTGAATTATCCGAAGACCGATCCGATTGTTGAATTGATAGCCGCGCGACGCGAAAAACTTTCGGTGCGCGAAGCCGTATTGAAAGATGACCCCACCTCCTCGAATCCGAAAATCACGCCGCTCTTTAATGGCTACGCTGCAACCGGCGACGTGACTGCGCCGCTGGTGTATGCGAATTACGGATTGCCGCCGGATTACGACGCGCTCGCCAAAGCCGGCGTCGACGTGAAGGGCAAGATTGTCATCGTTCGTTACGGCAATTCGTTTCGAGGCGTGAAAGCCAAGGTCGCACAGGACCACGGCGCCATCGGTTGCATCATTTACTCCGATCCGGCTGATGACGGTTACGCACAAGGCGATGTTTATCCGAACGGCCCCTGGCGGCCGGTGACGGCTGGTCAGCGTGGCTCGGTGCAGTATCTGTTTCAGTACCCGGGCGATCCGCTGACGCCGGGCAAGCCCGCGATTCCCGGCACACCACGCATCAGTCTGGAAGAAGCCTACGGCGACATCCCTCGTATTCCGGTGCAGCCTCTCGCTTATGATCAGGCGCGCAAATTGATCGAGCCGCTCAAAGGTCCGCTTCGCCCGAACGGTTTCCAGGGTGCGTTTCCGTTTCCGTATCACGTCGGAGGCACCAACGACGTGCGCGTCCACCTCAAGACAGACATGGATTACGCGTCGCGCACACTTTGGGACGTAGTCGCGCGCATCGACGGCAATGAAGAGAAAGACCGTTGGGTGGTGTTGGGGAATCACCGCGACGCGTGGGTATTCGGCGCCGTCGATCCAAATAGTGGATCGGCGACGATGCTCGAAATGGCACGTGGCTTCGGCGAATTGCTCAAACAGGGCTGGAAGCCGCGGCGCACAATCATCCTTTGCAGCTGGGATGGTGAAGAGTACGGCCTGATTGGCTCGACGGAATGGGCCGAAGAAAACGCGGCGGAATTGCAGCAGAAAGCGGTCGCTTATCTAAATGTCGATGTCGCGGTTAACGGGCCGCATTATGGTGCGTCGGCGGTGCCTTCGCTTTGGAGATTGATTCGCGGAGCGACGAGGGACGTGCGAGATCCTAAAACGGGCAAGACGATCTATCAGCAGTGGACGGATCGCGCCATCTCTCAACGCAACGAACTCGATCCCAATTACGAAGCCGAGGCGCGAATTGGAGCGCTCGGGTCCGGCTCAGACTACACGCCTTTCCTGCAACATCTGGGTATTGCATCAACCGACATGGGTTTTGGCGGCGACTACGGTGTCTATCATTCTGCTTATGACTCGTTCTACTGGATGACGAAGTTCGGTGATCCGGATTTTGCCTATCATGTGGCCGCAGCGCAGTTGTGGGGCACGATGGCGCTGCGAGTTGCAGACGCGCCGGCCCTGCCGTTCGACTATAGAGACTACGCTAATCAGATTCAGCAATACTTCGATGAGAGCGTTAGGTTGGCCAAGCGTCGCCATCTTGATAGCGCGATCGACGAAAAGGCGATGAACGATGCGTTGAGGTATTTTGCTATGGAGGCAGTGAACATTGACAACGAAAAGCAGGAACTGGCCGCAGACGATAAAGCTTCGAGTGCTCGCCTGCGTCGAGTCAACGATGCGTTAATGAACGCCGAGCGGGCCTTCATCGACGAACGCGGTTTGCAGGGAAGGCCATGGTACCGCCATCAAATCTACGCGCCGGGAATTTTCACCGGCTACGCGGCGCAGCCGTTGACTGACTTCCGCCAGGGTTTGGACGATCGCAACTCTGTCAATACGAAGAACGGGTTGGAAAGAATCGTGGCCGCGATAAACCGCGCGACCGAGGCGCTGAAGAAGGGAAGGGAATGAGAGCGCCAAATAAGATGTATTGACCGGTATGTTATAAAGCTTCGCCAGTAACTTCGTCGGAGAAAGTTGAGAGGCCCGACCTGTCCATGCTGGTGATTCGCACGCTGACTATACTGGCTTTAGTATTGAGCGCCGCCGCGTCTGCGCCAGCACAATTGAACGTTCGCGCAATCGATCGCGCTCGGATTCTGAAAGCTGCAAACCAATACCTCACCGAAAAACCGATCACAATAACTGCATCTTCAAGCCCACGCAGCGCTGGTGGGCTGCACGATTTCTTTTCTGAAGCTGACTATTGGTGGCCGGATCCAAAAAACCCGAGCGGCCCGTACATTCAGCGCGACGGCATGTCGAATCCCGACAACTTTGTCGAACATCGACGTGTCCTGATGCGCCTGAGCGTGCAGCTTCCAGCCCTCGTCGCTGCCTGGAAAGTAACGAAAGACAAACGTTACGCAGCCAAGGCGGCCGAGCACCTGCGCGCCTGGTTCATCGACGAGCGGACGCGGATGAATCCGAACCTGCAATACGCGCAGGCGATTCAAGGCATCACGACCGGACGAGGCACGGGAATCATCGACACGATTCATCTGGTCGAAGTCGCGCGCGCGATCGAGGTGCTTAAAGACTCGTCAGCTTTGTCGATGACGGAGCTTGGCGCCATTACCCAATGGTTCAAGGACTATCTGCAGTGGATGACGACGAGCAAGAATGGCACCGACGAACGCGACGCCCGGAATAATCACACGACCTGTTGGGTAATGCAGGTCGCGGCCTTTGCCCAACTGGTCGGTGACCAGCAGATGCTTGACTATTGCCGTCAGCGCTTTAAGACGATCATCGTGCCGAATCAAATCGCAGCCAACGGCAGCTTTCCCGAAGAACTGCGGCGCACGAAGCCTTACGGATACGAGTTATTCAATCTCGAAGCGATGGCCACGGTGTGCCAGATTCTTTCGACACCACGGGACAATCTCTTTACGTTTCAGACGGCGGACGGGCGCGGCTTTCGGCGGGCGATGGAGTACATGGCGCCGTTTATTGCCGACAAGAAGTCATGGCCAATGAAGCCCGACGTGATGTATGACAAGGAGTGGCCGATGAGGCAAGCGAGCTTATTGTTTGCCGGAATCGCGTTCAATCGGCAGTACTACCTCGAGCTGTGGAAGAAGCTCCCGGCTGATTCGAACGTCGAAGAGGTCATTCGAAATTTCTTTATTCGCCAGCCGATCCTTTGGGTTTCAGAAGCCCGACGGTGAGAGGAGTCTTCCAGGTGATAACCAAGATCATTTGCACAACCGTAATCCTGTTGGCGTGCTGCTCCGGAGTGATGGCAGCTTCGCCTACATTGGACATTTACTTCATCGATGTTGAAGGCGGCGCTGCCACCCTCATCGTAACCCCCGCTGGAGAGTCTTTGTTGATTGATACCGGCTTTCCCGGTGATCGTGACGCCGGGAGAATCGCTCATGTTGCCAAAGACGTTGCCGGCCTGAAACAGATAGATCATTGCGTAATAACTCACTGGCATCGTGACCACGTCGGCGCCGTAGCCCCACTCGCCAGGCTGATTCCAATACTTAACTTCTACGATCACGGCTTACCGTCACAAATTGCCTCGGACATGCAGGTGGAGAATATCGAAGCCTATAAGCAAGCGACGCAAGGCAAATCGGTCACCCTAAAACCGGGTGATGAAATCAGGCTGCATAAATTGCCGAAATCACTTCCGCGTTTGAATCTGCGTGTGGTGGCGGCGAGCGGAATGGTGATCGGAGAGCAATCTTCCACGCCGCAGATTCGGCCGTGCGGCGAAGGCTTTCAGTCCAAAGCGGAAGACACGGGTGACAATGCAAACAGCATCGGCATCCTGCTAACGTTTGGCCCGTTTAAGTTTTTCAACGGCGGCGACCTGACATGGAACGTCGAAAATCGGCTCGCGTGTCCAAAGAATATCGTGGGGGCGGTTGACGTCTATCAAGTCGACCATCACGGTGTCGACAGCAGCAACAACCCCGCGCTGCTGCGTGCACTTGATCCACGAGTCGCCGTCATCGATAGCGGGGCCCGGAAAGGCGCCGAAACGGAGACCTTCTCGACGTTATCAAAGCTGCCGGCAATCGAAGCCATCTATCAACTTCATCGAAACCTGCGCACGACTGATAAAGCCAACACCATGATTGCCTACATCGCCAACGAGGAAGAGCACTGCCAGGGCAATTTCATCCAACTGTCGATTCAAGCCAACGGCAAATCCTATAAAGTCAGTATCCCGGCGAAACAGTTCAGTCGCCGGTTCCAGACTCGCTAGGTCACGCCTGCCGAAAAAAGCCCTCAAGCCCGGAAAAAATGCTTGACAGCGTTAACGGTAACGCCCTAGTATCCGTTACCGGTAACGAGCAAGGTGGCCAATCGTTCCTGCGCGGCAAGCCAAGTGGGGACAAAATTCAGAAAGTTTCACTTGTAGGTTTCGCCTCACGGTTCGCAGAAGATGCCGGAGTAGCCAACTTCGGCGCCGATTTTCGCCGAGTCGCTTGCCAGCCCCTGAGCTGCGGCGCTCCATGCCATCCGCAAAGGAGACTGCTATGTTGGTTCTGCACCTTAAGAAGCTGTCGCGCCACTTCAATTTTGATTTCATGCTGATATTGTTGGTCGTATTTGGGGCGAGCTTAGGGCTCGCCTCAACTGTTTGCGGGCAAACGATCACTGGCGCCATATCCGGCACGGTGGTCGACCCGAACGGCGCCAATGTTCCGGGCGCGACTATCACGCTCACCAACGATCAGACGAATGATAAGCGCGAGCAACCGACAAATGAGTCTGGTCTCTTTAGGTTTGCGTCAGTTCAGCCGGGCGTCTACACGCTGAGGATCGAACACGCCGGATTTGAGACATTGCAGCGCACCAGGGTGGTGCTCAGCGCGAACGAGAATCTGGCGCTCGGAGATCTTACCTTGAAGACCGGCCAGGTCACTGAAACCGTGACGATCACCAGCGAGGGCCAGATTGTCGAAAAGGAAAGCAGCGACCTGACGGCGCGTTTGACTTCCGACCAGATCAATCTGATCTCCACGAAGGGTCGCGATGTGACCTCCCTGCTGCGACTACTGCCGGGCACGTCGAACATTCCCGACATCGAGGCAGTGGGCAACGGATTCGGCACCACCCTCCCGACTTTCTCAGGTCAGCGGACTCGTTCCACCGTCGCCACGGTTGATGGACTGAACGCCAGCGAGCCAAGCGGCAGCAACCTGCTGAGCATGACGACCAGTCTCGACGCGATTTCTGAAGTTAAGGTGCTGCGCGACAACTATGCAGCGGAATATGGCAACAACGGGGGCGCGATGATCAATATCGTGACCAAGGGTGGTGGCAGCGATTATCGCGGCACGGCCTATTACTTTGTGCGCAACGAGGCCCTGAACGCCAACAACTTCTTTAGCAATAAGGCGGGCCTGCCACGGCCGCTATATCGCTTCAACTATTGGGGCTTTAACGTCAGCGGCCCGATGCCCCTGCCGAAGCTCGGCGAAGGTGGGCACTCGACGATTAAGGACAAAGCTTTCTTCTTCTTCAACATGGAGAAGCCGCACACCATCACCCCAACTGATCCGGTTTTCGTGACGGTGCCAACCCTGCTTGAGCGTCGGGGTGACTTTTCGCAATCGCGGAACTCCAGCGGCGCCGTGCCGGTTATCCTCGATCCGCTCACGGGTTTACAGTTTCCCGGCAATATCATTCCGGAAGGCCGGATCAACCAGAGCATGCGGAACGTGCTGAATTATTATCCGTTGCCTAATTCACCGACGGCGGCCATTCCCGGTCGATACACTTTCCAGCGCAGCGTCGACGTCCCGAAGCACAGTTATCTCTTCCGCTTCGATTTCAAACCGACGAGTAAGGACAACCTCTATTACAAGGCGCAATGGTGGACGTCAGATAACGAAGGGACGGCGACGTCGGGTTGGCCAAATGGAACGAACGGCGTCGATCGCTGGGGCATCCGTTCCCACTATTTGTATAAGGACAACGGCTGGCCCGGTTCGGTCAACTGGGTGCACATATTTAACTCGGCCGTGGTTAATGAATTCAACATCGGCGTGCGCAAAGACACTGAAGGCTTTATCCCGACGACCGGCTTTGCCGAAGGCCTGTCGCGGAGCACGCTCAACTACACAGCGCCGCAACTATTTCCTGACAACAATTCAAAGCTCAACCTCATTCCGCTAATGAATGGCTGGAGCAGTGTGGCCGGCAATCCCGCAAACATCAGTTGGTTGAATCGTTGGGGTGAGGTGGCTGAAGACCACATCAGGCCGGCGTTCTCTGACAACATCTCTTACGTTCGTGGCGTGCATAGTTATAAATTCGGCATCTATTTCGAGCGGCTGCTGAACCGCGAAGCGCCCGGCGGAAACTGGTCAGGCCAGCTTGATTTCGGCACTGGCACAACGAACGGCTTTACCACGGCGGCAGGTAATACCGGCTATGCCTATGCCAACGCTTTGCTCGGAAATTTCAATGCATACACTGAGCAACTCTCGCGTCCATTCACGAACCTGGAACTGATGCTGACGCAGTGGTACGCGCAGGATCAATGGAAGGTGAGCCGCAGGTTTACCTTGAACTACGGTATGCGCTTCGAAGCGCATTCGGGCCAGCGACAGTTGGACGACCAGGGTTCCAACTTCGATCCGTCTCGTTTTGATCCGTCGAAGGCTGTGTTGCTTTACGTGCCGTACTGTTCGGGTCAGCCCAACGGCATCCCGGCCTTTGGTACTGCCTGCGCGGCGGCAAATCAATTCGCGGTTGATCCACGGATCGCGAATCCGACCGGCGCGCAACTGCTCAACAAGAATCTGGTTCGCGCAATCATTCCCGGCACGGGTGATCCTTTGAACGGACTGATGTTGCCGAGTGATCCGGCGACGCCGAGTGGTTATCGTCATACAAAGCCGATCGATTTTGAGCCGCGAGTTGGTTTTGCCTGGGACATTTCCGGGACCGGTAGAACCGTTATTCGCGGAATGGGTGGTGTTTATCACATGCCGCGTGTCGGCGGTGGCACCGGCGGCGCCAGCAGCCTGGGTGGTAACCCGCCGCAGCAACGTACTTTCCAAATTCTCAACGGCAATATCAATAACCTGACGAACCTGGTCAACACTGCGGCGCTCTATCCCGTAGCAATTTCGGCGCTGGAGCTGAATTCGAAAACGCCGAGCACTTACAACTTCTCAATCGGCGTTCAGCGCGACATCGGTTTCAAAACTGTGGTCGAGGCGAGTTACGTTGGCGCCTTTGCGCGGCACCTGGGCGAGCGGCGCAACATTAACGGTGTGCCTGATGCAGCACGCTTTGTCGATTGCACGATCTCAGCGAAATACAACGTGCCGTGCAACGTGCAGAACCGCGATCCGTTTACCGCCAGCACTGCGAAGAACAATGATTTTCTGCGGCCTTTTCGCGGGTACAGCGACATCAATCTCGTGACCTGGAGCGGCAGCTCGAACTACAACTCGCTGCAACTCCAGGCAAATCGCCGTTACACGAAAGGTTTTCAATTTGGCGTGGCGTACACTTACGCGAAGTCCCTGGACTATGCGAACGACGACTCGTCCGATTTGTCGTTCCCGCGACCGTACAAGGCATTCAACTACGCCACGTCTGATTTCGATCAGACGCATATCATGACGATCAACTACAGTTACGATATTCCCGGTGTCAGCAAGAATCGCAGCGGGTTCGTGCGCGCGTTTCTTAACAACTGGCAACTTTCCGGGACGACCTCGTACGCGACTGGTCGGCCTAAGAACAACATCAGCGTGACCTACACTTCGGGAACGGCGACGATTACCGCAGGGCAGACTTGCCCAGCAGGATCGATTCAAACGTCTGCGACCGTGTGCACGATGATTACCGATTTCACCGGTGGTCAGGTGAATGCCCGCGCGGGCATCACTTGCGATCCGACCAAGGGTGCGACCGGCGCTGACAGCACCGGGCTCGAGTACGTAATCAATCGAAGCTGTTTCACGAATCCGACAGGGCTGGGGCAGATCGGCAGCATGCCGCGCAATCCGGTGCGCATCCCGGCAATCTTCAACAACGACGTGGCCATCTTCAAGAACATTCCGATTGGAGAACACAGATCATTTCAGCTGCGCTGGGAGATCTATAACATCTTCAATCATGCGAACTTTGATGACATCGACGGCACGCTCACCTTTGGATTGATCCAAAACAATCCAGGCGGAGCCGGCGTCGCGTGCACGGCCGCCGGGAACACTTGCACAGCCAGCATTCAAATGACTCGCAATACGTTTGGGACGCCGACCACGGCTCGCACCCCGCGCGTGATGCAGGGTTCGATTCGTTTGAACTTTTAAGATGAGTGTCAGAAGCCCGACCGTGAGGGAGGGC
>JBIOZK010000091.1:0-9933 GCA_044870975.1 Pyrinomonadaceae bacterium
GTCTGTGATTGGTCGGGGGCGGTCACAGACTGAAGTCTGTGCCACGGTCGCCACGAAAACTTATTCTTCCATCTCGATCCTTCAACCACCTTATCGATGCACGCGCCCAAACCCATGCTGCCGATCCGCAGGTAATTCGCCGTTACTGAGTTCGGCTTAACCAGATGCTGACGTCGCATCTCCGCCGGATCCAGATTCAGCTGCTCAGCAATTTTGTCGAGATGAACCTCGAGTCCATATCGCGGCTGCGGCGTGCCGTGTCCGCGCTTCGGACCGCACGGAGGTTTATTCGTGAAGACGCGCACGCCCTGGAATTTGTAACGCGGCACCTCATAAGTCACCGTTTGCAGCGCGCCGGTGTAGAACGTGCTCGCGACGCCGTAACTCCCATAGGCGCCACCGTCGAGAAAGGTTTGGAAGTGCATTCCAGTGATCGCGCCATCTTTCTTGACGCCGGTCTTGATATGCATGAGGACGGGATGCCGGCCACGATGACAATAGAAAACCTCTTCGCGCGTCAGCGTGCATTTCACCGGTCGGCCGGTGATCATCGAAAGCTTCGAGACGATGACTTCATGATTGAAAGGGTCGCTCTTGCCGCCAAAGCCACCACCGTTGGGTGTGGCAATAACGCGAATGTGACTTGCGGCCAGGCCGAGGACCTTCGCCAAAGCACGATGAACGTAATGCGGCGTTTGCGTCGAACTCCAAAGCGTAAGTTTTTCGTCCGAATCGAAATGGGCGACCGCCGCGTGTTGCTCCATCGGCAGGTGCGTATTGCCCTCATAAAAGAAAGTGTCTTCGCGAACTAAATCAGCCTCGGCGAAACCTTCCTCGACATCGCCAAACTCCAGGCTTACTTTCTTATGCACGTTGCCGCCGTCGCCGTATTCGTGAATCCGCGGCTCATCGATCATCACTCCTTCTTCGATAGAAGTGATGCTTTGCAGGCGCTCGTACTCGACTTCGATCAGGTTCATCGCGTCAAACGCGACATCTTCATCTATCGCGGCCACTGCCGCCACGGGATCGCCTACAAAACGCACCTTGTCGATACAAAGCGCGTGCTCGTCCTGACTGACCGGAAGAATGCCATAAGGTATCGGAAGATCCTTGCCAGTGATGATCGCGAAAACGCCGGGCAGCGCCAGAGCTTTTGTTAGATCGATCTTCTTGATGAAGGCATGAGGTTCATGACTCCGCAGAATTTTACAGGCGAGCATCCGCGGCAGAACAATGTCGTCCGCAAACTTTGTCTGGCCGATACACTTCGCCCGCGCATCGACCTTGCGAAAGGGTTTGCCGACTACGTTGAGTGGTTTGCCGTTGGTGCCGTTATTACTCATTCGATTCCGTAGATACTTTCGCGCGGAAGACTCATCTCTTCCCCCCGCACTCGTGCGGCTGCCAATTCGACGGCCTCGTAGATCTTAATATATCCCGTACAGCGACACAGATTTCCTGACAATGCTTCCTTGATTTCGTCGCGCGAAGGATTCGGAGACTTCTCAATCAATTCTTTTGCCGCCAGCAAGAATCCGGGCGAACAATAACCACACTGAGCCGCGCCGAGGTCGGCGAAGGTATCCTGCAAAGGGTGCAGCGTGCCCCCATCCGCCATGCCTTCAATTGTCGTCACCTCGCGACCTTCCGCGTCGAGTCCCAGCATCAGGCACGAAAGAATTGACTTGCCGCCAACCAGCACGGTACACGTGCCGCATTCGCCTAATTCGCAGCCATGCTTGGTTCCCGTTAGGCCCAGGTCTTCGCGCAGCACTTCGAGCAGCGTCTTATGCGGCGCAAAGGCCACTTCCGCCGGCTCGCCGTTAAGCATGAATGATATGTGGGCCTTTTGATTCATCGAACCAAGTCCGTTACGCAGTCGCTGAATTCCTTTGTGAACCGAGCACGATATTGTCAATGAGACGGGTTTTACCGAAGAACACGGCCAATGACAAAAGCCCCGGTCGATCGTCAAGCTTATCGACCTGCGCCAATGTTTCCGCGTCATTCAGGCTAACATAATCGATGCGCGCCAGGGGCTCATGCTCGATTGTTGAGCGCACCAACTCGACGAGCCGCGCCGTACTATGCTCGCCCTCATCATAAGCGGCGCGGGCCTGCATTAATGCGCGACTCAACACGGCGGCAGCCCGCCTCTCCTGATCATCGAGATATGCATTTCGCGATGACATGGCGAGACCAGATTCCTCGCGCACGATCGGCAACACAACGATCTCCGTATCGAACGCCAGGTCGCGGACCATTCGCTTGATGACGACTGATTGCTGCGCGTCCTTCTGTCCAAAGAAGGCAAAGTTTGGCCGCACGGCGTTCAGAAGGATCGCGACGACGGTGCTCACGCCGCGAAAGTGCCCAGGCCGCGCCGCGCCCTCGAGCTTGTCTGATATTCCCTCAACCGTCACGTAGGTGGAAAAACCGGCCGGATAAATCTCTTCCGAAGTTGGCGCAAAAACATAATCGACGTTGTATTCAGCCAACAGCGCTGAATCCCGCGTCAAGTCTCGCGGATAAGACTCGAAATCTTCGTTGGGTCCAAACTGCGCCGGATTGACGAAGACTGAAACCACCACCACGTCGCACAACGCGCGCGCTTCATGGATCAGGCTCAGATGGCCTTCGTGCAAAGCGCCCATAGTCGGCACCAGGCCGATGGTCCGATTCTCTTCGCGCCGCAAACGGCGCGCAACCGACATCATTCGCTTGCGACGATTAATTATTTCCATCAGTCAGTCACAAAAAGGCACAAAAAGCATGAAAGAGAATTCAACTCAGAGAATAACCTCTCTTGTGCCTTTTGTGCCTCTTCGAAGTTACTTCTTGACTTTCTTAGTCTCAATCTTAAGTTCAGCGGCGGCATCAGCAGGCAATCCATACGACTCAGCATCTGAAGGATAGTTGCCGTTGCGCACATCTTCCGCCCAGCGGGTGACTGCGTCAGTTATCGTCTCGCGCAGGTTAGCGTATTCGCGAACAAAGCGCGGCAGCTTGCCGAACGCCATGCCCAGCAGATCGTGAAATACCAGCACCTGGATGTCGCAATGCGAACCCGCGCCAATTCCGATCGTAGGCACCTTGACCCTCTCGGTAATCATCTGCGCGATTTCGCGCGGTACGAGTTCCAGCACGATTGAAAAGACGCCCGCATCTTCGAGCGCATATGCATCATCGAGTAGACGCCGGGCAGCATCGGCAGTCTTGCCCTGCACGCGATAGGCGCCGAGTTGGTTGATCGATTGCGGCGTCAAACCAATGTGACCCATCACCGAGATTTCTTCATTCACCAGACGCTTCACCAGCTTGACCCGCTTGATTCCGCCTTCGAGTTTGACGGCCTCGGCCTCGCCTTCTTTCACCAGCCGCAGCGCCGCCCGCACCGTATCGTCCGCTCCCGTATGAAAAGATCCATAAGGCATGTCAGCCACCAGCAACGCTCGCTCAACGCCACGGCGAACAGCCTTTACGTGAATCAGAATTTCGTCGAGCGTCACCGGTACGGTGTTGCCGTACCCGAGCACGACATTGCCGAGACTATCACCGACGAGGATGATGTCGATGCCGGCTTCATCAACGATGCGCGCCGTCGGATAGTCGTACGCGGTCAAGCAAACCAGACGCTCACCGCGCTCTTTGCTGGCTCGCAGTGAAGGCGCGCTCACCTTCTCCGGACGTTCAGGTTTGAGATATGGCATGGTTTCAGGCCTCTACTTGAATCTCGGCGGATTCTTCGCTCCCGCGATTAAACTCTGAAATTTGCTCGATGTGCGACAAGTGCCCCACATTATAGCGATAAATTTGAGCGTGAGAAACCGGAACGCGGCCCTGCGTCCGCTCCGAAAACCAGCCGCCTCGCCTATCCTTCAGCAAGCTATGAACGGTCGCGGCTGCATGGTATTCTCCTCGCCGCGATCGCCCCGGAGGCTAAGACTAATGAGGAACTCATCGACTCTGTTTGCTGCATTTGTCGTCCTGCTGCTTGCGGTGCTGGGATGTAAACAACTCAGAAATGTTGGCAACACCGATCTATTCGAAGGTGATAATGCCGCCAAAGCTGCCGCCGCGATCAAGAACAAAGTCGGTGCAGAACACCTCAAGGTGATCCGCGCTGAGGTGCGCAAGGATTCGATGAAGATCACCATACAGGCACCCGACAATCCCAGGAATATGGATGAATACACTTACGAGAAAGGCAGCGCCACGGGACCCAAACCCGTGCAGGCGATGAGCCTGGGCAATCTCGAAATGACGGGCGACAAATATCATGTGACTGACCTGGGAGACATAAACTTCGGCGCGATTCCAGACACCGTCCAAAAAGCCATCGCCAAGAGTGGGCTCGAAAATGGAAAGGTTGATCTGATTTCGATGGAGAACGCTTACGCCGAAACGGTTCACCCGGACTTGAAAGCTGAGAAGAAACGCAAAGCCGATGATTTGAAGAAACAGATACAGGAAAAGACCACCGAGTGTTTTAAGTCGATCGGCAGCAAGTGCATGGATGAGTTGCATGCCCTCCAAAAGCAACAGATGAATTCGATGATGGGTAAGGAAGTCAGACAATGGGATTTGGCCTGGCGACTTTTTGTCGAAGGCCCGCGCGGGCGAAAAGACTATTACGCCGACAAGCAGGGCAACATCGTCGACAATCCTTATTAACGCTAAAACTATTCACAGGTAATAATTTATGACTTCGAAGAGCTTGACCATTGATCTCGCCGGTTTATTGTTGCCGGTAACAACTCCATTCAAAGCCAATGAAGATGTTGACCTTGCGGGTCTGACTGCGAATATCCAAAAGTGGAATGCTTCAGGGGTCACCGGCTATGTCGTGCTCGGCTCAACCGGCGAACGAGCGAACCTCGACGAGCGCGAATATCTTCAAGTGATTGAAACCGCGCGGAGCGCCACACCTGACGCATTGACCTTCATCGCGGGCGCGGGGCAGCAAAGCACGCGCGCCACCATCAGTGAAGTCGAACGCGCCGCCGCAGCGGGCGCTGACGCCGTGCTGGTCATTACCCCAAATTTTTATCGCTCCGCCATCAACCAGGCAGCTTTGATCGATTACTACCGGGCCGTCGCGGACGCTGCAAAAGTTCCAGTATTGCTCTATAGCATGCCCGACCTTACCGGAATCGTGATCGAGCCGGAAACCGCAGCGCTACTCTGCGAACATCCGCACATCATCGGTATGAAAGACAGCTCGAACGACGTGGGACGTTTCCGTCGCACTGTTGAGATGGTCGATAAAGACTTCGCGATGATGGTTGGCAATGGAACTGTCTTTGCCGACGCGTTGCGCGCGGGAGCGCGTGGCGGGATCCTCGCCGTCGGCTGTTGTGCGCCGGCAATCTGCCTGGGAATCCTTCGCGCGCTTGAGGCAAACGAAAATGATCGCGCCAGCCAATTACAGGAATCGCTCACGCCGCTTGCGCGAGCGGTGACCAGGACGTACGGCATCGGCGGGTTGAAGACAGCGATGGAAATGGCCGGGTATGTGGGCGGCTCAGTGCGAGCACCTTTACGTCGACCAACTGAAGAAGCTGTTGCGGAGATCGAGCAGTTATTGCGTGAATGCACGCGCGTTTCAGAACCGGGAGCGGTAGCGACCGGATCAAGCGCTGCCTAAAACTTCACTGACTTCTTTTCCCCGGCCGTATCAATGCTCATTCCTACGTCGCTACCGCTCGCGGTTCTGACACTCACCGCGTAGAATATCTCCCACAGGAGCTACCCTGAATTGAGCACCGCCGAAACTGCTTGTCACGCCACGCCGGAAGAAGCCGGTCTGCGCGTTGAAAATGTTCCCTTCGATCAAATCCCTCAGCAGAGCAAGCTGTTTCTCGATTACCTGCGCGATCCCTTAGCTCTCCGCAACTTCTATCCGGAAGCAGTCAGGAACCATTTCGATTTGTCCGCGCGTCGCGATCGCGTGCTCGCGAATTATCAGTCGGACAGAACGAAACTCTGTGGTGCTTTGGAAAGGATGAACCGTAACTGGGGCGCGAGTGAGAAGACGCTTGAACATATTGCGAGCCTAAGGGAACCAGACTGCATCGCGGTCGTTACCGGGCAACAAGCTGGGTTGTTCACCGGGCCTCTTTATACGATTTACAAGGCGCTGTCGGCGATAAAGCTCGCGGAATGTCTTACGCAGCGTGGAGTCAAAGCTGTCTCTGTCTTTTGGATCGCCAGCGAGGATCATGATTTTGAGGAAGTCGCGACCGCGGAATTTATCGATCGCGATTGCAGCTTGAACCGGGCTTCAGTTGCGACCGCAATTCATCATGATGGTTTGCCGGTTGGTCGGGTTACGCTTGATGAAGCTATCGCAGGCGTCATTGACGAATCGCTTCATTCACTGCCACAAACTGAATTCACAGATGAATTGCGTTCGCTGTTGAATGATGCATACGCGCCGCAAAAATCCTTTTCCGATTCGTTCGCGCGAATGTTGACGCGGTTGACTGGTACTCGTGGCTTGATTCTGCTCGATCCCCTGGACAGCGAGCTCAAGCAAATGGCAGCGCCACTGTATGCCGAAGCTGCTCGTCGCGCCGGGGACATTGCCAAGGCGATTGTCACCCGCAGCCGCGAACTCGAGAGCGCCGGTTACCATGCGCAGGTGACGCCGTCTGAGAATTCATTTCCGCTGTTCCTGCACGATGAAAAGGGTGCGCGTCAGGCGCTGTCCCGAAACAGCAACGGTCGTTATCAGGCGAAGTCTGCGAAAGCCGACGATGGCTACACCGCCGAACAGCTCGCCGATTTGGCGAAACGCGAACCCGAACGGTTTAGCCCGAATGTGACGCTGCGCGCGGTCGTACAGGATTATCTGCTGCCGACGATTGCCTACTATGGCGGCGCCGCAGAAATTGCGTACTTCGCACAGACTTCCGAGGTCTATCGAATTCTCGATCGTCCGGCGACACCCATTCTGCCGCGCTCAAGTCTGACCTTTGTCGAAAAGCATACCGGCCGGGCACTGGAGCGTTATGGAATTCACTTACAAGATTTCTTTGCCGGTCTGGATCACGTCATGGCGGGCGTGGTCACCAAGTACCTTGGCAAAGAGACTGCCGCGGCCTTCGAACATACGACTGAGACTTTTAATAAGGAACTCGATGATTTGCGGGAAGAACTCCGGCGAGTTGATCCCACCCTGGCGGAAGCGTTGGAGAAGGGTCGCAGCAAAATCAACTATCAAATCGACGGCTTGCGTACTCGCTTCAACCGAGCGCGAATGGCGCGTGATGAAGCGTTGACCCGGCAGTTACAACATGCCTTCGATCTGCTCTATCCGCAGAAGGCTTTGCAGGAGCGGCACATCAACGTCATTTCATTCATCGCCCGGCACGGTCTGTATTTTATCGACTGGATTTTTGACGCGATCGAGCTTGAGTCCAATGATCATCACGTAGTCTATTTGTAGATGTTAGATACGAGATGTTAGATGTTAGGCGGTCTTACTCAATGTCGTCATCAGCACAAGTCAAGAGCCACCGTGACTTGGTCGTTTGGCAAAAAGCTATGGGCTTGGTCGAGGAGGTTTACAGTGCTACCAGTTCGTTTCCGAAGGAAGAGACTTACGCACTGACAAGCCAGATTCGACGCGCCGTTGTGTCCGTGCCAGCAAATATCGCGGAGGGTCAGGGCCGACGCTTGAGTAAAGAGTATCTCTACTTCTTAGCAAATTCGCGCGGTTCGCTATTAGAGTTGGACACGCACTTAGAAATAGCCGTTCGTTTGCGATATCTGCATCCCAACAAACACTTAGGTCTCAAAAACCATCTGGACGAAGTTGCGCGAATGCTTAATGGCCTGATGAAGTCAGTAGAAGCCAGCTCTAACATCCAGCATCCGACATCTAACATCTAACATCTAACATCTCCATGAGTAAGATTCGAGTTCTCCCAGATCACCTTTCCAATCTAATCGCTGCCGGGGAAGTCGTCGAAAGACCCGCGTCGGTAGCCAAAGAACTGGTTGAGAATGCTATCGATGCCGGCGCCACGCGCCTCGTCATCGACGTCGAAGCGGGTGGCCGCCGCCTGTTGAAGATTACCGATGACGGCGAAGGCATGGGCCGCGATGACGCCATCCTGGCGTTCGAACGACATGCCACCTCAAAGATAAGTAAGGCCGAGGATCTCAACGGCATCTCGACGCTCGGCTTTCGCGGTGAGGCGCTGGCATCTATTGCCTCGGTAGCGCGCGTCGAGTTGCTTACCAGGACTGACGATTCGACCGCCGGTACGCGGGTCGTAATCGAAGGCGGCCGCATGCGCGACGTAAAGGACGCGGCGCACCCGCGTGGCACCACGATCGCGGTGCGCGATCTGTTCTTTAATACGCCGGCGCGGCGAAAATTTCTGAGGTCTGAAGCGACTGAGAGCTTTCATCTGACAAATCTGGTCATGCATTACGCGCTGGCCCATCCTGAACTCAGCTTCACTCTCATGAACAATGGCCGCGAGACGCTGCGCGTGGCGCCCGCCAAGGACCTGCGCGAGCGCGCGTATCAGATATTCGGGGCGCAATTTCTGGAAGGATTGCTGGAGGTCAATAACGCCGTCAGTGAGCCCACCGAAACGAGCTTCTCGTTACCGCAGATTGCGCGCGTGCGCGGTTTTGTTTCTGCTCCTCGCGAGCGGCGCACCTCGCGCGATGCGCAGTTTCTGTTTGTCAATCGTCGCTTTGTGCGCGATCGCTTGATCGGGCGCGCGGTCTCCGAAGGCTATCGTTCGATCCTCCCGCATGGTGTCTATCCGGTGGCCCTGTTGTTCGTCGACGTGCCGCTCGAAGAGGTCGACGTCAACGTACATCCGGCGAAGACTGAGGTCCGATTCCGTCGCGCCGCCGCGATTGCCGACGCGGTACGCGAAGCGGTGCGCGCAGCCCTGGCGAGCGCGGGCTATGCTCCAGCCGAAACTAAGAGCACGCCGGCGATTACCGAAGTCGGGCCGGACGCTGAACAATTATCCACGGGCGCAGATGTGAGCGAAGAAGTTGCTGTAGGGCGACGAACGTCTTCGTTTGAATTGCGACCCCAACCTGAACAAGGCCGAATCGGATTCGTGGCGGCGCAACCGGCAAACACGCCTCCCGTCACACCGCCCCAGCCCGCAAACGCGTCGGCCCGGTTGGCGGCTGCGCCGGCGTCGTTCGAGCCTGTCCTAACGGCCGATGAAGATTTGCGCGCCGCGATTCAATTTCCACAAGAGTCCGCCCCCAAAGCTTTTCCCGATCTACCTCCGCTCGATTCTGCTCTGAAATTCGTGCGCGAGGTGGCGGTTGAATCTGTCAGTTCGAACATCAGACCGCTGGGTCAGCTCGATGAGAGCTTCATCATCGCTACCGATGACGAGGGTTTGCTCTTGATCGATCAGCACGTGGCGCACGAACGAGTTTTGTTCGACAAATATCGCGCGTTGGAGTCGGCACGACGGCCGGAATCACAGCAGATGCTGATTCCGGAGACGTTCGATCTGACTCCGGCACAGGCTGGCGCTTTCGATCACGTTGCCGAAGAGTTGGAGAGCTATGGCTTTGAGCTAATGCGGTTGTCAGGTCGCACCGTTGCCATCAAATCGACCCCTGCCGATTTACCAGCCAGCGAAGCCCGGAACGTTCTTTCTGAGGTGTTGGATACTGTCGACTCTGAAAGGAAGGGCGCGGCCCGCGCGACCCTGCGCGATGAAATTGCCGCCTCGCTCGCGTGTCATGCCGCCATCAAAGTCAACATGCCTTTAGCGCCCGAAAAGATGCGCTGGCTCATCGATCGCCTGCTGACAACTTCTTCGCCGACCACTTGTCCGCACGGCCGCCCGGTGATCCTGCGTCTCACAACTCAGGACATCTTAAAAGGATTTCATCGCATTTAGTCTCAGAAGCCCGACCGTTAGGGAGGGC
>JBIOZK010000092.1:0-14297 GCA_044870975.1 Pyrinomonadaceae bacterium
TTCAATGTCCTTGTCGAGCAGCTTCATCACGTTGACCATCTCCTCCGGAGCGTACTCAGCCTTGATCATCATGTCGATGCCTTTGAGATCGGCTTCGCGCTCCAGGTCGCGGCTGTAACCGAAGATCGTGGCCATCACAATAAAAGGGGCTATTGCAGTTGCAATCGTGATGACCGCTCCAATGGTGCCACCGGGAGCATAAGCGCCGACCGCGGCAATAATGTTCATCGTCAAAAACTTTTTGCGATTGCTACGGTTTTGAAGATAAGTATGCCGCCTCACAACGTGTGTCATCTCATGTGCCAGGACAGCGGCGAGTTGAGACTCGTTATCGACGAGCGACATGAGTCCGGTAGTGACATAGATCGATCCGTTAGGCAGCGCGAAGGCGTTCGGCTGTGGATCGCGCAGCGCTCGAAACCGCCACGTCACGTTTTCGAGCGTCTCGGTGCGCGGCACCAGGACTTCGCTGATGCGTTTCAATAAAGCGTTGGCTGCGTCATCCTGGAATACCAGGCCGTCGCGTTCGAATCGCCTGTCGAGCAGATTCACCTGCTCCAGTAATTCGAGATCCACTTTTTCAAATTTGAAATTCTCGCTGGCGGCTGGCGGCGACGAGGTTTTTGCCGGTTGTTGAGGCCGAGGTCTGGTGTGCGCACGTACGGGTCCGGACACGAGCAATTGCATTAGGAAGCTAATGCAGATTAGCTCGACTACGAGCCCGCGCGAGCGACTTGTTAGCTGGGCCAGCAACATATCAACGAAGGTCGGGAAGGTATTAGCGCGGCGGACGGCGAGAATAATATACGCGAGCGGGCCGGGACGGTAAATAACTGCTTTCCACAAAAAGTCGACGAAGGAAATTGGATCGTTATTCAGACCTCACGACCGTTAGAATCGCAAAGCAGTAAACTATTGCATGAGGTTTAGCGCGTTTCTTTGAATTCGCTTTTCAGAGTGCGCCCTTCACCGTAGACGATATCCCGAATTCGCCAGCCGGTTCTTCCTTTCACGACGATGTAAGTGATCGTTTTATTCTGTCCGAAATTCTCAAAGGTGGCGTCCACCATGGCGCGCCCTTCTTCGAATCGCGGCTTGGCAATCGCGAATTTTTTGATCTCCATGTCCTGTGCATCGTAGAGCGGGTCGCCGTCGATCACCCCAACTTCGCCTTTCGAAGTGCGGGCGTCTTTCCAGATCAAATCGGCGAGACTCTTCTCGAAATACTTGTCGACCAGGGCGCGGCTGCGGGTTTGAAAGAATGGCCCGCGCTTATTCTTATGGGCTTGGTAGAGTTCCGCTACCAGCGCGTCAGGTGTCTTTGCGGTAGTCCGCGTCTGGCTGAAAACAACGCCCGCAGTCGCGCAGATAATCAAGGTTACAATCACGCAGCATCTCGTCGAGAGCATAGTCATCTTCCTCAGTCCTGGTCGTTTAGAGTCGGGCTACTGCCCGACCTTCCCCGGTCTCGGTCGTCGAGAGTGGGTCAACTGCCAGACCGGCGGGCGGTAGCCCGCCTCTAAACATTAATTGATTCGTGTGTTTTAGCGAAGAGCCCCTCGAAATTTATCCGAGGGGCTCTTCATTACGGCTGTGAATCGTTAGTAAGTCTTAGCTGTTGCCGCTGAAGCCACCACTGGACATGCCAAAGCTGCCCCAAATTTCGTCGATTGTTTTTTCGTTCGACCCAAATTTGTCGGCGTCGCCGCCCACGAACATGATGTAGTTATCGGTCACGTCGGTGGCCACCAGGATTTTGCCTTTGCCGGCCTTGCCGTCGCTGCCGGTTGAAGTAAAGGTGACCAGGCTATAGTCGTTGTTGAGTTCCTTCACCGGTTCCATTTTGATGTCCTTCTCGCCGAAGGCTTTCAAAACGTTTTCCGCGCGCTTGAGCAAGTCCTCTTTGGAGGCTTCCTTGTCCTTAAAGGCTACGACCATCACGGCGATGTCGTAGGGCGCGGGAACGTTGGCCATGTAGACATCGACGCCATCCTTGGTCTCCTGCGCGTCCTTGGTGCCTTGCGGAACCATGAACTCGTAGCCCTTGACGTCGTCATGCATGCGAATCCAATCCGCGGGCACGGGATTAGTCGACGGGGCCTTCTTTTCAACCTTGGGGGATGCTGAGGCCGTTGAAGTCGATGCTGCCGGTTTAGCCGGCGATGAAGTCGCTGGCGTGTTGGCCGCGGGCTTAGTGCCGCCACCACAACCCGCCGCGATCAGCGCTAATGCGCCTACAAATAGAAATTTTTTCATTAATCCTCCGAACAGATGTTTGTCTTGGAAATCGGAACCTGACTTATCAAGCTGGCAAACTCTTGCCCGGGTACTTGACTAAAATTGCAGGGGAATCTCCGCAACTGAGTTTTTGAAGAGCGCCGCAACTCTAAAGGAGATTGAAGCGATAAGTCAAAAAGCCGATCTAACCACAGAGGACACAGAGAGAATGATGAAGAATAAGTGTTCATCCATTCTGCCTCTGCATTTCTCTGTGTCCTCTGTGGTGAAATTGTCTGACCACAGTTATGATAAGCGCCTCCCAGCCCGAACCCATGAATGCACTGCCGATAATTATTGGTGTCCTGTGTGTGCTGGCCATCGCCTATCGCTACTACTCGGCGTTCATAGCGGCAAAGGTTCTCGCGCTCGATCCCGCGCGACCGGTCCCGTCGCAGACCTTGTACGATGGGCACAACTACTATCCGACCAACAAGTGGGTTTTGTTCGGCCATCACTTCGCGGCCATCTCCGGCGCGGGTCCGCTGATTGGGCCAGTGCTGGCGGCGCAGTTTGGATTTCTTCCGGGATTGCTTTGGCTGGTGATTGGCGTCTGCCTCGGCGGCGCCGTGCACGACTTCATGATTCTGGCGGCGAGCATTCGTCGCAACGGAAAATCGCTGGCCGAAATCGCTCGTACTGAGATTAGCGGCTTGTCGGGGTTGGTCGCGGGTATCGCCATCCTCTTCATCGTCGTGATTGCGCTCGCTGGTTTGGGCCTGGTGGTCGTTAATGCGCTGGCCGAATCGCCGTGGGGCACCTTTACCGTCGGCTTTACGATTCCGCTGGCGCTATTCATGGGCCTCTACATGTACGTCTTCCGCAAAGGCAAAGTGACCGAGGCGACGATCATCGGCGTCATCGGGTTGCTGCTGGCCGTTTATCTCGGTGGCCGCGTCGCCGATTCATCATGGGCTGCAGCCTTCACGCTCTCGCCGCACAAAGTGACGATCCTGATGGCGAGCTACGGTTTCATCGCTTCGGTGTTGCCGGTTTGGCTGCTCCTGTGCCCGCGCGATTATCTTTCGTCTTATTTAAAGATCGGCACGATTGCCGTGCTGATTATCGGCGTGATTCTCGTCCATCCGAATTTACAAATGCCGGCGGTAACACCGTTTGTTTCCGGCGGCGGTCCGGTGGTGCCGGGCAAGGTCTATCCTTTCGTCTTCATCACGATTGCCTGCGGCGCCATCAGCGGTTTTCACGCCCTCATTTCATCCGGCACGACGCCAAAGATGATCGCGAAAGAAACCGACGCGCGGATGATTGGTTACGGCAGCATGCTGATGGAAGGCCTCGTCGGCGTCGTCGCTTTGATTGCCGCGACTTCCCTATTCCCGGGGGATTACTTCGCCATCAACACCGCGCAGCGCAACGAAGTCGAGCGCGCCAAGTACGTGCGCATGGTCGATGCCGAAGCCGGACGCGGATTTGATCTGCAAACTAAAGAACTTGATCGCCTGGAAGCCGAATCAGGCGAGAAAGTACGCGGCCGCACCGGCGGCGCGGTAACCCTGGCTCTCGGCATCGCAAAGATTTTCGACGGGATTCCCGGACTGAGCGGCTTGATGAAGTACTGGTATCACTTCGCCATCATGTTCGAAGCCTTGTTTATCCTCACGACGATCGATACCGGTACACGTGTCGCCAGATTCCTGTTGGGTGAGTTTGGGGGACGTTTCTATAAAAAACTGGAAGAGCCGAACTGGTTACCGGGATCGATCTTAACCAGCGCCGCCGTGGTCGCGGCCTGGACTGCTTTCATCTGGAGTGGATCTATTTCCACGATCTGGCCAATGTTCGGCATCGCCAATCAATTACTCGCTGCGGTCGCTTTGTGCGTCGCCACGACCGTCATCATCAATCTCGGGCGGGCGCGTTACTGTTGGGTGACAATCGTGCCGCTTTCATTCGTCGCGACGACGACCATGGTTGCCGGCTATCAATCGATCCGCGATATCTTCTGGCCGCAGACCTCGAATCCCGCAACCACGACCCAGGGCTATATCAACACTTCGCTGACCGTTTTGATTATGACCGCCGCCGTCATCGTGCTGATTGATTCCGTGAGGAAGTGGATTGGCGGCAGAAGGCGGCCGGAGATTATTTCTGAATCCCTGCCAGCTGAAGCGTGATTTGGAGTGCGCCGGCAAAGCGAAGCGGCGACGGCGCTTTGGATGCCAGGGGACGTTCGAGCCGCTTAAGCGTATCTGAAAGATCGATCGATCTGAAAGATCGATCCAAAGCGGTGTCGCCGCTTCGCTCTGCCACCGCACTCCAAATCAGGCGCTCGCTGAAGCTTAGACCTCACGGCGTCTTCGGTTTCGGCGCGTCCTTGTCCAGCTTCTGCCGATCGTTCTCAATTGACCGCTCCAGCATTTCCAAGCGGCCTTCCAATTCCTCGAGTTGCGCCTTTTCTTTATTCAAATCCGCCTGCATCTGCTGCTCGCGTTCCTTCATCGGTTCGATTTGCGACTTGTAGTTCTCCAACGCTTCTTTGGATCGCTTCAATTCAAATTCCCACGTCGCGCGTTTCGATTGATCAACTTCCAATTGAAGTTGCGTCTCCTGCATCTTCACTTGTTCAGTGAAATTGGGAATGGTTTGCTGGGTCCTTCGCAACATCTCGCGAGCGTCGTTAAGAGAAGCATTCAGTCGCCGAATTTCTTCTCGACTTGCTCGGACGCGATCTACCAGGAGCTGACTGCGATAGGTGTCCATATTAATCCGCTGGACAGCTTCCAGCGCCTGTCGCAGCATTCGCACCTCGGCGAGTAGCTGTTGCATGGTGTCTTTTCCGTCGAATGGTTTGGCGTCCTGAGCCACAGCCAATGAACTCACGCAAACGCCGAAAACCAGGCAACCCATTGCGCGCAGAATGTAAGCAGACCTTCGCACTTTCATGAGCGGTTCCCCTTTCATCGAGCACCCAACTTCATTCGAATTTCGCTGCTGCTCCATACGCTGGAAGCCTGACGAGGGTTTCGGTAGTGTCCTAATCTGAATAGGACACCAGCCTCTCGATCCAAAGACTTCCGCTCTCAATCCCAAGACTTCCGCTCTTGATCCGAAGACTTCCGCTCTCGATCCCGAGACTTCAACTCTCGATCGAGAAGACTTCGAGCCTCGATTCGAAGGGTTTGTCGCGGTTGGACAGTTCCCGCCCAAATCGGCCATAATGGCTGGCTTTTCAAACGGGCTTTATCCCCTTCTTTAGAAGCACTGAAAGGATTATCTCAATAGTGAGTTTAACGTCGAACTTTGCGACGGCGCTGGGTCGCCGCGCATTTACAGTCCTATTTGCCATTATCGGCGTCGCGATCGGCGCCCCGGCTGCGCTTGCCTCTCCGCGTGAAGGCGGTGAAGCTGCGCTCAAACTTCCCGATTTATCACAAGTCACATTCCTGGGAATCGATGGACACACGCTGCTGATGATTGGCCTCGTCTTCTGTTTTCTAGGCTTGATGTTCGGGCTCGTCATCTTCGTGCAGTTGAAGAACCTGCCCGTGCATCGCTCGATGAAGGAAATCTCGGAGCTGATTTACGAAACCTGCAAGACTTATCTGATTACGCAGGGCAAGTTCATCATGCTCCTCTGGATCTTCATCGCGATCATCGTTGTCGCTTACTTCGGAATTCTGCGCCCGGTGCCCGGCAAGCCGATCTATGTGACCTTGCCGATGATTCTGTTTTTCAGTCTGGTCGGCATCGCGGGCAGCTATGGCGTCGCTTGGTTTGGCATTCGCGTGAACACGTTTGCGAATTCGCGCACGGCGTTCGCCAGTCTCGGGGGCAAGCCCTTTCCGATTTATGCCATTCCGCTCAAGGCGGGTATGAGCATCGGCATGCTCTTGATCAGCGTCGAGTTGCTGATCATGCTTTTCATCCTGCTCTTCATTCCGGGTGATTACGCCGGTCCCTGCTTTATCGGCTTCGCCATCGGTGAGTCGCTGGGTGCAGCGGCGTTGCGTATCGCCGGCGGCATCTTCACCAAGATTGCCGACATCGGTTCGGACCTGATGAAGATCGTCTTCAAGATCAAGGAAGACGACGCGCGGAACCCTGGAGTTATTGCTGATTGCACCGGCGACAACGCCGGCGACTCAGTGGGACCGAGCGCTGATGGATTTGAAACGTATGGCGTTACCGGTGTCGCGCTGATTACCTTCATCCTGCTGGCCGTGACAAATCCAACGATTCAGATTCAGTTACTGGTTTGGATTTTTGTCATGCGCATCATGATGCTGATATCGAGCGCCGTTTCGTATTTCGCCAACGCGGTGCTCGCGAAAGCGCGCTATGGCAACGCCGGCGATATGAACTTCGAGGCGCCTTTGACCTCGCTGGTTTGGATCACGTCCATTGTTTCTATCGTCCTGACTTACATCGTCTCGTATCTCATGATTCCGGTTTTGAGCGGTGACGGTACGCTTTGGTGGAAGCTGGCGACCATCATTTCGTGCGGCACACTGGCGGGCGCGGTCATTCCTGAACTGGTCAAGATTTTCACCTCGACCGAATCGAAGCACGTGCAGGAAGTGGTCAAGTCCGCGGAAGAAGGCGGCGCGTCCCTGGGCATTCTGTCTGGCTTTGTCGCCGGAAACTTTTCGGCTTATTGGCTGGGCATCACGATCGTCGGTCTGATGGGCATCGCCTTTATCATCGGCACGATGGGACTTGGCGCGGTAATGGCCGCCCCGGCCGTTTTCGCGTTCGGCCTGGTCGCGTTCGGATTTCTCGGTATGGGCCCGGTGACTATCGCCGTCGATTCTTACGGCCCGGTGACCGACAACGCGCAGTCGGTCTACGAATTGTCGCTGATTGAACATCAACCCAATATCGTTGAAGAACTCAAGCGCGATCACAATGTCACGGTTGTGTTCGAGCGGGCCAAGCATTTGCTCGAAGAGAACGACGGCGCCGGTAATACCTTCAAAGCTACTGCGAAACCGGTACTGATCGGTACGGCCGTAGTCGGCGCGACCACGATGATCTTTTCGATCATCATGGCGCTAACGGACGGTCTCACGCGCAACACTGAAAACCTGTCGCTGCTGCACGCTCCGTTCGTGCTCGGGCTAATCACCGGCGGCGCGATCATTTACTGGTTCACCGGCGCTTCAACGCAAGCCGTCACAACCGGCGCCTATCGCGCCGTCGAGTTCATCAAAGCGAATATCAAACTGGATGGCGTCGAGAAAGCTTCGGTTGCTGACAGCAAGAAAGTCGTGGAAATCTGCACCAAGTACGCGCAGAAAGGCATGTTCAATATTTTCATGGGCGTGTTCTTCTCAACGCTGGCTTTTGCATTCCTCGAGCCGTTCTTTTTCATCGGCTATCTAATCTCGATTGCGATCTTCGGTTTGTATCAGGCGATCTTTATGGCGAATGCCGGCGGCGCCTGGGACAACGCGAAGAAGGTCGTCGAAGTTGATATGAAACAGAAAGGTACGCCGCTGCATGATGCCACCGTCGTGGGCGACACCGTCGGCGATCCTTTCAAGGATACTTCGTCGGTAGCCATGAATCCGGTGATCAAGTTCACGACGCTGTTTGGTTTGTTGGCGGTCGAATTGGCGGTCAGTCTGACGAACCAAAAAGGTCCAACGCTGGCGCGCATTCTGGCGGCGGTATTCTTCGTGATCAGTGCGTTCTTCGTCATCCGTTCGTTCCACGGAATGCGAATTCACGCCGAACGGTAGACCGGCGCGCGCTGCTTCAAGTAACATGGCCCAGTGAAGGGTAAGCAGTGACAAACTTGTGTGAGTCTGCTCACTGCTTACTGCTTACTTTTCATGATACGCGCGATTCTATTTCCAACTGATTTCTCAGCTGTCGCGAACAGCGCGTTCCCGCTCGCCCTCGCGGTAGCGGCCCAGTACGACGCCATCGTGCAGTCGATTCATATCGCCCACGGCGGCGATCCGCACATCACGGAAACATCGCGCTATGAATTTCCGGCCGCGCCGACCGGTTCATCCGCGGTGCGCGTGATCGAAACTATCGTCCCGAAAGATGGCGACGATCCGGCGCAGGTAATCATGAAGCAGGCTGAGCTGCGGACCTGCGATTTGATCGTGATGGCTTCGCACGGCCGTTCGGACGTGGCGCAATTTTTTCTCGGCCGCAGCGTCGCCGAGCAAGTCGCACGCGATTCGAAAGTTCCCACCATCATCGCGCGGCTCTACGGACCGCGACGCACCACGCGACCCATCGATCGGTTTAAAAAGATTTTGTTCGTGACCGATCTGGCCGAAGATTCAAAAAGAATACTTCCCGTGGCCGCCTCGCTGGCCGCTAAAACGAAAGCGGATCTTGAAACGCTGTGCGTCTTTAACGAAGGTGACGAGGAGCCCGCTGACGCCGGGAAATCGATTTTGGATCGCTTCTTCGCTGAAGTGGATTGTAATTGCGACAAGTTCGAGCGGCTGCATGGCGGCGTGGGCGAAGAAGTAATCGAATACGCCGGGCGGCACAAGGCCGATTTGATCGCCATTACGACGGCGATCGGCTCGGGTGGGGCGCCTAACTTCACCGACACGGCGGAATTCATTATTCGCAACGCGCCGTGTCCGGTATTGTGTGTGAGACCTTAGATTGGTTTCAGGTTTCAGGTTAAGAACAAACAGCTTGAGACCAGCGAAACTTGAAACCTGAAACTTTAGACCTGAAACTCGTTTATATGAACGCATCGATTGCCAAGAATGAAACCCTGCTGGGAGCGGCGCTGGCGCCACTCGATTTCCTAAGACAAGTCGGACTGGTTATTGGATTCAGCCTGCTGACTGCGCTGTCGGCCCAAATCGTAATTCCGGTTGGCGCAGTTCCCTACACCGCGCAAACATTCGCCGTCCTCCTGACCGGCGCGCTGTTGGGCTCGAGACTTGGCGCCATCACGATGATCGTTTACTTAATCGAGGGCGCGAGCGGATTGCCGTTCTTCGCGGGCGCCAGCGGTGGCTTCTGGCATTTGCTGGGTCCGACCGGCGGATATCTCGTTGCGTTTCCGGCAGCGGCCTTCATCACCGGCGCCTTTGCCGAACACGAATGGGACCGCAATTTCTTTACGGCGGCTGCGGCGATGGCCGTTGGAGCGCTCGTGATCATGGTGTCGGGCTGGCTATGGTTTTCGCTCCTCCTGCGAACTTCACCTGAACTGACGGTTTTCGACAAACTCCTGAAATTTGTTCCCAGCGAAGCTGTCAAAATCTCTCTGGCCGCTGCCGTCCTGCCTTCGGGATGGAAATTGCTCGGTAAACGACCTAAGTAATTAGCGGTCGTATTGACAATTGCTCCTCACGGTTGGGCTTCGGCCGCGTGAAAGACAACGCTATGAAGATATTTGCTCTGTTTCTAATCGTCGTCGCGAACGCGACTGCATTTGGGCAGACACCGCAAAAAGACGAGATGCCTCCCGGCATTGCGATTCGCAAATACAAATGGGAAAAGATTGGGCCGGCGCCGCAAGTCGATTCCAGCATGAAGGCTGAAAGCGATTCGCCGTCCGGCGGCGGTTCCAGCGATCCCAATGTGCCCGACCAGGCGTCCGGCGTACGTAGCCGGGACAACACCTTCTTTCAGTATTCGGTCGAAGTAGCGAATGACGGCAGCAAGCCGATCAAGGCCATCCTTTGGGACTACATCATCACCGACAGCAGCAACAATGAAGAACTAGGCAGGCATAACTTCGTTAGCTTTGACCGGGTGGGACGCAACAGCGTGAAAGCCTTGCGAGTGAAATCACGCGTGTCACCCTCTCGCGTGGTAACCGTGCAGAATACGCCGCCGCCGGGAAACTCAACCGTCATCGAACGCGTCATCTTCAGATGTGTTGTCTATGATGACGGGACGCTTTGGCAGCAGCCCGGGACAAATGAGAATTGCGAAGCGCTGCAAAAGCGCGCGACGAAATAAACCGCGGTTCCTAGGGTCTCTCTTCCAAATTCAATTCCATAAACATCGCGCCCGGCACGGGATTGTCGTAATAGGGCGCGATCTCCGTGAAGCCGTAAACACGATATAGATTGATCGCGTCATTCATCTTCGGTGGCAGTGTATCGAGACGCATGCGCTGGTAGCCAATCTGTCTCGCTTCCCGAATGACGCTTTCGAGCAACTGACGGCCTAATCCCCGGCCGCGAAATCCATCGCGCAAGAACAATCGCTTCATTTCGCAGACGTCTTGCTCGCGTTTTCGTAAGGCGACACAACCGGCAAGGTCCGAATCGTCATAAGCCAACAGCAAACGTCCATCAGGCGGACGGTACTCACCCGGCAGGTTGGCGAGTTCGCTTTCGAAGCTCTGAAAGCAGAGGTCGATTTGCAGCCAGGCCTGGTATTCGCGGAAGAGCTGGCGGGCCTGTTCGATGTGTTCAGCGGTTTGCGCTTGGATCACGTTCATGGCGGCACCGTGTCAGCAGCCCGACCGTGAGGGAGGGCACGTCGCGCTCACTTCGAAGTTGCGGGTTATTAAGGTTGCCCTCCCTAACGGTCGGGCTTCTGACACACAAAAACTCGGCCTGACGTTACATCAGGCCGAGTCGTATTCAAAGCTTCGCTTTGATTCCGGTCGCTACCGCTCCAGGTACTGAAACTACGCGGTGAACGAAGAGCCGCAGCCGCAGCTGCCGGTGGCGTTTGG
Organism: Pyrinomonadaceae bacterium; assembly: GCA_044870975.1. Classification (GTDB taxonomy): domain Bacteria; phylum Acidobacteriota; class Blastocatellia; order Pyrinomonadales; family Pyrinomonadaceae; genus UBA11740. The sequence goes on from JBIOZK010000092.1 coordinate 10,919, forward strand.
ATTCTTGAAGGTGAAGCCGGATCCCATCACGTTGGTCACGTAATCGATTTCGACGCCGTTCAGGTACTGCGCGCTGAACATATCGACGAACAGGCGCACACCCTTCTCGTCAAGAATAAAATCACCCTGGCGCGAGGTCTCTTCAATATTCAAGCTGTATTGAAATCCCGAGCAGCCGCCCGGAACGACGCGCACGCGCAGGCCCGCGGTTTCGGGGAGGCCTTCCTCACCCGACATAAATTTTTGGATTTCGGCCGCCGCCGGCTCGCTGACGCTAAGGTTCACAGCCGGAGCGGACGGAGCGCCGGTCGGTGCGGGGGTTGTAGTTTCGATATTCGCTGACATTTTTCTTTGTTAACTCCTGGTCTTGATTATGGTTACTTTTCCGAGTGCCTTGTTCTTCAAAGTCATCTTACTGAGATTTTTTCAAAACGACAAGCTCTGGTTTCATCGCTTCGATCGAGACCTGACGGGCAACTTCTTCGGCAACTTTCCGCAGGGCCTGGGCTTGTGGCGATTGCGGCTGGCCGATGACGACAGGAACGCCCTTGTCGCCACCTTCGCGAACTTCGATGCCCATCGGCACCGAACCGAGGAACGGCACGCCGTACTCGCCCGCCAGTCTCTCGCCGCCGCCTTCGCCGAAAATGTTGTAGCGAGCGCCGGTATCGGGCGCGATAAAGTAGCTCATGTTTTCAACCACCCCGAGAACTGGCACGGCAACCGTCTCGAACATTCGCAGGGCGCGTCGCACATCGATTAAGGCTACTTCCTGCGGCGTAGTCACCAGGACCGCTCCCTGCACCGGAACCAGTTGCGCGAGGCTCAATTGCACATCGCCCGTTCCCGGCGGCATGTCGACGATCAAATAATCGAGCTCGCCCCACTTAACATCGGACAGAAATTGCTTCACCAGCCCATGCAGAATTGGACCGCGAACGATCAGCGGTTTGTCGCCGGGCTGAAGCACGGCCATCGAAATCAGCTTGACTCCATGAGCCTCGACCGGAATTAGCTTGTTAACGTCAACTTCAGGTCGGGCGTGTCCGGCGCCGAGCATGATGGGCACATTCGGTCCGTAAACGTCCGCATCCATTAATCCAACTTTGGCGCCGTCGAGCGCGAGGGCAACTGCGAGATTCACTGCCACGGTCGATTTGCCAACGCCGCCCTTGCCGGACGAAACGGCAATGATGTTCTTCACGCCCGGCACGGAAACTTTATCGCCCAGGCCGCGGCCTTTCGGCACTTCAGCATCCATGGTCACTTTCACAGACTGAACACCGGGGATCGCGCTCACCAATTCATGCGCGGCTGCTTCCATTTCCGCTTTGACCGGGCAGGCAGGAGTGGTCAGCACAATGCGGAACGAAACAGTGCCGCCATCAATAGTCAGATCTTTTATGAAGCCAAGCGTGACAATATCTTTATGTAGATCAGGATCTTTGATTTGCCGCAGCGCATCGAGCACTACGTTTTCATTTAACTGAGACATGTTGAAATTATGCCGAATGGGCCGAAGCTTTGTCGAACCTCTTACCGCGGGCGCGTTGACTCAGCGTCCGTCTGAAAGATACTCTCGGCCAAATTTGCGATGACCGAATCCGCTCAGATCGATCAGCCAATTCCCGCTCGCGCGAGCATGCCGCCACTGGTTTCCTGGATTCGGGTCAGCGCAATCGTGCTGGCTTTCATTCTGCTTTACATCTTTTACGTCAGCGACCTGGCCCACAATCCTCCGGGCTTTTACGTCGACGAGTCGGCAATCGCCTACAACGCTTACTGCATCGCCAAGACCGGTGCGAATGAATTCGGCACGCGCTTTCCGCTGTTCTTTCCGGTTTACACTGGCTATTGGACGCAGTACGCCAATCCGACTCAGGTGTATCTGCTGGCGATTCCCTTCACAGTCTTCAAACCAAGCATCCACGTCGCCAGGGTCTATAGCGCGACCTGGGTATTCCTGGCTTGTCTGTTGCTCGGCTGGCTGGCGAAAAAGATTTCGGGCCGCGAGTCGATTGGCTTACTGGTCGCGGTGATCGCGATATTCACCCCATGGCTTTTCGATGTCAGCCGGCTGGTGATGGAAACGTTTTTCTATCCGCTGGCCGTAGTCCTGTTTCTCATCGCACTGTTCGCCGCTCAGAAGAAGGAGTACTGGTCATGGCTGAACGTGTTAGCGCTCACCGCATGTCTGATGTTGCTAACCTACAGCTACACCATCGGTCGATTGCTGGGTCCGTTATTGGCCGGAGGGTTGATTATCTTTGCTACGTCCCAGCCGCGCATTATCAGCATCGTAAAGACCTGGGCCGTGTTTGCCTTCACTCTGATTCCGCTGCTGATCTTCAGATCGAAAAACCCGGAAGCTTTGACGCAGAGGTTCTATCTCATTTCCTATATCAAGCCGGACTCGCCGTGGAGCGAAATCATTCCCAAGTTGATCCATCGGTACCTTGAGGATTTGAGTCTGCTGAGCCTGCTCTTCGATGGCGACATGAACCCCCGTCACCATATCTATGGAGCGCTCGGCGCGTTTCTCATAGGAGCGTTTGTCCTGGTAGTCATTGGCATCGTGGTCGTCACGGTGCGCCGCTGGCATGAGCCGTTCTGGCGATTTGTCTTGTTCGGGGCGTTGGCTTCAATTGTCCCGGGCGCACTCACGGCCGATCAGTTTCACTCGCTAAGACTGGTCGCGTACCCCATTTTCCTGTTGATGCTGACTATTCCTGCGCTCGAAGTACTGCTTTCCCGGAAAGCACCTGCGGAGAGCGCCGCGCATGAAGGATTGATGAAGCAACCAGCGCCGCTTTGGTCGCGACGAATCGTGCTCGCAATTCTTTTGATCGCGATGGCGGCGCAGACGATCTATTTTCAAGCAGCATTCAGACGCGATGGTCCCAAACGCGGGGAATTCTTCGATGAGCCTTACAAGAGTCTCTACGATACCGCCATCGCGATGTCCGCGCGGCCGATTTATTTAGTTGACGGAAACCAGCCGTCGTACGAGCACGCTTTCTGGTATGCGACGGTCGAAGGTCGCGATCGCAACATGTTCATTCACCTGGAGGAAGGCTTTCTGCCGCCGACCGGGGCCATTGTTATCAGTTCGGAAGAGCGTTGCTTAAATTGTATGGTCTTAAAGAGGAGCGGCGGCTATTTGTTATACCGGGTGCAGCCGGATTTTCTGCCTTAGAAGGGGCTTAGGGGAGAGGGTTTAGGGGAGAGGGTTTAGGGGATAGGGTTTAGGGGATAGGGTATAGGGTGTAGGGTTTAGGTTAAGCATTCAGGTTATTAGAGACCGCTATATGGTTTCTTTCCTACACCTTGTCCCCTACACCTTGGAATGAAGTCTAGAGAATAGGGTGTAGGGTTCAGG
>JBIOZK010000093.1:0-13897 GCA_044870975.1 Pyrinomonadaceae bacterium
TGGACCCGTGGCGTTGAAGGTGCCGACCGTACCTTGCTCGGCCATACGGATCACCCATTCGGCAAGGTCACGGGCGTCGATGAACTGCACCGGATCGGCCGGTGTGCCCGGAGCGAGAACTTCGCCACCCTTCTCGATCCGCACCGGCCAGTAGGTGAAGCGGTCGGATGGGTCACCAGGCCCAACGATGAGACCGGGCCGGATGATCAGCGCTTTGCCCGGAAACCATTTTTCGGCTTCCTTTTCTGAAAGCGCTTTCAGCGGGCCGTACAATCCCATGTTCGCACCCAGCGTCTGCTGCGTCTCGGCCATTGCGTCCGTGCCTTTGTATTGGGCGAGCGGCCCGTTCTCGTCCATGTTGGGTTTGCTGACGTCCGAGAAAACCGAAATCGTCGAAATGAAAATGTAGCGATCGACGCTGCCTTTGAGAGTCTGGGCCGCGTCGCGCACCCAAAACGGAAGCGTCGTAGGAATGTCGATGCAAACATCCCACTTGCGATTCTTGAGCGCATCGAGCTGTCCGGTGTTTCGATCCCCGAGTAGTTGCTCAGCTCGTTTGTCCAACTCACCTGGATGCGTCTTCCCGCGATTAAATACTGTGACTTTATGACCGCGGTCCAGAGCGTATTTTACCTGGTGCGGTCCGGTGAATCCGGTTCCGCCGAGAATCAGAATGTTCATGGGTTTCGGTGCTCGACCAATCACGCTGACTGAATTGCCCAACGCCTTAAGCCCTGGGATTAGCCCGGCCCCGACGCTGCCGCCGGCCAGCGCCGACAACTTGAGAAATTTCCTTCTGCTGGTTGACATTCGATTCGCTCCTTGATGATTGCTGATCGCTGATTATTCGCAGTCCTTACGCGTCGGGATAAACGATTGTTTCACTAAGCTAACTCATCCGCAGACTTCGGCCAATCTTCGCGCAGCAAACGCGACAACGCGCGATCGGCCAGCAGCTTCCCGCCGGTCTGGCAGGTTGGGCAATAATTTGTTTCATTAGTCGCGTAGCGGATTCGCTGAATCTTGGTTCCGCAGCGCGGGCATGGTTCGCGATAGCGACCGTGCGTCGCCATGTCTTTTCGGAAGGCAGTCACTTTTTCCGGGAACGCGCCATTTGACTCGACACGTAGTCGCTCAACCCAATCGACCAACGTAGCTCTCGTGGCTTCATAGAGACGCTGAATTTCTTCATCCGTCAGCTTTTGCGTGAGCTTCACCGGTGAAAGATGAGCTTGCCAAAGAATCTCGTCGGAGTACGCATTGCCGATGCCGCTGAATAGCCGTGGATCGGTGAGCGCGCGCTTGAGAGTGTGATTCTCAGAACGCAGCACTTTCGTGAATGAATCAATGTCGATAAATTTGCCGAGCCCTGAATTGGCGCGTCCTCCTTTGCGTGCGGCTTCCTGAAATAGCTCGATTCCGCCGCGATCGAGTGCGCGCAAAGCATCTTCGCCCTGCACGAGATGCAGCGCAGCCCTTCGTTGAGTGCCGGCTTCGGTTAAGGTCAGCAGGCCATTATCGAACTGGAAGGAAGCCAAATGGTTTTTCGAAAATTTCGCCGGCACTCCGATAGAGTCTTTCCAATGCAGCCGTCCGGCGATCATCAGATGCAGCACCAGCCACAATTCGTTTTTGAAACTAAAGCAGATCCGTTTGCCAAGTCGCCGTAATCCTAAAACTTCCTGGCCGTCGATCGAGTGAATGGATGGCGTGGCCGTTCTTAACAAAAACGGCGAGTTGAGTTGAGTCCGCTGCAGTGTGTGGCCGATCACCCGCGGCCCCAGCGCTTCAAGGTAAACCGTGATATCAGGGAACTCGGGCATTTGGTGGTCAGAATAACGAACGCTGACCACTCTTGCCTACGAAGAAATTCCGCTGCGTCCGGTCGTCCATCACTGTTCGCCCATCGAGCGACGGTGAGATGGTCCGTTCATGCGCCATAATCGCGTCAAAGTCAGCATGCGGTTGGAACCTTGATTCGACTGAATGTGCGAACCGATTCAAGCGGCGAAGACCTTCCAGCTTCTCCCGTCCAAACTCAACACGGCCGCTCATGTTGTTCGTCTCGTTTGCAATAGTGCACGGCTTTGCTCGATCGAGGGCGGTACGCAGAAAGTTCAGAGATTCATCATATGTTTTCAGGGGCACAGGAAACGGATGACCGTCTTTCCCACCATGCGCAAACGAGAACCTGGCGGGATCGTTGAAGCGCGAAGACGTTCCGTGAATCACCTCGGCCACCAGCGCGAGCGATTGCAAGGTGCGCGGCCCCAGTTTCTCGGTCAGCAGCAATTCCGCAAAATCGTGAAGGTCGCGTTCATAGGCTATCGCCAGGACGGCACCCAGCCGCTTCAAATCGATTTCGTTCGCGCGCACCTCGTGGTGCGTGGGCATTCGTAGATAACGAAGACCCGGCGAGAGGTCCGCGTCTACTTTGTGATGAGTTTGACGTCTAATGGAACTCGCTTCGCGCAAAACGCTTTCCGGGCGTGCGCGGGCGAGTGTCAACATCGCAGCCTGTGCCGGCTGAGCGTCCGAATCGACCAGGTTCATGATCGTGCCCTGGTGCGCGCCGACGATGCCGGTATGTGGCGTTTGGACAAAGTCTTTGACGGTTGCCGAGTGCCAATGATACCGGCGCGCCCGGCCGCTTTGATCGTTCAGACCCTGCTGCACCACGGCCCATTCGCCGTTGCGCGCGAGCACGAAACTATGCAAATAGATCTGAAATCCATCCGCGATCGCGTTGTTGTCGATGCGTGCCGTCAAACGGCTGGTGCGCACCAACTGCTCGCCATCGAAGCCGTGACGATGCGAAAGCGATCGCAATTCATTCGGAGTATTTCGTGAAAATCGCCCGCGGCCTCCGCAGATAAACAAGCCCAGTTCATCGGCCCTCGCCGACAGCCCGCGCTTCAATGCGCCCATGACCGAGGTGGTGATGCCGGACGAGTGCCAGTCCATCCCCATCACCGCGCCGAAGGCCTGAAACCAGAACGGATCGCTGAGCCGGGAAAGGAAAGCGGAAGTTCCGTAGTCGTGGACGATCGCCTCGGTGATTGCCGTTCCCAGCCGCGTCATGCGCTGCGCCAACCAATCCGGCACCCGCCCACCGTGCAGCGGAAGATCAGCGAAGCCCGAGCGTTTCATGGATGGGATTATATCCCAACGAGGGAAGCGGCGCGAAGCTACCGCTCACGCTTTTCGGTCACTTGGCGCCGACCTTTTGCGCGGCCTGTTGCGCCATCTGCAGATGCTGTTGCAGTGTTGGCAGAGTCTTCCCGGCAAAGGCCTTGATTTCCGGAATGTTGCCTTCCTTCGATTGCGTATCGAAATCTTTCACGTCTGTTTCGTGATCCTTGAGCATCGCCGACATGTACTCTTTGTCGAATTCCGCGCCGGACATTTTCGAGAGCTTGTCCATTTCGGATTTCTGTTCCGAGTTCATGTCGGTCGGCAGCTGAATATTCTTCTGCGCCGCGATTGACTTCAGCTCAGCATTTGCGCGCGAGTGATCTGCCACCATGCGCGCGCCAAATTCGCGCACAGATGCATCCCCGGCACGTTGCGTGGCCAGCCGTCCGAGTTCTACTTCGGCCATGCCGCCCTGGGCGGCGTTATTTGCGAATTTCGTACTGTCTTTGGCTGCTGAACACGCGAGAATTAACAGCGGCGTCGCCACCAACACCGGCGCCGCGAAATTAAGAAACTTTCGCCACATAAATCCTTCCTTTTCTCGGGGGATTACGAATCAGGGTTTGTTTCGCTTCAGTACTGCGTACCAGGCGGATCGTTAGTTAATCGAACGCGAATGCGCTGCGCACGCATTCAAACGATGTAACAAGCAATTGAGTGCCCTCGGAGTTGCTCCCTTTCTAGAAATCAGTCACCGTCCAGCTTCGCCCGGCGATAAGCAGTGAAGCCGAACCACGTTCCGCAAAAGAAAGCGAGCACGACCCCGGCGATTGCTATCGAATTCGCGTTTGAACCGGTCACTTTGTAGCAAACAACGTAGACGTCACCGCAGATTCCAAGCGGCAACACCACCATGGCCGCGAGTAACAGTGCACTGGCGACCCGGTGCATGCGGTCCGTGTCTTCGCCCTGTTCGGCGATCCGGTGATACGCGGCAGGCGTCATCAGCAGGACCATCGTCAGGGCCATCAAACCGAGACAAATCATGTGGATGTATTTCGATGAATTCGGCAGCTTATCGAATCCGTCCATAAACATCGTCACCAGCTGAAATCCCAACAGCGCCTGGGCGCCGGGCAAGACGACCCGTGCTTCGGTCAGCGCCTGATCGATTTTCGTCTTGATCGACGTTGGGAGCGCTTTCGGTTTCTCTTTTTTTCGCGCAGGTTTGCCTGAACGAGAAAGCCAGCCGAGCCCGTACCAAAAAAAGAGTGCTGTCATTCCGGCAACGACGCTCGCGATTGCTCCCCCGGTCGATCCCAAGATGCGCCCAATGGTCAGATAAAGATCCAGCGCCAGCGTCAACGCAAATGGAACCAGCGCAAGGTCCATCACCGTGGTGGCGAATTGATGCACGTCTTCGGCGTCCTTGCCGTTTCGGACGATGCGGTGATATGAGCCGGGCGCCATAATCAAGGCGATGGCGCCGAGCAGTACCAACAACGCCGCGAGCTTTAGAAATTGCGATGACTTTGGCAGCCGATCGAAACCTGGCTCGAAGGCAACCCGAAAGTGAAATCCGAGAAGTATCTGGGCACCCAGCACCAGCATCCGGCTTTCATCCAGAGCGATTTTTATCTTGTCCTTGAGGTGAGTCATGGCTTGGGCTTTTCAAATTGGCGATTCTTATGCCAATGAAGATTTTGATTGGCGCAGACTTTGCTGTTACGCGAGGAAGCGAGTTGCGTTCGCTGGGTATTTTCAAATTCTGAGGGATGGTTTCATACGACTGCGAAGCCATCACGCCTGAAAATCGTACGTGAGGCCCATCTGTAAAGGTGACGAATAGTTAAATGCCGAGTTCCCGAACCAGATGGAATCTTGTCTAAATTCTGTCAATTGTGTCGCATCTTAATTATTGGTACGGAAGGGGACAGAGTGTTTCGCTCATGATGCTTATTGTGCGAGACAACACGATCCCGACAGCAAGGGAAAAAAGCAGGGCGTGATTCAATCAGGGGAGAATCGCGTCCTGCTTTTAATTTTGCCCCTTCCCGTTCAGCCTCGTTAAAACTTGAGCGTTCGCCGCAGCCGAACTGGCGGCGTTGGTAATCCATCTCAGCTGAAGGAGACAAACATGAAGTGCCGGGACGTTATGACCGAAAATCCGATTTGTTGTTTGCCCGAAGACAATGTGGGTCAGGCGGCGAGGATAATGCGTCGCGAACGTGCAGGCTCAATTCCGGTCGTCACAGATGAGCTAAAGAAAGAACTCATTGGCGTGATCACCGATCGCGATTTAGCCTACAAAGTGGTCGGAGAATCTCGGGATGCAATGCGAACGCAGGTCTATGATGTGATGACTGCCGCGGCCGTCGCCTGCCGGGCTGACGATGACGTCATTACCGCGTTGCTCGCGATGCAAGAGCATCAGATCAGACGGATTCCCGTGATGGACAATTCGGGCCGGCTGGTGGGGGTCATTTCAGACAGCGATATTGCCGTTCGTGTGCCGCCCACAATGAAACTCGTACGCGACCTGGGGCAGGCAGCCTAGCTAATCAACATCGGCCTTTCTTAGGAACTTGGGGCGCTCAACCACTGCGGCGTTTTTGATCTCCCCGGTCGCCCTGGCCTGGCGGCACGACTTTCTTTGAATGCTGACGGCGATCGGCTGCGAGCGATTTGCCGACGTCAACTACTTCATCAAATCGGCCCTTTTCATCTCGGCGGACGAACCGCTTGTCGCGGCCCGTATCGATTAATTCCCGCTTACTGTTGCCTTTGGTTGCCATCTTTTCCTCCTCGTGTTGATGTAGCGAGCGCGAACACATTTACTGCCGGCTGTTCGCGAACAAACCACCACATTCCAAAATAGACTTCTGCCGACGTTACCGGGGCAAGCGCAATGCCGAGAGCGGTCAATGAGTAAGCGACGATACTTGCGGCGGCGAAACGGTGCGGCCAGTTTGATTGAGATAAGCGCGCACCTTCGGCGGCACGTGACGGCGCAGGAGCGCCTGTCGCGCCTGCCACTGCTCGGCCGGGGTCATTTCCACGAGAAAACGGATTTCCTTTGATTCCTGCAGCGCGATAGGTACACCATCGCGATACAGAACGCGGTTCGAAGCCGATGGCGCAAGTCGTCCGGTGGGAACGACAATGCCCAACAAGTTGAGGGGATCGGCGGCGTTCACGGAAACCATCGATCCGTCCGCCGGCGCTCGCCGAATCGAACGGAGCAACTGGACCGCTTCGGGCGTAGCAAACTGTTCGCCGGAAAATCCACCGAGAAAACGGCCGCCGCGAATTTCGCCGCGCGCTTCCAATCGCCGCAACGTTCGCAGAAGATCGCGCCAGGGAATACTGATAGATTCACGATCCAGGATCTTTCTAAAAACCACGCCGTACCGTTTCAGCAGCTTAAGCGCGATTGCTTCCAGGGTTTCGCGATCAGCTTCGGTACGCATGCCCCCGGCAGGCTGCAGGCCAGAAGTGTGCGTACGCAGTCGCACCCAACGACCGGCTTCATCCATGCTGTAGACAGCTTTGTTCTTGCGACGTCGCTTCTCGACCGCGCGGTTGGTAGTCTTGCTCAGTGGCGTCAGCAGAGCACGCAATCCCGTAAAGCTGTCGGCGGTTACCATCCCGCGAAATACAAGTTCACCCAAAGCTTCTTCAACCATGCTGGCGAGCAAGTCAGTGCCGCCCACGATATCGACAAAAAAAGAAGCCCCATGTTCCTTGAGATAATCGTAAACAATCTGCGTGTTGGTGTTGAGTTGGGCCCCATTCTCGCGCGCCGGGAAGGCAGCCGTCCACGTCCGAACATTCTTTCGATTCAGCAGGACCATCGGCGTGCTGCGCACGGGCGATGATGAGCTGACTTTATCCGGTGACGACCGCGGCGGCGATAGACGCAGCCAGGTCAATCTTCCCGAAACACAGAGCGCGTCGAGCCAGGCGGGATCGTAATCCGCAATGCGCGCCGGCAGTATCTCTGATTCCCACGACCCAGCCGGAGCTTCAAAGCCTTCGAGTTGATCGAGAATCGCCGCCACGCTGCTCGCACCTTCAACCTTGTGTTCAGCCGCGACCTTCTGCCAAACGAAAAGGAAGCGCATAAAATCTGCCGCCGACACCGGCTCAATCTCTTTGCGCAGCCGATTCAACGTGTACCGATGAATGCGCGCCAGCAAACGGCGCGAGCACCACTCCAGGATCGCAGGCATCCCTGCCTGCGGTTCGCCGGCATCTCTGCCGGCGCTTTGGCCGGGCGTAAACTGCCCCTGCATGGCGAACCCTTCGCCCTCGAGCTTCGCCAGTCCGATTTGGATTTGATCCGCTGGCAGCGAAAACGAATTTGCCAACTCATCAACGGTGACTGGTCCGAGGGCTTCCAATCTACCCCGCAGGATCTCGACGAGGGCTTCTGCGAAATCCCAGGACTCACTTGCGTAAGGTTCTGGAGAATCAATCGGTGGCGTAAGCGACGCGTTTGGATGAATCGCCCGTAGCTGATTGAGCCGCTCCGCCGCAACCCAAAACGTGTCAGAACCCGGAGCGGTAGCGACGGGATCAAGTGACCCCGTTGACGACCTTGATCCGGTCGCTGCCGCTCCCGGTTCTGACCCGATCAGAGTTGCCCGTCTTTCGCTGACCAACTGATCAAACAACGGTTGCCAGCCGCTTCGTTCTCCTTCCACCTGCCCGACGAATCCGAGCTGCATCAGGGCATCGTGCAACTCATCTGCGTTCTCAGCCTGCGGCCAGGCCTCTTCACGAACGCGATCAATCGCGGCTTGATCGAGCCTGCCCAGATCCGCCGCAGTCTCAGCATCCAGGAAGCGACGATTCATGACCGCCAACGTGCGTCGCTCTTCAGCCGGCGCATCGTCAAGAAACGCGTAAGGCTTGGCTGTCAGAATCTCTTGGGCCAGCGGTGAAGGTTCGTTCATCTCGCGCGCGATCAGCGTGCGCTCACCGCGTTCGATGGAGCGCAGCAACTCCTCCAGACCATGAAGGTCCATTGCCTCTTCCAGACAATCGCGCACCGTCTGTTCAACTAGAGGGTGCGCGGGCACTTCGAGCGGCCCGGTCAGGTTTTCGGCACACGCGAGCTGATCGGGAAAGACCAGCGCCAGCAAATCTTCCGCCGCCATTCGCTGCAGTTGCGGTGCGACCTTGCCACCGCTGCGCCAACGCGGAATCGCCAGCGCGCGAGTGGCATTCCATCGCCAGCGGATATTGAACATCGGCGCGTTCAGCAGCGCCTGCACCAGCACGTCGCAAACTGATTTTGAATTGAGATAATCGAAGATGGTGTCGAGTGGAAAGCTATGCGTCGGACCGAGCGACAGCACGATTGAGTCCTCAGTCGCCGCCGCCTGCAACTCAAAATTAAATGAGCGACAGAAACGCTTGCGCAGCGCCAATCCCCAGGCGCGATTCAGGCGACTGCCGAACGGCGCGTGAATCACCACATGCGTGCTGCCGTTTTCGTCAAAGAACCGTTCGACGACAATGTTTTCCTGCGACGGCATTACGCCGAGAGCAATCTTTGTGAGCGCGAGATATTCGACGATTTGCTGGGCCGCTGGTTGCGAAAGGCCTACTTCGTTAATAAGCCAATTCATCGCGGAGCCGGCCGTGTCAGAACCGGGAGCGGTAGCGACCGGATCATGGTCGTCCATGAGGGGGTCAATTGATCCCGTCGCTACCGCTCCGGGCTCTGACACGTGCATCTCTTCATCGAGTCGCTGCGCAATCTCGGCGCGCAATCGCGAGACCGACATAGACAATTCTTCAGAGCGGCCTGGTGCTTCGCCCAGCCAAAACGGGATCGAAGGCGGCTGGCCATGCGCATCCAGCACGCGCACCTCGCCGGCGCCCACGCGCTTGATCTCATAGGAACTATTTCCGAGTTGAAAGATATCTCCGGCCAGACTTTCAATTGCAAAATCTTCGTTCAGCGTGCCGACGAATGTCTCGGACGGTTCGAGAATCACGCGATAGTCGCCGGTGTCGGGAATCGCACCGCCGTTAGTAATCGCTGACAGTCGCGCGCCCCGACGCCCGCGAATGCGATGATTCACCGCGTCATGATGGAGGAAAGTGCCGCGCCGTCCCCGACGGGTCGTGAATCCTTCCGACAACATGCGCACAATTTCATCGAACTTTTCGCGCTTGAGATCGCGGAACGGATAGGCACTCCGCACCATTTCAAAGAGCGCGGCTTCGGTCCATTCCTCGGGCGCCACGGCCGCCACGATCTGCTGCGCGAGAATGTCGAGCGGCTGTTCCGGAATAGTTAGATGATCGAGTTCACCGCGCCGCACCGAATCGATCAATGCCGTGCACTCGATCAATTCATCGCGCGACAAAGGAAAAATCCGACCCTTGGGAAAGCCGCTGACCGTGTGGTTTGAGCGGCCGATGCGCTGCAACAGAGTGGAAATCGCGCGCGTGGATCCAATCTGAATAACTAAATCGACGGCGCCAATGTCTATACCCAGTTCCAGGGACGCCGTGGCCACCAGCGCGCTTAGCTCGCCCGATTTCAGCCGCTGCTCGGCTGCCAGCCTGATCTCGCGGGCCAGACTTCCGTGATGCGCGGTGACATTGTCGTCGCCCAGGCGCTCACCAAGATGCCGGGCGACACGTTCAGCCATGCGCCGCGTGTTGACGAATACGAGGGTCGTCTGGTGCTCACGAATGAGCGTCGTGATGCGATCGTAGATTTCTTCCCAAACTTCATTCGACATCAACGATTCGAGCGGGGAACTGGGCACCTCCAATGCCAGATCGAGTTTGCGGGTATGGCCGCTGTCGATGATTATGCAGCGCGGCTTGCCATCCTGGTCGATGTTTGCCGTGCCCACCAGAAACCGCGCAACTTCTTCGATCGGTTTTTGCGTGGCTGATAAACCGATGCGCACCAGCGGCTTTTGAATTTGTAATTTGGAATCTGAAATTTGAGCTTTGGCGTGTTCCGCCACCAGCGCTTCCAGCCGCTCAATCGACAAAGAAAGGTGCGACCCACGCTTGTCATCGACCATCGCGTGGATCTCATCGACAATCAGCGTCCGGACGGTACTCAACATTTTTCGGCCGCCGTCGCTGGTAAGCAAAATATAAAGCGATTCAGGAGTAGTGACGATGATGTGGGGCGGCTTCTTCGTCATCGCCGCGCGATCCTTCGCCGGAGTATCACCGGTGCGCACCAGCGTGCGAATCAAAACATCCTTGAGCCCGCTCGCCTCGAGGTTTGCCTGTATGCCCTGGAGCGGGCCTTCCAGGTTGATCTTGATGTCGTTGCTGAGGGCTTTGAGTGGCGAGACATAAAGGACGTGAGTTTCGTCAGCCAGTTCGCCACGTGTTGCCTTCCAAACCAGATCGTCTACGGCAGACAGAAAGGCAGATAGGGTTTTGCCCGAACCTGTCGGCGCGGCAATCAGCGTGTGGTTACCCGCCTTAATCGCGGGCCATGCCTGCGCCTGTGGCTCAGTCGGAGCAGGGAACTGATTCAGGAACCAATCCCTAACCGCCGGATGAAATGAGTCGAGCGCTTTCACGAGTTTCGGCAGTGTATCACGAATGCAACGCCGTGTTAAGAAGGGGAGTGGCGGGCCTCACCGCGAATCACTTTGTGTCTGCTAAGGTATTATTGCCTGAATCGAATGCCAAAAGCACATCGCGATTATCATCCGGCAAAACACACGGCCGCCGCGCCCGCGAAGCGAACGGCCAGGCGCATCGAGATTCCGAAAAGCGCCGAGCAACTCGAGCTGCGTCTCGCTGGCCGCGAAGTCAAACTTACTAATTTGAAGAAGCTGTTCTGGCCCGAGCTGAAAATCACCAAGCGGGATTTGATTCAGTACTACGCCGATGTCTCATCCCTATTGCTGCCGCACCTCAAAGACCGCGCGATGGTTATGAAGCGTTATCCGAACGGCGCCGCGGGTGATTTCTTTTTCATGAAGCGTGCGCCTTCGCCGCGGCCGGCGTGGATCGAGCTGTGTTCCATCGAGCACGGTTCCGGCAACATCATCGACTTTCCAATTATCCAGGATTTAGCGGCGCTGCTTTGGGTAATCAATCTCGGCTGCATCGACCTGAACCAGTGGTATGCGCGCTGTGACGATGTCGATCGGCCGGACTATCTGCACTTCGATCTTGATCCGGTGCCGGGCGCCCAGTTCGCGCAAGTGTTGGAAACGGCTTTGGTGGTGCGCGAAGCGCTGGAGTCGCTCGGCATGCCATCTTATCCAAAGACGACCGGTTCAAAGGGCATTCATATCTACGTGCCGATTGTGCGAGGACCCACGCAGAAACAGGTCTGGACTATCGCGAAGGAAGTCGCGCACGTTCTAGCTTCGGCGAACCCACAGTTGATCACGGCAATTTACAAAGTGGCGAACCGGCCGAGGGGACGAGTGCTTGTCGATTACAATCAAAACGCGTGGGGACGAACGCTGGCATCGATCTACTCGGTCAGGCCAACCCCGAAAGCGTGCGTGTCGACGCCTGTAACCTGGAAGGAAATCGAGAAGGGAATCACGATTGAGGATTTTCGACTTGATAATGTGCGTAAGCGAATCGCCAAGGTCGGCGATCTCTGGAAGCCGCTGCTTGATAAGAAGAAGCGGTTTGATTTGAGGCCGTATCTGAAGTAGCGCAAGTTGCTAACTTGGGGCGCACCTTCGAGCGATAATCGCAAATTAACAATTTGCGCTACCACCATGACTCTGCCACTCAAACAGCCTTATCTGCCGATGGAAGCGAAGTCTGTGGAGAAACTTCCGTCCGGCGAAAACTGGCAATACGAACCGAAGTGGGACGGTTTTCGTTGTGTCGCATTTCGCGATGGCAACCAAGTCGACCTCCAATCGAAGAGCGGGCAGCCGCTGGCGCGTTATTTTCCTGAAGTCGTCGAAGCTCTGCTGAATTTGAAGGCGAAGCAATTCGTGATCGACGGCGAGATTGTCGTGCCTGTCAAAGGAAAGTTTTCATTCGACGATCTCCTGATGCGCATTCATCCCGCCGCCAGCCGCATCAAGAAGCTGGCGCAGGAAACTCCGGCCAAGCTAATAGTTTTCGATCAATTGGTTGACGAACGCGGCAAACCACTCGTCGATCTTAATCTCGAGCAAAGACGCACGAAGCTGGACGCCTTCGCGAAAAAGCAATTCCCGAAAAACAAATCCATCGAACTGTCGCCGTGCACGGACGATTTGAAAATTGCGAAAGATTGGCTGGCCGGAGCCGGCGTCGATCTCGACGGCGTGATTGCCAAGCGCATCGACATGCCTTATCAAAGCGGCAATCGTCATGGCATGGTGAAAGTTAAGCGCTTGCGCACGGCGGACTGTGTGGTCGGCGGTTTTCGTTATGCCTCAGAAGGCAAAGTCATCGGGTCGATGCTGCTTGGTTTGTATGACGACGAGGGATTGCTGCATCACGTCGGCTTCACTTCAAGTTTCAAGGCCGATGAAAAGCCGGCGCTGACAAAGAAGCTGGAGAAACTGATCAAGCCGCCCGGCTTCACCGGCAACGCGCCCGGCGGCCCCAGTCGCTGGGCCACCGAGCGCTCTGCCGAATGGAAACCCCTGGCGCCGAAGCTGGTCATCGAGGTTCAGTACGATCACTTCACCGGCGGCCGCTTCCGTCACGGAACAAAGTTCCTCAGATGGCGGCCGGATAAGAAGCCTCAGCAATGTACTTTCGAGCAAGTGAAGAGATGAAATCCCAAGGCCACCAGTTATCCGCTGAAGATCATCACTTCAAGACGAAGTTGTAAATAATCACTCCCTGCGTCTTCACTGCCTGCCCGTTGAGAATCGTTGGGGTAAACCGTGCCCGCATGGCGGCTTCTTTAGCTGCGGTAACCAACATCGCATGCCCCGAAAGAACCTGCGCCGACATTACCTTTCCTTGCTCATCGACAAGTATCTGAACATTCACGCTACCCTCCGTCCTCGTCTGCCTGGCCATTAGCGGATATGCGGGTTGCGGTAGAGCGATCGCTTTCGACACCAGCACGCTGGACGGCAATTTCGCTATCGTGGGCTGCTTCACTGGCGGCGGATCGGGAGCTTTTTCCGGGATAATGACGGTCGCCGGCGTGTCCGTACACGTCAGGCAATTTCCTTTGTCCGATTGTTTGATAGCCGGTGGATCGACGTTGCGATTGCTTAGTACAGCACCGGCAGTGTAAGGCGGAATCGAGATCCCTGTGGTGCCCACGTTCGGTGGAATCTTGTTCGGGTCATCGAGGCGAGAAACAAATTGGGTCCTCTCCGACCTTATTGCGTTTGGATCGACCGGTGCCGTTGACGTTGTTGGCCGGCGAATTGCCCGAACCGGATCGGCGATGGGTTTGGGTGCGGGAGGCGTAACCGGTGGCACCCAACTCATCAATTCCAGGTCATTGGTCTGCGCTTCCAGCTGCGCATCGTAAGCGTAAATGCTGCCGATACCGGCGCCGAAGAGAATTACCGCGTATGCGGCAACGGTGAATAGAAAGAACGAACTGCGCCGCTTGAACTCCTTGCGGTGCGATTGAGACTCGATCAGATTGGTAAACATCTCAGCTCCTCTCGTATGCCGGTGCCATTCGGGTCGAGAAGCTGCGAGGTTAGACAGCGGATTTGTGAAGTTGTTCCAGATTAAGTGGCACAGACTTCAATCTGTGCTAGCGCAAGGTTGGAGAGGGGCTTTGCTGCAAAAGTCGGCGAAGCCGACGAATGAGAGTAGCCCAGCG
>JBIOZK010000094.1:0-19527 GCA_044870975.1 Pyrinomonadaceae bacterium
TGCGCTACGGCTAGATACTGGTTTCATTACGCGCGCGTTCCCGATGGCGCTCGATGGCAAATTCGATGAGCTGATCTATCACCTTTGGAAAAGGAACACCAGTGGCTTCCCACATCTTCGGAAAGCCGGAAACATCGGTGAGACCGGGCAGAGTATTGATCTCGTTTATTAGCAATTCGCCGTCCGGTTTGAGAAAGAAATCGACGCGCGAAAGACCTGAGGCGTCGATGGCTTTGTAGGCGATGGCGGCCATCTGTTGGATTTGCTTGATCTGCGATCTTGAGAGCCGCGCCGGAACAATGAATTCATTATTGCCCGTCCCGGAATATTTTTCGGTGTAATCGAGGAAGCGCTTCGACTCTTCATGAATCAAGTACTCGCCGGGCAAGCTCGCGCGCGGCTCGTCGTTGCCGATTACGCCACATTCAATTTCGCGTCCCTCGACCTGTTCTTCAACCATGATCTTCCGGTCGTAGCGCGCGGCTAAGTCGATTGCCTTCGTCAACGAGGCTTTATCCGTTGCTTTCGAAACGCCGACCGATGATCCGAGATTCGCCGGCTTCACAAAACAGGGGAAGCCGATTTGTTTCTGGATTCGTCGAAACACCTTCGCCTTATCGGCTTCCCATTCCGATCTCAGCAACCACGTGTGACGACAGATTGGCAATCCGGCCTCTTTGAACAGGGCCTTCATCGTCACTTTGTCCATCCCGCACGAGGACGCGAGCGTGCCGCAGCCGACAAATGGGATCGAGGCCATCTCCAGCAATCCTTGCAGTGTTCCGTCTTCACCAAAAGTCCCATGGAGCACCGGGAACACGACGTCGAGTCGCTGACGTCCTTCTTCATCACCGAGTGTCATCAAGCCGCTGCGCGAGGGGTCTCCGACGATGGCCACATCTTCGCGTGACGTACCCAGCGTCTGCGCTGACAGTCGTCGCTGCGCTTCGGACGGCAACAACTCGGCCGCAGCCGCCGGCGCCAACCAATTCCCTTCCTTGGTGATGGCGATAGGCACGACTTCATATTTCGATTTATCGATCGCTTCAATCACGGAACGTGCCGACCGCACGGAGACCTCATGCTCACCTGAGCGGCCGCCGAAGATAACGCCTATGCGAAGTTTCTTAGTCATACACGTGGCACAGACTTCAGTCTGTGATCCCCCTCTGATTAACACAGACTGAAGTCTGTGCCACTTACAAAATCCGCTTCCCCAACGCTGAAAGAATTAATTCTACGCCTAACTCAGCCGTCCGATTATTAACATCCAACGCCGTATTGATCTCGACGACTTCCAGTGATTGCATCCCGCCGGCCTCTGCGATCTTTTCCATCGCGAGATGCGCTTCGCGATAGCTGAGCCCGCCGCGCACCAGCGTTCCCGAGCCCGGCGCGTCACCAGGATCAAGCACATCCACGTCGAACGTGACCGCATATCCGCCGCTGCCTTGCGAAGCAATCGCAATCGCTTCATCCATACACGCGGCCAGTCCGCGCTCGTCAATCTCCCGCATGGTGAAGAACCTGATCCCGAGTTTCCGAATCATGTCGCGCTCACCAGGATCGAGATCGCGCGCACCGACGTGGGCGCACAGCCTCTGGTCGAATTTCGGCGCAAAACCGCCGATATTCACCAACTCAGGCGCGCCGTAGCCAAGCAGCGCAGCCAACGGCATTCCGTGAATATTTCCGGACGGCGTCGTCTCAGGCGTGTTCATATCAGCGTGCGCGTCGAGATAAACCAAACCTAAACGTTGATCTTTTTTCCGAAACGACTTGACCACCCCGGTGAGCGAGCCGATCGCAATCGAATGATCACCGCCGATGGTTATCGGCAACTCGCCGGCGTCGGAAATCTTTTCGGTCTCAGCAGCCAGGCGTTCACACGCGTCATGAATCTCCGTAAGGTATTTCAGTTTTTCATCGAAACCCGGCAGCGAATGCGAACGCTCGATCGGCAGGTCGCCGCGATCGTTCACTTCGCAACCCAGGCTCGAGATGCGTTGCGCCAGGCCCGCGACCCGAATCGCGGCCGGTCCCAAATGCACACCGCCCTTGCTTTGGCCATAACTCAAAGGCACGCCGAGAATTGCGACCGGCTTGCCCACCCCGGGCATCTCCAGATTTGCCTTACCGCCTCTTTCAACTGCGTCGTCGATCATTGGTTAACGGGGTCCCATTCAAACGTAACGTCCGACAGCGCCGTATCGTCGTTCGGCCCTGGGTCGGTTCCGTGATAAACCGATCCTATCACGAGGCGCACCCAACGTGTCTTGACGGGTCCGACATCGACGCGTTGGCTTTCCATTCGATCAGGAAAGCTCAGCACTCGCGAAGTGCCGTCAGAGAATTGCGCGGTGACGGTTGCCAGTCGATTGTTCTGCGCCCAGACTTGCGGACCCTTGAAGTATCCCGGCTGAATAATGATGCGGCGAAGATTGATCTCGCGATTGAAATCAAAGCGAATCCACGCACCTTCGCCGGGGCCGAGGTCGCCTTCGATCCACGCCGTGTTGCTCTGGCCATCGCTGGCATTCGACGCATAGTAAGTGTTCGCTTGCACCGCTGTCCGTACCGAAGATGCTGACGTTGTGATCGCCAGCGGAGATCCGCTCAGCGACGGCGTTGGCGTCAAGTCCCCTTCGCGCGATCTGGTTGATTCAGGTGTTGGCCGCCGCGGCGATGGCGACTCAGCGTTAACTTGATTCGCATTCGTGTTGCCTGAATGCTGAACGACGTAGATTGCGGCGATGGCCACCAGCGCGGTCAGCAGTAAGACGATCGCAACTACACCCGCGATCACTATTGGATGTGTGCGCCGTGTCTCCACCTCCGGCGCCCGCGCGTACTCGGGCCGGCTGTAGGCGACAATCGTCGGGTCAGATTGCGGCGCGTTCGGTCGCGGCGGCGGCAAGACCTCGGTAGGCGGAGGTTCCGCGTCTCTGGCAAGCGACGCCAACGACGTCCCGTCTTCCAGGCAGAATCTCAGGCTGTCGTCTGTGTATTGGCGATTGCATTTCGGGCAACGCTTCATTGTTCGAGCAAAGATTTGTCGATCAGATTCGCAGGTTATGCTTGAGCAGCCGCCGATTCATCAACGGAACCATTCGCAGACTCGTTAACGATGATGTCCACGGCTGCTTCCGGCGAATTGGCGAATCGCAATATGTCGACATCATCGTTAGTCACCGCCAGATTACGCTGCCAGGCCTCGACCACCGGCGGCCAGCAATCTCCCAACAGAACCAGCGGGCGCGGCTCGAGCACCTTCGTCTGCATCTTGTTCCAGACGAGCGAAATCTCGGTCACCGTGCCCATGCCGCCGCGCAACGCGACGTAGCCGACTGAGCGTGTAATCAGTCTCTGGAGCCGTTCGTAGAAATGCGCGGAGGGGAACTTCTCAGTGAGGTAACGGTTCGGTTCGGACTTAAATTGATTCATGGTAACGCCGATGACACGGCCGCCGCGCTCGTGAGCCCCGCGACTGGCAGCTTCCATAATGCCGGCGTAGCCGCCGGTGCAGATGGTGAAGCCGGCATCGGCGAGCAAGGAGCCGACGCGCATGGCTTCCTGATATTCGGGATCGCCCTCGCGACATTTCGATCCGCCGAAGATGGTGATGATGCGCTCGTTCATTCTTTTTGCACCCTCCCTTTACGGTCGGGTTTCTGTCAATTCGGCTTTCCGTCTTTCGCCCACTGCGGTTTGAAATTAGTGTTCACCAGCCACTTCACGGGACCAACCATCGACGCGATCGCGTCCGTCATGTGCGCAAAGTCGATGCGCGCCAGGTCGTCGCTGGGCCGGTGATAATCTGTGTGCAGGCCAAAACTCGAAACGGTGTGAGCGATGATTCCCTTCCGCGCGAGTACGTAGTTGTCTGAGCGTCGAAAGAAGTTTTGCTCCGGATGAGGATCTGCCACCAGTCGCGCGCCGTGGGCCGCGAGCTGCGCGCCGAGATCCGATCGCTCATAGCCCGTCAGCCACAGCGTATGCGGCGCGACCGCCGAATCAGGACGGCCGATCATTTCAAACTCAAGATTCGCGACGAAACTTTCGATCGGCATCGGCGGGTGCTCCTGAAAGTGTCGCGCGCCCCAGCCGCCAATCTCTTCGCTGCCGAAGAGCGCGAAGACGACGGTGCGCTTCGGCTTTTTTCCTTTCGCCAGCGCTTCGGCTATTTCCAGCACCGCGACCACTCCCGACGCGTCGTCATCGGCGCCGTTGAAAAGATTGTCGCCGGTCATTCCTTCGCGCACCCCCAGATGGTCAAGGTGGGCGGAAAGCAGGATGGTCTCTTTTGCGAGTTTGCGATCCGTGCCGGGAATAATCGCCACCACATTCGTCGTCGTTGCTTCCGGAGCGGGAGTATTAGCCGCCGCGCCGCGTTGGCGCCGTTGGAACTTCACCGTCTGCAGATATCCACCGTTATCGCCCGCTGGTTTGATTTTTAGCGCTCTGAACTGTGCCGCGATGTACTCTGCCGCGCGCAACTCATCGGCAGTTGCGCTGCCGCGACCGCGCATCTCGTCACCGGCCAGTGCAGTCAGGTACTTGCGCACAGACTTTTCGGTGACGGTCGTTTTCGGTTTGCGAGTTCGCGATTGCGCTACGCCCGCCGGAGCAACGGCGAACGTCAGCACGAGCAGTAGCACTATCGCGCGGTAGCGTTTTGTCATGGCTTTCATTTAGCCACCTCACCGGTAATCATCAACGACCCTGCTTCACGGTAGGCCACGAAGTGCTCGCGGCTCTTGAACGAGCCGCTGGTGTAATCATCGGGTACCGGCCGTGGATCAATCACGCGCTGGTCGCGAACCTTTACAAAGCCCGCCGCTTCGAATAACGAACGGTATTCATCGATCTTGAGTAATTGCACCGGGACATTCAGATCCTCAACCCATTGATGAGTCGCGGCGCTTTCCCAATAAAGATCCACGACCGCGCAAAACAGACCGCCAACGCGCATCACGCGATGGATTTCCTTGAGCGCTTTAGGCAGGTCCCGATAGTAATAGAGCGATTCCATCGAGAAGGCGTGCGAGAATTCGCCGTCCGCGAATGGCAGTTGCTCAGCGCTCGCCACTTCAAAATCCACGTTCGCATAAGACTTCGATTGTTCCCGGGCAAGCTGAACCATCTCGTCAGAAATGTCGATGCCTGTCACCCGCCCCTGTGATGCATAATCAGCCAGCAGCCGCGACGCCCATCCCGAACCGCAGCCGATATCGAGCACGCGAGCGTCCTTAGTAACATTCATGCTGGCGATGGCTTGCTCGCCCACCGGCCGATGCCCGCGCTCCATGCTGTCGCCTTTGCCGGCGCGTGCCCATTCGTTGAATTCAGTGCGAAGCTGTTCGTTTGAATTGTCAGTCATCTTGGAAAGCGGTTGTTCGGTGGGTCGTCGATTGGACTCATGGTTTTAGTCGGTAGAGCATCCGGGGAAACGGAATTGCCTCGCGCACGTGCTCGATGCCGCACATCCACGCGGTGCAACGCTCGACGCCCATGCCGAATCCGGAGTGAGGCACGCTCCCGTAACGCCGCAGGTCGAGATACCACTCGAAGGCTTCTCTCGGCAGGCCATGCGCGGCGATCTGTGGTTCGAGAAATTCAATTGACGTCGCGCGTTCACCACCGCCAATCACTTCGCCGTAGCCTTCCGGGGCGAGCACGTCCACGCCCAGCGCATATTCATCACGCTCAGGATCGCGCTTCATGTAGAAGGCCTTCACCTCGGCGGGATAATGGTGAACCATCACCGGCCGATCGTACTTGCTCGAGAGAAAAGTCTCGTCCGGCGCGCCGAGATCGCCGCCCCATTCGAATTTGTTTTCTATCTGGCCTTGCGCAAATCCCTCGTGCAGCATCTTTACCGCATCGTCGTAATGCAAACGCGGGAACGGCGGCACGATCGCTTCGAGCTTTGCCGTGTCGCGCTCAAGCACCTTCAATTCTTCCTGGCGTGTTTCCAAAACGCGTTGCGCGATGAACGATAGAAATCTCTCAGACAGATCCATCACGTCGTCGAGCGTTGCGTAAGCCATCTCCGGCTCGACCATCCAGAACTCGGTCAGGTGACGGCGGGTCTTCGATTTTTCGGCGCGAAATGTCGGGCCGAAGCAGTAGACCTTGCCGAACGCCGCCGCCGTCGCTTCGTTGTAAAGTTGGCCGGATTGCGTCAGATACGCTTTCTCATCTCCGAAGTAATCAACTTCGAAAAGGGTACTCGTGCCTTCGCAAGCAGCGGGCGTGAAGATCGGAGTGTCGAGGAGGGTGAATCCGTCATCATCGAGAAAGTCGCGCACGGCTTTCACCACCGCGTGGCGCACTTTCAAAATCGCGTGTTGCTTCTTTGAGCGCAGCCACAGGTGCCGATTGTCGAGCAGGAACTCAGGCCCATGTTCTTTTGGCGTGATGGGAAAATCGTGTGCGTTCTGCAGGACTTCAGCGTTTGCGACATCGATTTCAAATCCACCCGGGGCCCGACTGTCTTCGCGAACTTTGCCCGTAATGGTTAAGGATGATTCTTGCCCGAGCGGCTTTAGCGCTTCCCAGAGTTCAGGGCTGACTGCGTTCTTGGCGACGACGCATTGCACAATCCCGCTGCCGTCGCGCAGTTGCGGGAACAAAAGCTTGCCGCTGGAGCGCATGTTGTAGAGCCAGCCCTTGAGAATAACTTCCTCGCCAACGTGTTTCGATAAGTCTTTGATGTAAGTTTGCATTCAATAAGCGCGCGCCGCGCACGTTAGATTCTTTCTTTGATCATTCGCTGCAAAACTGGAAATCTTTCCAACCACTCCGCCGCTTGCAACACAATTAGAAACGTCGGCTGAATATGTCTTTCATAAAAGGCGGCCCGACCAAACACCGCTGTTTGACACGAAAAAGTTCCGACCGCTTTCAAGCCGCGCTGGATAGTCATCAAGCGAAACTCCCGGCTGAAGTCGTCAGGATCGATTGCCGCCAATCCCTGACGCCGGCGCGCTTCGAGAAAGAACAGTCGATGAGCGCGCACTTCCGCCAACGATGGTGTCGCCGGCTGCCGATCCATTAGCAGCGAAACCAGGTCGTAGCTCGCCGGCCCCATCCGCGCATCCTGATGATCGACAACCCGCACCTTGCCGCTCTTATCCAGCATCAGGTTCGCCGTGTGATAGTCGCGATGGCAAAGCACCCGCGGCACAGCCGCGAGTTCCGCCGCGATGTCATTCAACTCTGCTTTCAACTCCGCCGTCTGGCCATGCGTCAGTTTTTCTTTGCGATAACTGACGAAATAATGTTCGAAAAAGAAGTTCAACTCCCACGATAGTTTCGCCTCGTCGAACGCCAGGCGGCCGGCAATCGATTCGCGTGCGAATGCTGTGGGCGTGGCTGCTTGAATCCGGGCGATAATCTCAATCGCCTCCTCCAATAAAGTCTCGCGTTCGTCTTCCGTAACTTCTTCAAAGACCTGACAGAGCTGTCTGGTTCCCAGGTCTTCCTGGACGATGATGCCCGCCTCGCCGCTCACGTCCAGGATTTGCGGCACAGGCAGACTGCTTTCTACGAACAAAGCTGTGACGTCCAGATACGGGTGAACCGAAGGATCAAACGGTTCCGGATAAACCGCCGCCACCGCCGTGCCCTTCTGCCAGGGGATACGAAAATATTTTCGGGTCGAGGCGTCAGGTGTCAGAGCCAACACATGGTCGCCATTTGCTCCCCGCTCCGTCACGTATAGAGCGATCCGCTCACTAGCGGTGCTGGCGAATGCAGTGGAACTGGACTGGACGACGGTGCTCATAAGCAAGGGTTTAGGGGTTGGGTTTAGGGTGTAGTTGTCCGCCATCCGAGAAACGGGTTCAATTAACCGATATAAATCTTGAGAAAACGATGTTTGAAGCGCTGGGCCCCTACAACCTACACCCTAAAACCAACACCCTGTTTCGTTAAGCGAATCTTATCACTGCGATAAGGAGACAACAAAATTGTCGCCCTTCACTTCGCCTTTGAGAGCTTTTGCTGGGATGTTTTTTCCCGCGACCAGATCAGCACGGACGACTACCGCGTCTTCAACTATTTCACCTGGTTTGATGTGAACCCGATCGCCGATGACGGCGCGACTGATCTTCGCATCGCGGTCAACAACGACATCATCCCAAAGGACGGCATCATGCACCTCCGCGCGCGAATCGATCTGCGGATTCGCGCCCGTGTAGAGATCGCGATGCTGCTCTGCGAGGAGCGCCAGACTAATCTGTAGATAGCGCTGCAAGGTCGAAAGCTCGTACCACATGCCTTCGGCAACCTGCGCACAGATGCGCTCCCCTTTTGCCATTGCTTGCGGGTACACGTTGATGACTGTGTCTGAAAAGACACCGCGCGGTACGTAATCGAAGATGCGCGGCTCCATGACGTGAATGCCGGTGAACATCAAGGGCGGCTCTCCATCGATTTCAGGCGCAGGCATGCCGGCAAATTTGGTTACCAGCCCGTCGCGCGTTTCGACGATGCTGAATCGTTCGCGCGCCGGATTCCGTTTCAATACCAATGTGGCCAACGCATGCTGTTGACGATGATGCTGCAATGCGGCGTGCAGATCGATATCGGTTACCAGCTTGCCGTTGATTACTACAAAGGTGTCGCCCTCCAGCAGCGACCGCGCGTTATCAAGCGCGCCGCTCGTCCCCAGAATCTGAGGTTCGTAAACGTACTCGAGGTGCACACCGAATTTGCTGCCATCACCGAGCGCGCGGCGGACCGAATCCGGTTCGTGATGCAGGTTTACTACGACGTCTTTGATTCCGAACTTGGCCAGGTACTCGGCGACATAACCGACAAGCGGCTTTCCCAGCACCGGCAACGCGGGTTTGGTACGATCGGCAGTCAACGGCCAGAGACGTTCGCCAAAACCCGCTGCCAGAATGATCGCCTTCATCGTTTTTGCATTCTAATCGAATTAACCGAGACCGGCACTCGGCTACACGACATGAGCTTGAGTTATGCAAACCATACTAACAATTCATTTGAAGCCGCATCGATTACTGTCGTAAGCTATTCGCGACTTTTGACAAACAGCAAATCAGGGGACCAATGCCAGCGGATCAATTCTTCTCGCTTCCCTTCGAGGAACAGATCGGACAGTTTTTCTTCATCGGCCTTCCCGGCACAACTCTCGATCAAGAAACACGCGAACTTATTAATGAGATAAAGCCCGGCGGAATTATTCTTTTCGGCCGCAATATTGAATCGCCGGAACAAGTGAGGCAGTTGCTCGACGACTGTCGCGAGTTGTTACCCGCGCGACCGTTGTGTGGCATCGATCAAGAGGGTGGGCTCGTGGATCGCTTGCGCGCAGTTTTCCCGGCGATGCCTTCGGCGCGCGCGTTACGTCAACACGGGGATCTCGCCGGCGTGAGAACGCTCGGGAAAATCACCGGCGAGTTGTTGCGCATGCTTGGATTCGACATCAACTTCGCGCCGGTGATGTCAATCATTACGCAGGAGCGTAGCCAACTCACCAATGGCTTGTATTCGCGATCATACGGCAGCTCGCCGGGTGAGGTGCTCGGCTATACCACTGTTTATGTTCGCGGTTTGCAGGGCGCTGGGTGCCTCGCTTGCCTGAAGCACTTTCCCGGGATTGGCGCCGGCGCTGTCGATTCGCACATCGAGATGCCGATGGTGCCGCTTTCGCGTGATGACTTATTGGCCCAGGACCTGGCGCCGTACATCGAATTGTTCCAGCGGGCCGATGATCGCGTACGCGTGGTCATGGTCAGTCATGGCGGATTTCCAAATATTGATATCAAAAAAGGAACGACGGGCGGTCTGGTCGAACCTGCCTCGATCAGCCCGGCGATAGTCTCGCACCTGCTTCGTCAGGAATTGGGATATCGGCACCTGGTGGTGACAGACGACCTGGAAATGGGGGCCATCGCCAAACACTGTGAAATCGAGGAAGCCAGCGTCAAAGCGTTTCACGCCGGCGAAGACATGCTCTTGATTTGCGCCACGCCGGAAACAATTCGGCGCGGTTACCGGGCATTGCTCGAGGCGGCGCGCAACAAGCAAATTACGGAGAAGCGCATCCAGGCTTCTTTGAAGCGCATCGCCGCCACGAAAGCCTTAGCCCAGGCGCCTTTGCCGTTAAATATGGAACGCTTCGATCAGCTTGCTTCGGAGATTCGCGAGCTGAATAAGCGACTTGATTACGTCTATCCTGGAGAATCGAATGTCCAATAGCGAATTTCCGAAAAAGCACTCGCACCTATGGAAGCTGCTCATCGTCTTGTCCGTGCTGACTTCGCTGGTGATCGCACCGACGGCCTGTCGTCGCACGACCAAGAAGCTGCGCTTCGACAAGCCGCTCGTCTTCCGTATCTCGGGCAGCAGCACGCCGGCGCGGCAGTACGCGGGCGTCATTCAAAATTATCTGGAACAGGTCGGCGTGCCGGTGGACATTCAGCCGTCGGAATTCAACACCATGCTCGAACAGTTGCGCTATGGCCAGTACCAGATGAATTACGGGCAATGGGTCGGCGGAAATCAGGACCCAATCTTCTACAAAGATTTATTTGCGTCGTCCGAGATTCCGACGCAGACACGCGCCTCGCGCAATCGCAGCCGTTACGAGAATGCTGAGCTCGATAAAATCCTGGAAGAGGCCATCAACACCTACGATCACGAAAAAGCGAAGCCGCTGTACGCGCAAGCGCAGGAGATCGTCAGTCGCGACGTGCCCATGCTGCCGCTTTGGTATCAGGCGAGCATGGTCGTGGCCAAGAAGAGTGTCGGCAACATTCACGTTAATGCCAGCGGCGATTGGGGCTTCGTGAAAGCTTTGACTGTCGAAGGCAACCGCGCGGTCGTTGCGCTTTCGGACAATATCAAGACGATCGATCCGATCGGATCGCCCACGGTTGATGCCGCCAGCGAACGCGTGCGGTCGTTGATCTTCAACTGTCTGGTCAAGAAAGACGAGAAGTTCGATTACGTCGGCGAACTCGCGTCGAACATTCAGCGATCAGAGGATGGACTCACGTTCACCTTTACTCTGCGCGACGGCGTCACCTTCCAGGACGGGCGGGCGTTTACTTCGGCGGATGCGAAATACACGCTCGACACGGTGCTGAATTCGACGTTCGCGAAAGCGGCGAGCTTTTTTGAAGGCACGGGCGCTAACCGCAAGTCATACATCAACAGCGTGACCGCGCCCGATCCCCACACACTCGTAATCCGGCTGAACAAGCAATGGACGGGACTCTTGCCAAACCTCGTCCCCATCGCAATCATTCCAAAGGACAGCTACGAATCGCAGAAGACACATCCGCTCGGCACCGGTCCGTTCAAATTCAAGAGTTACGATTCGGCGCAACAAGTAGTCGACCTCGAAGGGTATGCGAACTATTACGACGGCCCGACGCGCATCGCAGAATTGCGTGTGCGCGTCATCAGCGACGCGAACGCGATGCAGGCTGAACTGCGCGGTGGTCGCGTCGACATTGCGCCGCTGCCCACCAGTCTTTCACCTGACTCGATTGCCGCGCTCGGTAAAGATCCAAACCTGAAAGTTGAGCAGTTTGCCGGCTCAAACCTCAACTACCTGACGTTCAATACGAAAGAGCCGCCGCTCGACAACGTGAAGGTCCGTCAGGCAATTGCTTACGCAATCGATCGTGAGAGCATGATCAAGGCGCTACTGCTCGGACAGGGCAAGATCGCCCATTCGATTCTGCCGGAAGAGTCCTGGGCATATTCGTCTGGAACGATCTACAAATTCGATCCGGCCAAGGCAAACCAGCTATTGGATGAAGCGGGATTTCCGGCGAAGTGAATGGTTGTCGTTAGGCAATGCCTAAGGCCGCTTTGATGTCGCTCCAGGGAATGACGCCTTCGCGAATTAACTTCGGTTCATCCTCCGACGCGTCAATGACAGTAGAGGGCCGATCCGTTTGTGCGTCGCCGCCGTCGAGAATCAGACCGAGACGTTCGCCAAAATAACCCTGAACCTCACGCGCTGTCGTCGCCGGCGCTGCCTGTGAAGGGTTAGCGCTCGTTGCGGTCAGCGCCCCACCGCAAGTTCTTACCAGTGATCGCACGCTGTCATCGTGCGGCAATCGCACACCAACGGTTTTCGTTCCAGCCGTAATCTCAGGCGGCAACTCGGAACGCGCCTGACCAATCAGCGTCAAAGCTCCGGGCCAAAATCTCTTTGCGAGCGATTCAAACGTTGCTGAGATCGAACTGATAAAACGATCAAGCTGATCATAATCGCTGATGACGATCAGGATCGGCTTGTTGTCTTCCCTGCCCTTGAGTTCTTTGATTTTGGCAACTGCCGGTTGATTGAATGGGTCGGCGCCCAAGCCGTAGAAAGTGTCGGTGCGGAAAGCAATTACGCCCCCGCGGTCAACAATATCTGCGGCGCGATCGAGCGACGCGTCTGTCTGAAAGGTCAACACAGTCGGTCCTGTTTACGCGATCCTGACTGCGTAGCCCAAGCCATCGCCCACCGCCAACACTTCCGCCCGCAACTGCGAATGATTGACGAAATATTGGTTGAATTCGCGCAGCGCTTCGGTCGATGCCTTTTGATCATCTGAACGAATTTCGCCCGCGACTTGCCCGCCCCAGAGTAGATTGTCGCAGATGACGACGCCGCCGATTCGCAGCTTCGGCAGCGCAAGATCGAGATAGCCTCGATACTCCTCTTTAACCGCATCGATGAACAGCAGATCGAATGTTTCGTTCAGACGTGGGATTACTTCCAGCGCGTAGCCTTTTTCAATTTGCACGCGGTCGCGCAAACCGGCGCGCGTCAGATATTCACTTGCGCAAGCAATCATCTCGTCGCTCGGATCGATGGTGATTACGCGTCCGTCGTCATCCATGCCGCGCAAAAGATGAATGACCGAATAACCGATGGCCATGCCGCATTCCAGCGCTCGCTTGGCGTTGATTGCGCGCGCCGTTATCTCAACGAACCCGGCGACCTCGCGATCAGCGATTGGTACCCGATGCTCGTCCGCATAAAGCTCCATCTCAGCCAGCAAGTCATCGCTCGCCGGCAGCAGATTATCCAGGTACGCGGCCTGTTCGGTCTTGATAATTGCGTCGAGTCTAGCTTTCATAGTTGTGGCGCAGACTTCAGTCTGTGGTTGTCTTAGTGCAATAGGTTCGGTTAATTGAAAATCACAGACTGAAGTCTGTGCCACTTTTGGCTTTCACTTGTCAGTCTTCTTTTGCATCAGAGTCGCTCACGGCAACATAGCGCCGACCGAGTCCCAACTCTCTCAACTTATGCTGCAATGACTGGCGATGCATACCCAGCACTGACGCTGCGCGAGTCACATTGCCGCCCGATTCCTCCAGACAGCGCGCGATGTAGCGCCGCTCGAACTCGCGCCGGTCGTCGCGAAAATCGGAAGTGTACGGCACGACCAGGTTGCCGTTCGCAGAAATGTCAGTCGTCTTTTTCTGTGAAAGCTGACCGATGTCGATGGCATTCAACTCGTCACC
Source organism: Pyrinomonadaceae bacterium (assembly GCA_044870975.1). GTDB lineage: Bacteria > Acidobacteriota > Blastocatellia > Pyrinomonadales > Pyrinomonadaceae > UBA11740. The sequence goes on from JBIOZK010000094.1 coordinate 13,507, forward strand.
TTCGGACATGATCGCGCCGCGCTCAATCACGTTCTTAAGTTCTCGCACGTTGCCGGGCCAGTCATATTCCATTAATTGCTTTAAGGCTTCGCGACCAATCGTGCGCGCGGGCAAACCATGTCGCTCTACTGCCAACCGGGTGAATGCCGCAGCCAGCACCGGAATGTCTTCACGTCGTTCGCGCAACGGAGCTATGTCAATGGTCACCACCCGCAGACGGTAAAAGAGATCCGCGCGAAAGTTTCCGGTCTCGATCTCTTCTTCCAGCGCCCGGTGCGTTGCACTCACGATGCGCACATCAACCGGAATCGACTCGTCGCCGCCCAGCCTTTCTATCCTGCGATCTTCGAGCGCCCGTAGCAGTTTCGCCTGCACGTTCGCACTCATGTCGCCAATCTCATCTAGAAACAACGTACCGCCATTTGCCTGTTCGAATTTACCTTTGCGACGCGCCGCCGCCCCCGTAAATGCGCCCTTTTCGTGGCCAAACAGCTCTGATTCAATCAACTCTGTCGGCAGCGCGGCGCAGTTCACGGCCACGAAAGCGCCGCTGCTGCGCGTGCTGCTGCGATCGTGAAGTTCGCGCGCGACCAGTTCCTTGCCCGTGCCCGACTCGCCGCGCACCAGGACCGTGGCATCGGTGTCAGCTACCTTGTCGATTATCCCCCGCACCTGCTGCATCGCTTTCGAATTACCGAGCAGCGATCCACGTTGCGAGCTTTCAATCTCGATGCGACGGCGCAGCGATTGATTCTCGCGCCGCAGCTTGATCGTCTCGAACGCGTTCTTGACCACTAACCGAAGGTCGTCGAGTTCGAACGGTTTCGACAGGTAGTCATACGCACCACTCTTGACCGCTTGCACGGCCAGCCGTTCTGAACCATGCGCCGTGATGATGATTACTAAAGGCGGCTCAGCCTCGGTTTGGATTTGTGAGAGAAATTCGAGTCCGCTGATTCCAGGTAGGTTTACATCCAGCAATAACAGATCGAAATTCGCCCCGGACATCAACGAGTGCGCAGCCTCCGCACTTTCGGCTTCGGCAATTTCATAACCGAAGCTCTCCAGGGCGCGCCTCATGCCATAACGCGACGCCTCTTCATCGTCGACGATTAGTAAACGCAAGCTCTTCATCTTAACTCCTCGAAAGTTTAATACTTTTCGAGGAGTTTTGCTTGCGCGTCGCGTGCCACAAGGTCGCTCGCTGAAGGTCTAGTTTGCGCGACGCGCTGAAACCACAACGACGATAGCGTCACCCTGCGGGCCAACGTTTAGCGTGCCCGCAATTACCGGCGAACCTTCACGCATGCTGATGTCCGTCCGCAGACCGACGTTTTGATACTGCACGGAAGTCACCGGTGCGCTGGGAAAGGATGCATTGGTAGTCCCGATCTGGCCCGTCATGATTGGCACTTGCGCCCCGAATCTAAGCTCGTTCATCCGGACAACGTCGTTGCCGCTCGCGTCCGTTGCCAACCGGACCGAAGTGCCAAAATTATTGAATGTTGGCGTGAGAGTCGCGCTGGTAATGGCGGCAGCCGGAAACATGAAAGGACTTCCGACCCAACTAACCTCGAGCCGGGAGTTGTTCTTGACCCGATTCAGAAAGGTCCCGGCCACGGAGTAATGTTTGAAAGACAAGGTCTCGCGCAGCCGCTTTATGATCGGATCAAGTGCCGCCGGAATCTTGCCTTCGTCAACCTCGCGATTCGTCGCGAGAATGAGATATAGCTGCGTGTCCAGATTCACTTCGTCATCGCGCGTCGCCGTGCGCGTGGTCGGCTCCTGGCATAAGACGACCGGAGTGGCCGCGAACAAGATGGCGCACACCACCATCAGAAAAAACACACGACGAGAGTTATTTGAATTCATCAGTCAATGCTCCTTACTAGTATTTGTAGATGCTGTTAGGTTGAGCGCCCCGATGCTGACACGCAAGCGCAGCATCAAAGTTCCAAACTGTAGCGCAACTTGTTTAGTTGAGATGGCAACGCAAGTTTTCAACTTGCGCTACTGACGGGAATTCGCAATTCGAATCGTGCACCGCCACCGTTGTTCGAGGGAGCGAGCCGCGCCGATCCGCCGGCTTCTTCCATGCGCTTTCGCACGATGGCCAGGCCCAAACCGGTACCGCGTTGACGGGTGGTGAAGAATGGTTCCCAGATTTTTGACTGCAAGTCGGCGGAAATGCCGGGGCCGGAATCCGCGACGGCGAACACGACGTCGCGGTCAGTTACGGCCGATTCGATGGTCACCTGCCCGCGCGCAGGCGTGGCCTGGAGGGCATTTAATACTAAATTTGAAAGCGCGTCCCGCACCGCCGCTGTCTGAACTCCATTAAGTTTTGCCGCGCCGTCAACGTGATGACGCAAGCTGATATCGCGTTCATCGGCATCGGCGCGAAACAAGGCGCTGACGCTGCGGACCAATTCCTCTGCATCGACAGGCACGGCCGATAGAGGTTGTTTCCTGGCGAAGCTGAGCAATTGCGTCACGCTCTTGCTAAGCCGATCGGTTTCGCTGACAATCAAGGTCAGATCGCGGGCGTGCTGATCGCCAAGAGACTCATCTTCCTTCATTACTTGAGCGATTGACTTGATTGCGGATAGCGGGTTCTTAACTTCATGGGCCACCGTGGCCGCCATCTGACCCAACGCCGCCAGGCGCTCGCCTTCTGCCAGCTTTCGCTCGAGGCGAACATTCTCTTCCATCAAACGATAGTCTTCGATCGCCACGACAATTTGCCCCGCGAGGACTTCCAAAACTGCCCGCACATCAGGCGTGAGGGCATTGGGCGAGGCCTCGATGAGCAAAAGTCCCAGGTCCTGATCCTCGCGCGTTAGTGGAAATGCCAGGTTGTAGCCCAGGGCATGCAACGCATCGCCATCTTCGACGACCAGCACCTTCCTGGCTTCGCGCATCAAGACTTCCAGGTCGTCGGCATCTTTTCCGCGTTGCGTCTGTTCGTCGGTTATCAATCGAATCTTCACCCGGCCAAGCGATAAGGCCGTCGCCGCCTGAGACTCAATGGCGTTCAGCAGATCGGGTAGCGAACGATGTTGCCCGACCGACCCGCCGATGTGCGATACGACATCTCGATACAGAGCAGTCTCGCGCTGGAAGAGCGAACGAAACCTCCGCTCCAACCAACCGCGCAAAGGCGCCGCCAGCAGGGTCAAAGCCAAAATCATGATGGCCTCGATCACGCCGGCGCGCAGGCCGTAGCGCGCATTCGTCCAATCAGCGATGCGCCGGATTCCGTATAAATAAACGGCCAGCACCACCGCCGCAAACGCCGCGACGATGAGGCTTTCCTTGATAATCAGTTCGAGGTAGCGGTAGCGATAGATGTAATAAGTGAGCAGCGCCGAAGGCAACAGTGAGCCCAGATTTGCGATCGTTTGCAGGTATTGACCAGCGATTGTCCCGCGCCCGAGACCCAGACCCAGCGAAGCCAATATCAAGCAGGCGATCACGATGAAAGAGGTCGCCAGCGTTTGCAGAATGCGCCGCTCACTTTGTGAGTGCGCTCGCCGCGCCACCATCAATTCAGTGATCGAGATCACAGCCAGCGAATAGGTTATCCACAGGGCAAACGTGAAGACGAAAGCGGAGGTCTTCACGATCATTGGCTGGTAAGGCCCGGTCCAAATCCGCGGCAGCACCATGACCAGGAACAGGCACGGAATGTAAGAGAGGTAGATGCGAATCCGTTCAACCCGCGTCAGCTCGCGACCATGCGAACTGGCCCAGAGATGAATGTGCACGTGGAGCAGCAACGAATAGCAGAAGGTTATGCTGATGACGGCGATCGTATTGGCCAGCCGCAGGACAAAATCCCACTGCGCGTGCTCGACGCCAAACAAACTGCGCAGCGTCACCACGAGATTGCCGCCGTGCCAACCAACCATGCAGACGCCGAGCGCCAGCAGCAGATGCTGAATCGAAACCACGCCGAGCCGCTTCCGGAAGAGGAGATACCCCATCCAGATAGGCAGCACCGCGCCCAGGCTGTAGCCGATTAGTTGGAGAGCTTCGAGCAGACTCATGTGTCAGTCAGAGCAGTACCCTAACAGTGAACGAGGGCGTCCCGGGGACGCCCTCAGTGTGAAAAAGACAATGCTATCACTCGATAACCTCGCCTATTGCGTCCCAAGGTTCAGGGTGATTTCTGTCCGCCGATTCTTGGCGCGACTCGCGAGTGTCTTGTTCGGCGCGATTGGATTGGCGGCGCCCATGCCGTTCGCCTGGATGCGCGTCACGTCTACGCCGGCGGCGGCCAAACGTTCGGAAAGCACGCGCGCGCGTTCCTGGGTCAATTGCTGCAGCGTCGAAGAGTCGCCGCTGTTGTCAGTGAACGATTCAATCGTGATTTGGTAATCGGGATTGTTGGCCAGCAAGGCGCCGATTTGATCGAGCTTGGCCAACGATGCCGGCGCCAGCTTCGAACTGCGCGGGTTGAGCCACAACGACTCGTTCAGCACCAGCGTCATGCCTCGACTGTTCTCGCGCACGGTCAGGAAACGGGACAATGATTGTTTCAGATTATCAGCGGCAGCCTTCATGTCCGCCGCTTTTTTGTCGGCAGAGAGGCGCGCCTGTTCAGCTTGTTTTTCGCCTTCCATGCGGGCCAGCTTTAGCCTTGCGTCTTCCGATTCCGCGCGCACGGTTCGTATTTCATCGCGGAGGCGCGCGACTTCAGTCCGCGAGTCACGCAGTTGTTCGGTCGCATTCACGGCGTCGCGCTCGGCCAATTCGCGAGCATGCCGTTCGGTGTTTAGCTCACGCTGCAGTCGCGCGTTCTCCTGGTTCGCCGTGCTGACAGATTTTTCGGCGCTGCGCACGGCCGCGTCACGACGTTCCATTTCTTCGCGACGCTCGCGGGACGCCTTTCGCACTACTGCCATGTCTTCGGCCTTCGCGCCGCTGCTGATTGCCTGCCGCGCGAGAATATCGATTTCGCGATCCGGTTGATGCATGCGGAATGCGCTCTCGGCCTGCTCCAGGTCCGCCTGCGCGGCTCGATATTCCGTCGGCGCATCACGTTCGGCGCCGGCGTAACGCGCCAAATTAATCGCCTGACGCGCCCCCAGCAGCGCTACCGGAAATTCCCGAAAGTCAGTTTGCGCGACTGCCGGTACCCGTGAATCGCGAAAGTAATCGCTGGTGTTGCCGATGTATTGAATGGTCGCCGTCTCTAGCTGAACGCTCTTCTGCGTAGGCCTGATGTTTTCCATCACCACCATGCGACTGGGAGCGTGTACGAGGAAATGAGGTTCTGCGGTTACGATCAACGCGAAAGTTTGCAAGGGCGTGGTCACGTCAATTTTCGAATCGATAATGCCGCTGCCGCTCCGTTTGATTTCACCTAGATTGTCCACGTGCCCGTCAGGCGAGATTGCCCACAGCACATAGGTCGTGTAGATGCTGCCCAACTCGTACGCGCGCGGCAGCTTGTCGATGCTCAGTTGCACCCGCGTGCCCCGACGGCCCTGCCGTTTTACATAAGCAGTGCCTTCCAGACGCGGCAGCCGCGTCGTGCCGTGAAAAGGAACCTCAATCTCCTTGTCGAGCGGATAGGTAATCGCGAGCGTCGAGCGGGTCGAGTCGCTCTGAGCGAATGCGGCGGAACCGCAAACCAACATCGCCACTACAGCAACAATTCGGGAAATCCAAGGCTTCATTTCATTACCCCTTTCGGATTGTCGATGGTGCCGGGGGCGGGCTCCCTTTGATTGATGCGATACGCGCAACCATTGTTGCCGAAGAAAAGCGAAAGTGGCAAGTTTTAACGGAGGGCGAAGAGAGTAGAGGTTCGAGATTAGAGGTTAGAGGTCAGTAGAGGAATGCATCACATCACCGTCTAGTTTCTAAACTCCTGGCGGGATTTTCACGAATCAGAAGTAATCCTTCCAGAATTTAGTTCTTGTCACTACCTCTCAAGCTCAGAGCGACATAGTCGATGTTAGAAGTAATAAGAAGAACTAATCTCTAATCTCTAACCTCTAACCTCTGATCTCT
>JBIOZK010000095.1:0-3792 GCA_044870975.1 Pyrinomonadaceae bacterium
AAAGGCGGCTGCCGAGAGCAACAATGATAGGAGGCTAAATAGTATGGCTTTCTTCATGATCAATTCGCACGACTTTAGTTACATCGTCACTTAATGGGCGTCGCGCGCGAGTAAGGCCGCGCCAATCGCCACACCTTGTGTCCCGAGTTCCGCCGCGACGATGTGAGTGGCTTCAAAGCATTGCTGGAATGAACGCTTGCGAGCTTCATTGATAATGGGTTGCAACAGCAAGTCGCCGGCTTCCATCACGGCGCCTCCGAGAATGATCCGTTCGATGCTGAGGAGATTAATCATGCTCGCGACCGCGATACCGATTGACAAGCCGGTGCGTTCCAACATCATCACCGAAAAATCGTCGCCATTGTTGGCTTCAAGTGCCAGGTCCGCGGCCGTGAAACTATCCTGCATCGCCAGCCGCGATAGCGAGGAAGTATTGTCACGGTTCAGCCGCTCGCGCGCCCGCCGCACAATATTGGGACCTGACGCGATTGTTTCCAGACAGCCGGTGTTTCCGCAGACGCATTCAGCGCCTTCAGTATCGATCGTGATGTGTCCAATCTCGCCCGCGCATCCCAGAGAGCCGGTCCAGAGTTTTCCGTCGATAATGATGGCCCCGCCGATCGCATCGCCGATGCCTATGTAAAAAATGTCGCGCGCATTACGGCCGGCACCGGCCTTGTATTCACCCCAGGCTGCCGCGTTCGCGTCATTCTCCAACGCGAAAGACAAACCAGTTGCTTCCACTAAATCGGCATGGATGTGATCGCGAGCCGTGAACGGCAGTCCGGTCGAAACCAGCACGCGATCTGTTTCGCGATTTACCAGGCCGGGAATCGCCAGCCCAACCGATTCAATCGTGCCGGACTTTTGCAACTGCTCCGTCATTGCGGCGACGGCTTTGATAAGATCCTCAGGTTCGTAAGTCGCTTCGCGGCTGTCGATGGTGCGGCCGTCTCCCGAGACGAGGACGCCGCGCAGTTTCCTTAAAGCGACTTCTATTCCGGCAAAGTTTTTTTGTGAAGTTTCAGGCATGCGCGAGACCCTTCGGTCGAGGTTCTTTCGTCTGGGCAGGAATTTCGTCGCAATATTAGGCGAGGGGCAAGGGGCTGTCAAACTGCGCCTTCTGCGTGTAGAATGCCCCGCACGAACATGACGGAGTCGACGGAACAACCCGACGCGCCGGTATTACAGCTGCGCAAAATCCTTCTGCCGACCGACTTCAGCGGTTGCGCAAATTACGCCTTGCCGTACGCGGCGGCGATTGCTCATGCCGCAAAAGCCACGGTCATATGCGTTAACGTTGTCGAGCCAATCGTGCCGGCAGTCGGCTATACCGGAATGGCTGAAGCCATGCCGATTGCCGAAATGAGCGAGCAACTGGAAGATTCTGCCGAGCGCGAACTACCCGATGTCTTGAACTGCGATGCTTTGCGTGGATTGAAAGTCGAAGAAGTCATCGGTCATGGCGACGCGGCGGCTGAGATCGTACGCATCGCAGCTGATCAGCAAGTCGATCTCATAGTAATTTCGTCTCACGGACGTACCGGACTTGGCCGCCTCTTCTTCGGCTCAACCGCTGAAGCAGTCGTCCGGCACGCGGGATGTCCCGTCCTGGTAGTCAAACCACCACCTGAAGAGGAGGAAGACAGTGAGCAGTGAGCGGTGAGCAGTGAGCGGCCCAACACGCTCTGACTCAGCTGACTCTTTTTCAACCAACGAACTAAATCGCGAACTAAATCCTTTCAACTGCTTACTGCTCACCGCTCACTGCTCACTAACGCATGACCAGCCTCCAATTCCTGTCTTATCTGATCGAAATGTATGGTCTGTACGGGGTCTTCGTGTTGGTAGTGCTCGAAGGCGACCTGACTTTGTTGTTGGCGGGTGTACTGGCTCATTCGGGTTTCTTTGACGATGGGTTTATCAAAGGATATGGATTTGCGAAACTGGTAGTGTGGGGAACGATCGCCGGCTTTACCAGCGACAATCTGGCGTACGGAGCGGGGCACATCTTCAGCGGCACGGTGCGCAAGTTCAGGTTTTATCGTCACGCGCAGCCACGGCTTGAGCGAATGACGAACCGCTTCGGCCCGCTTTCGATTTTCTTTTCGAAGTATGTTTATGGATTACGTTGGGCCGCGTGCACCTTTTACGGCGTAACGCGCATGCCTTATCTGCGCTTTGTTCCGCTTTCGCTGGTCAGTTGCTTTGTCTGGGTATTCTTCCTCAGCGGCGTCGGCTATTTTTTCAGTAGCGCCGTAATGGGATTGATTGGCGACTTTCGTCATGTCGGCAAGATTCTTTTGGGAATTCTAATTGGCGGCGTCCTCATCGTGTATCTGGTCAAACGCCGCTGGGTATCGCCGCGAGTCGAGGAAATCAAGCCCGAACGTTTGCATCAAATCGAACACAAAGCGATCGAATTCAAGGACGAGATTAAAGAGAAGATACATTTGAAGTGAGGCCAGGGTGACAGAGATTAGAGACTAGAGGTTGGAGACTAGATATTAGAGGTTAGTTGCGACAGGCCCTTGGTTCAACATTGGTTCGAGATTTGTGTTCGACTCTTTCTTTGAACTTCTGACTTCTTCCCATCGGCAACCGCAGCATCGCCTTTGGTCAAGCTGACAATTTTACGGTTCCAGCCTCTAACCCTCTAGTCTCTAACCTCTTGTTGAATGGCCGCGATTTGTCCAAAGTATACGTTGCGTTTTTGCCTTTCCAGCCTCTAACCTCTAGTCTCTAACCTCTTATCTATGATTATTGAATCCTCCGCCCCAACCCGCGCTGACCTCGCGGGTGGCACTATCGACATTTGGCCGCTTTACCTTTTTCACACCGGCGCCTCGACCGTTAACTTCGCGCTGTCACTGCGGGCCAGCGCCCGCATCGAAACCCGCGACGACGATCGCATCATTCTTGAATCCCGCGATCGCGGAGTTCGCGTGGAAACCAAACTCGATGAAATCGATGAATTGGCGGCTGATACTCAGCTCGAACTGCTCTCGAAGATGGTGCACTTCTTTCGGCCTGAGGTCGGTTTTCATTTGATTGCCAACAGCGAAGCTCCCGCGGGTGCGGGTATCTCAGGATCGTCCGCGCTGGCAATTGCGTTGATCGGCGCGCTCAATCGTCTGGTTGGCGACCGCTACGACGCGAGCAGTTTCATCGGCATCGCCGCTAACGTCGAAACGACGGTCATCAAAGTTCCGGCAGGCATTCAGGATTACTATCCGGCCCAGTTCGGCTCCGCATCGTGTATTCATCTGAGGCCTGACGGAGTTGAGCGTGAGCAGCTTGAGATCGACACTGACGAAATCGATCGCCGCTTCGTGATTTGTTACACCGGCGAGCCGCGCTTGTCGGGAATCAACAATTGGGAAGTCTTCAAGCGTCACATCGATGGCGACCCCGATATCCTGGAAATCTTCGAACGCATTCGCGATGCTGCCGAAGGAATGCGCGACGCGTTGCTGGCGAATGACTGGCGGGCCGTCGGTGAAATCATGCGGGCTGCTTATCCGAACCGGAAGCGGCTCGCGCCGAATATCACTACGCCGCAGATGGACGCACTGGTTGCGAAGGCGATGGCCAATGGAGCCGAAGGTGCAAAGGTCTGCGGCGCCGGCGGCGGCGGATGCATCGCCTTTCTCTGCGCAGAGGATCGCAAAGCTGAAGTCGAGCGAGCCTTGTCTGCGGAAGCGGGAGCGGAAGTTTTGAATTGGAAAGTTTCGCGCGAAGGCCTGATCGTTTCAGAAACCCAACCGTAAGGAGTGGCACAGACTTCAGTCT
>JBIOZK010000096.1:0-34213 GCA_044870975.1 Pyrinomonadaceae bacterium
GAAAGAGGTTGCAGGACGCTTAGACTGACCTCTAACCTCTCATCTCTAACCTCTAGCTTTGTATGGCGAACGAAGAACTGATTTATCGCATCACCCGCGCCGTTTACGATCGACTGGGCGCCTCGACGGATGAGTCTATCGTTGAGCAATTGGTGACGGATATCTATAAAACGGTCGAGCCAGCTCTGCAGAACGGTGCGTCGTCATCAGCGCCGGCGAGTTCGCGTTTACCTGGAACCAGTGAGCGCGGCGATAAAGATTCGTCAACGCGACTCATAATTTCAGTCTTCGGAGTGGATCATCCGGGAATTGTTGCCGGGGTGGCCGAGATTCTTTCGGAAGCGCAGTGCAGCATCATCGACATCAACCAAACTGTTGTGCAAGGAAAATTTGCGATGGTAATCATCGCCGACGCCGCGCGCTCACAAACATCGATCACCGATCTGAAGGATCGCCTGCGAAGGGAAGGCGAGCAGCTTGGCGTGCACATCTATGCACAGCGCGAAGATTTGTTCAATGCGATGCATCGAATTTAGTAAATGGTTAATCGTCAATCGTAAATAGAGGCTCGCACGTCTATTTACCATTCACGATTTACGATTCACGAATATGCCTGAGATTTCACATCGTTGTCCGGCCTGCGGCGTCTCGATTCGCGATGCCGGCGAACGTGTCATGTTTTGTCCTGAATGCGGGAAAGCGCTCGCTTCAGATGCGACTGAGCAAGACGAAAATGAAAAGCGCGACTCGCAGGGTCAAGTGCCCGAGCCACCTATCTCGGTTTGGCCGACCGTGGCCGGTGAAAGCGATAAGCCAGGCGAACCTTCGGCTGGCGAGAAACCTGCGAATCGTGAGGATGAAGAGCGACGGAGCACCCGGGAGCGCACGCGAGAGAAATTGCAGCGCGCCTCACAAAGGACCCGCGGCGCTATCGAAGACAACGTCAAGCGCGTAGAAAAAATTCATCATGTTTCGAGCGTGGTGCTCGAAGAAGCGACTTATGATCCGAGTCTCCGGTTTGTCCTGGTCGCACTGGGACTCTTCGTGTTGGCCGTAGTCTTGCTCGTTCTGAGCAAAGTTATGGGGTAGCGCAGCGCGAGATGCTAGATGTTAGGTGCTAGGTGCTAGGTGCTAGATGTTAGATGTTAGAGCAGATGCCAGATGCTAAATGTTAGATTCTTAGTTTGTGCCTAACATCTAACATCTAGCACCTAACATCTAATCTCTAACATCTCCTTTCATGGAATATACCCGGGCTGAAATTCTGCAGACTGTGCGCATGACCGAGATGGAGCATCTCGACATTCGTACCGTCACGCTTGGTTTGAGTTTGCGCGATTGCGCCACCGATTCGATTGAGACGACCGCGCAACGCGTGCGAGAGAAGATCGAGCGCACCGCGGCCCGGCTCGTCAGCACCGTCAACGAAATTGGCGACGAGATGGGAATTCGCGTGGCCAACAAGCGAATTTCGGTAACGCCAGTTTCGATGTTGACCGAGGGCGCGCGGGGCAATCCGGTCGATCTCGGCAAGGCCATCGATAAATCAGCCGGCGTCGTGGGTGTGGATTTTGTCGGTGGCTATTCCGCGCTCGTGCCCAAGGGTTTCACTCGCAATGAAAGCGAGTTTCTTGATTCAATTCCCGAGGCGCTCTCCTCGACTGAGCGGCTGTGCGGATCGGTGAACGCGGCGACCACGCGCGCCGGCATCAACATGGATGCCGTGGCGCGGGTCGGCAAATTAATCAAGGACGCCGCGGAACTGACGCGGGATCGCGGCGGATTGGCCTGCGCCAAGTTCGTCTGCTTCGCCAACGCCGTTGATGACAATCCCTTCATGGCCGGCGCGTTTCATGGTGTCGGGGAACCGGAGGCGGTGCTTAATGTGGGTGTGTCAGGCCCGGGCGTCGTCAATCATGCCGTGCAGCATGCCGACAAGAACCTGCCGCTTCATGAACTGTCCGAACTGATTAAGAAGCTCTCTTTCAAACTGGCTCGCGCGGGAGAATTAATCGGCCGCGAAGCCGCGCGTCGCCTCGACATTCCCTTTGGCATCATCGATCTGTCGCTGGCGCCGACGCCGGTCATCGGCGATTCAGTCGCCAATATCATTGAAGCGATGGGATTTGAACGCGCGGGGACGCACGGCACGACGGCGGCCCTGGCGTTGCTCACTGACGCGGTCAAGAAGGGCGGCGCGATGGCCAGCAATTCAGTCGGCGGCATGAGCGGCGCCTTCATTCCGGTCTCAGAAGATGCCGGCATGATCGAAGCGGCGCAGCTCGGCGCTCTCAATCTGGAAAAACTGGAAGCGTGGACCAGCGTGTGCTCGGTCGGCATTGACATGGTGGCCGTGCCGGGCACCACCTCGGCCGAGACGATCGCCGCTATCATCGCTGATGAAATGGCCATAGGGGTGATGAATAACAAGACGACGGCGGTGCGCATCATCCCGGTACCCGGACGCGACGTCGGCGAGATGGTTGAATTTGGCGGCTTGCTGGGCAGCGCGCCTATCATGGCGGTCAACCGTTTCTCGTCTGATCAATTTATTCGGCGCGGTGGTAGAATCCCGGCGCCGGTGCAATCTTTAAGGAATTAGCCTGAGATAATCGTGAAAGTAAAACTCCCGCCGGCTTTGTCTCGTTGCCTGCGTGCTGTTGGTTTGAATGCCCAATCTGTAGACATGTCGATTAACAAACTGCCTGGCGGCGTTTTCTTAATCCTGTGCTGTTTTCTGCTTGCGGCCGCGCAAGAAAAGCCCCGACCAAATCTGGCGGGCAAATGGATTGTAGACTCAGCCAAAAGTGAGAAGACCAATAATTTCTTTGAGGACTCTGAGTTGGCTGTCACGATTGAGCAACACGAGCCCGAGATTCGCATGATACGGCGTTTCAGCTCGCTGTCAGGTGAGGTTCCGTCTGTCTACTACAGCGATGGGCGAGGCGAAAGCTATCACAATCCGATCACGAAAATGGAGATGCAGTCGAGTACCAGGTGGGACGGTGATAAGCTGGTCATCCGTTACACCGGATCAGGGGTTTCGCCGATGGGATTGCGCAACGTCAACGTCCTTTACGAATTCAAGCTGTCGAAAGACGGGAAGACCCTGACGAAGAAAATAATAATAGTGCCTCCGCGGAACGCGCCGGACCGCGTGAACGCGGTTCCGGTCACACAGTCGAATCAGGAATACAAGAAGGTGTACAATCGGGCTCCGGAATAAAGCGGACAAAATTATGGAACGTGAAGCACTGGGAATGATTGAATGTCGCGGCCTGGTCGCGATGATTGAAGCTGCGGACGCAGCCGTGAAATCGGCCAACGTACAACTGGTCGGCTGGGAAAAGATCGATGCCGGCTTAGTGACGGCCATCGTTCGTGGCGAAGTGGGCGCGGTCAAAGCCGCGGTAGACGCCGGCGCCGCCGCCGGACGCAAAGTCGGCGAAGTGGTGGCCACGCACGTGATTCCCCGGCCCCACTCCGAAGTCGATTCAGGTATTCCGGTGCTGCACACGGGCAAGACCACGCGCAAGAAAATCTCCGGATCAGTTCCTCCAAGAAAATAGTCAGAATTTTTTATGACAGCAGAAATCGACAACTCTCCCAAATTTGATCGCCGTCCGTGGGGCACTTTCACCGTGCTCGACGAAGGCGATAACTTCAAAGTGAAACGCATTGAAGTCTTGCCCGGCAAACGGCTCAGCTATCAGAAGCATGCGCAGCGTGCAGAACATTGGGTCGTGGTGCAGGGAACGGCGAAGGTTACGCTGGATGATCGTGACATCGAAGTGAAGGCCGGCGAAGCGATCGACATCGCTATTGGTTCAGCGCACCGTGTGGAAAATCCCGGCGACGAACTGTTGGTCTTCATTGAAGTGCAGCGCGGGAATTACCTCGGCGAGGATGATATCGTGCGCCTGCAGGATGACTTTGGCCGCGCAGCTTAGCCGTTACCAACCTAGTCGAGTCCCGCAAACTACCGCTAACACGGTCATTGAGCCAAAGCCAATCTCGCTGAAGCCCAGTTGCTTTGCCGTGACGCCCACTTTCCAAAAGCCGATCAGTGCCCGCACGGTCAGTACGATCATTGCGGCAACGGCAAGGCGCGGAGATAAGCCGGCTCGCATCAAGACAGCAACGAGAATTATGGCACCCACATGCGCGGTCCAAATCGGCAGCGGCGAAGCCGCTCGGCGATGGAGCCTCGCCAGGCATTCGCGCACGTAAAAGATTGTAGGCACGGTCCGCGCGATCATGATTGCCGACAACGCGAAACTCGCGGCTTTTGGCCATCCGCCCGCAAGTGCCAGCGCGGCAGCCAGAGAAGAGATGGCGACGGCGCCCGCAACTTCAGCGGTTAAAACTCGCTTGCGACCCGACCAATCGAAAAATAATTGCACTCCGGCGAGCGGGGCGGCAATCGCCAGCGGCAGGATGAATGAGTGCTCGCTGAAAATGATGGCCGCAGTGAATGCCGCCACGCCGATCGTCACATAGAGCGCTGAAAATCGCCGCCCCAGAAAGGCGCGCGGCGATTCTCGGTCGCGACTCAACATGACCAGCATCAGCGGTTGCCGCGCGAGAAAGAAAGCCAATGCCGACAGCGCCAGGTAAGCTCCGGCAATCGACGGCGCCAGCATTAATCCCAACGCAATTGGTTCCAACACAATGCCCCACCCGCCATGTTCAGCGGGCAGGGCAATGGTTTTAAGGCGCACACTATTCCTGGCGCGCCCGCGGGGGCTGTTGGGAAGAGCGTGTTGATTGGCAATCATCGAACGGGCTCCGCGGCGATCTTTCCTGCCGGGGCTTTGACCCTCGACTTCCGGCGCCACATCAGATCGAGCGCGAAGTAGACGAAGGCAACTGCGCCCACTGCGAAGATCGTGTCGCCGATCATCCTCAGCCAGCGCAGCGTCTGCATCAGATCGGTTTGCAGAAACTCAGGACTGCGCGCCGACCAGTAACCGTTGGCGACTGACTGGTAGGTTTGCATCAATCCGACCGGCAAGAGGCTGAGTAGAATCTCAAGCATCAGTCCGATATTGATGGCCCAGAACGCGAGCGCGATCGGTTTCTGTTTCCAGATCACATCTGGCCTCATCGCGCGCAGGCAGAACAGCATCAGGCCGAGACCCAATGTTCCGTAGACGCCATACAGTGCGCCGTGGGCGTGCACCGCGGTGGTGTTGAGGCCTTGCATGTAATAGAGGGCAATCGGTGGATTGATCATGAAGCCGAAAATGCCGGCGCCGACCAAATTCCAGAATGCAACGGCGACGAAGAAGTAGACGATCCATTTATATTGTTGCAGCCATGGCCGCGCTTTCGAGCGACGAATATTGGCCACAGCTTCATATCCGACGAGCAGCAACGGCACAATTTCCAAAGCGCTGAAAACCGATCCGAAAGCGAGCGCGACGGTCGGCGTGCCGGCAAAGTACAGGTGATGCAGCGTCCCGATAATGCCGCCGGTCAGATAAATCGCGCCCGAGAGCAGTGAAGCGTGCGCCGCACTCTCGGCATGAATCACGCCGAGTCTCGCGAACAGATAAGCAATGACGACGGTAGCGAAGACTTCGAAGTAACCTTCGACCCAAAGATGCACGACCCACCAGCGCCAATATTCAACGACGGAGATGTGCGACTTCATTCCCCAGAAGAGGCCGGGGCTGTAGAAGAGTGCGATGCCAGTCGTGGATAGGAAATAGAGAACCACGAGAGACTTGGCTGTGCCCTTCTGCTTCATCGCGGGAATTGCGCTGCGGGCAATCAGGAAAAGCCAAAGCAGCAGCCCGACGAAGAGGGCGGCCTGCCAAACTCTGCCGAGATCCACGTATTCGTAACCCTGGTGTCCGAAGTAGAACCAAAGACTGCCGGGCAGCTTGTGCATTACCGACAACCATTGTCCGGCCATTGAACCCAGCACCACGACGAGCAGTGCGCCGAACAGCGCATCCACCCCGAGCTTCTGATACTTCGGCTCATAACCGCAGATGAACGGCGCGATGAAAAGACCCGCGGCCAACCAGGCGGTAGCGATCCAGAAGATGCCGAGCTGTGTGTGCCAGGTGCGTGAAACGACGTAGGGCAGATACTGCGCGAGCGGAATTCCATAGAAGCCCTGACCTTCGACGCCGTAATGCGCAGTTATCATTCCCATGATGATCTGCAGCAGGAAGAGCAGCGTGACGATGATGAAGTACTTGACCGTTGCTTTTTGCGACGGCGACAGCTTCACGCCGAGCAGCGGGTCGCTGTCGGGCACGTCATGCGAGACGATTTCTTCTTTGCGACTGGCATAGAACCAAACCATCCAGCCGATGCCGGCAATCAACATGATGACGCTGACGCCCGTCCAAACAACTGCGCTGCTGGTCGGCACGTTGCCGACGAGCGGTTCAGACGGAAAATTGCTGGTGTAAGAAATCGTGTTGCCCGGGCGATTGGTGGCCGACGCCCACGAGGTCCAGAAGAAGAACGAGTTCAATTGTCGGAGCTTCGCCGGATCAGATTGCGCATTCTTTTGAATCGCGTAGTCGCTGCTGCCATCCGTGAACAGCTTCGAATAGCGCTGCAGGTTCGCCTCGAATGCTTGCGCGCGTACCGGATCGATCGTCAGCTGGCCGGTCGCCGCATCGTAAGTATTCTTCCGCATCATGTCCTGCAGACGTTGACGCAGCATTGCCTGCTGTTCAGATCCGATGTTGCTATACGGCCTGGCGAAATCTTTCTGCGCCCACTGATCGAGCACCATCGTCGATTCGTTGTGCAGATAATCGGCCGTCCAATCGGGCGCGACATACGAACCGTGCCCCCAGATTGAACCCATCTCCATGCCGCCCATCGCCTGCCAGACGTTTTGACCGTTTTGAATGTCGTCGCCGGAAACCAGGGTTTTTCCTTCGGTGGTAACGACCGCCTGCGGAATCGGCGGCGCCTGACGAAAGATTTCAGTGCCGACCCAGCCCAGCACTGCGAATGACGCGACAAAGATCGCGATAAAGACGAACCAAAGTTTTTTCATGATCTAAGACTCCTAAAATGCTCACCAACCTATGGTCACGAAGTGGCCGCGCCCTCGAGCTTGGCAGCCTTTGGGAACAGGAGGTTGTTCTCCAGATGGATATGCTGATGCAGGTCCTGCTCGAACAACTCGAGCGCTTCATAGAAGGTCTTGTAACTTAAGCAGGCGTCGTCAGGCGTTTTGTAATCACTGCTGAGCTTCCGCAACTCGCGCAGGATTTCTCCCGCATTGTCGTGCTCAAACATCATCATGCGAATCGGATTGTTGACAGTCCCGAAGGGAGCGAACGGCATCGGGCGTCGCTGGGTTACGCTCTGCTCAAGTTCGACAATGAACGGAAATAGAATCTGCTCTTCCTTGAACATGTGGCCCTTGAGTTCAGTGAACAACTGTTGCAGCAGATCGCGAATGCTGAGCAGTTCAGAATGATTTGCGCCGTGCGCAGCGACTACCTTTTCGACCAGCCCTTCGAGTCTGGCCATTTCGTTTCTGGTGTAGACGTGATGCTTGTCCAGAATGTATTGCACCAGCTCAGCGACGCTTAGGTTCTGGAACTCAATGCCTGGACTCGCGGTCGGTTCGATGCTCGTCGCCAGCATTTGCTCCAGCATCTGCAAATCGACGCCGGCTTTCGCGCAGGCCGCGCCCAGCAGTTGATCGCCGCCACAGCAATAATCAATTTTTGCCTGCTCAAATACCCGCGTGGCGTTCGGAATTGTGACTGCCGCTTCGCGCACGGTCTTCATCGGATCAAGTGACATAGAGTTATTACCTCGAAATCCTTAGTTGGATAATTCAAAATCTCTCGCAAAATACGAGAACAGCCAGTCAGAGCAACCATGAGGCCATGCGGCTCAGCGGAATATTTGGCGGGGAATTGCGAACTTTTGAAGGGTCGTCCGGTCGGCAGCGAAATATTTCACAATTCCTCTTGGCAAACGTAGGAATTATTCGCACAGCCGCGATGTCACTAATTAACGGGCTGGAACGAGTCGAGAATCTTCATGTAGTTGGCGCGCTCGAAGGCCGCCGGTTCGGCGCAATGCTGCTGGCTCATGCTGCCAATCATCTGCGCGACCGATTGGTATTCGTGTTCGTCCATCCAGCTTTCCAGCTCGCGCAAGATTTCCTTGATGCGGCGCACGCCGTTCTGCAGCAGCTCTGACGCCATCATCGTCACCTTCGCGCCGGCCATTAGTCCCTTCAACACATCTTCGGAAGTGTGGATGCCCGTGGTAATGGCGAAATCTGTCAGCAGGCGGCCGTAAAGAATCGCGACCCAGCGCAGTGGTAACCTCAATTCGTTTGAATTGCTCAGAATCAGACGCGGCGCCACCGCCAGATTCTCCAGATCGAAATCCGGTTGATAGAACCGATTGAAGAAGACCAGGCCATTGGCGCCTTCGTGCACCAGGCGCTTGGCCATATTCGGTGTCGAGCTGAAGAACGGGCTCAGCTTCATCGCCACCGGAATCGTGACGGACCGCTTCACCTGCCGCAGCATGTCGAGATACATGTCTTCGATTTCGCGGCCGGTAATGTCAGAATCTGTCGGGACGTAATAAACATTCAGCTCAATCGCGTCCGCGCCGGCGTCTTCAATCAGGCCGGCATAATTCGTCCAGCCGCCAACCGAAACTCCGTTCAGGCTGCCGATGATGGGAATGTCACACACTTCTTTCGCGCGGCGAATCAGTTTCAGGTATTCATCCGGCCAGACGTTGTACTCGTCCATCTCGGGGAAATAGTTCGAGGCCTCGGCGAAACTATTAGTGTTATTGCGCAAGTAATGATCCACGTAGAGGCTGTTGAAAGTGATCTGTTCCTCGAACAGCGAATACATCACGACCGCGCTCGCGCCCGCATCTTCGAGCCGCTGAATACTGTCGACTGTGTGTGAAAGCGGAGATGATGAAGCGACGATCGGGTTCTTCAGGACGAGGCCGAGATAATTTGTAGATAGACTCATGATTACTCCGGTTTCAAGTTTCAGGTTTCAAGTTTCAAGTTGATCGATTTTGGAGCCTCGCGCGGTTGAAACCTGAAACCTTCAACCTGAAACTTGAAACTGTCTTATCCTGCTGCCAACTTCTTGTACTGCTCCCAGCGATGATTCACGGACGCTTGCGCCTGCGCCAGCAGGATCTTTGCCGCTTCGGGATCGCTGCGTTGCAACATTCTGTAGCGACCTTCGGTGTAGATGTAATCCTGAAGCGGGACTTTCGGATCGCGCGAATCAAGCTGGAATGGATTCTTGCCCTCGCTCTCCAGCCCCGGGTTGTAGCGATAGAGCGGCCAGTGACCTGACTCCACGGCCAGCTTCTGCTGCGTCATGCCTTTCGCCATGTCGATGCCGTGAGCAATGCACTGGCTGTAGGCGATGATCAGCGATGGGCCGGGATGCGCCTCGGCTTCCAAAAATGCCTTGACCGTCTGCGTGTCGCTGGCGCCCATTGCGATTTGCGCAATGTAGACGTTGCCGTAGCGCATGGCGGTCATTCCAAGGTCTTTCTTGATCGTCGGCTTGCCACCGGCCGCGAACTTCGCCACCGCCCCGAGCGGCGTCGCCTTCGAAGCCTGGCCGCCGGTGTTTGAATAGACTTCCGTGTCGAGCACGAGGATGTTCACGTTCTGGCCGCTCGCCAGCACATGATCCAATCCGCCGTAACCAATGTCATACGCCCAGCCATCGCCGCCAACGATCCAAACGCTCTTGTTCACGAGCGCATCAGCAACTGCCAGCAGGTCCAGCGCAGAGCTGACGTCGTGATCGTTTAGAGTCGGGCTACTGCCCGACGAGGCGGGCGGTAGCCCTCTAAACGATGCATTGAGTTTCTCTTTCAATTCCGCAACTAGCTCGCGGGCTTTGTTGATTCCTTCCTGCGTTTCCTGATTTGCGTTTAGCAATCCATCGGTCAATTCCAGACCGAGCGTTTCGCGGAGCCGTTCAACCAAGCTCCTGGCGTATGCTTGTTGATGATCGAACGACAGTCGCATGCCCAACCCAAACTCGGCGTTGTCTTCGAACAACGAATTGCTCCACGCGGGGCCGCGTCCTTCCCGATTGATCGTGTAAGGCGTGGTCGGCAGGTTGCCGCCGTAAATGCTCGAGCAACCGGTGGCGTTGGCAATGATCGCGCGGTCGCCGAAGAGCTGCGTCATCAATTTGATGTATGGCGTCTCGCCGCAGCCCGAGCAGGCCCCCGAAAACTCAAACAGCGGCTGCAGCAATTGAATGTCTTTAATGTTCTTGAAGGTTAGCGCCCCGTTGCGATGAATCTCAGGCAGCTTCAGGAAGTAATCCCAGTTCACGCGCTCGCTGTCGCGGAGCGGCAGCTGCGGTTTCATGTTCAGCGCCTTGCGCGAGACGTTGCTCTTATCTTTGGCGGGACAAACTTCGACGCAAAGCTGGCAACCAGTGCAATCCTCGACTGCGACCTGAATTGTGTAGAGGTGATCCGGAAGCTCGCGCCACTTTGCCGGCATCGTCTTGAATCCGGCAGGCGCGCTCGTTAGATCTTCCTGCTTACAAACCTTGGCCCGGATCGTGGCGTGCGGACAAACGAGCATGCATTTGCCGCATTCGATGCAGAGATCCGGCTCCCACACTGGAACTTCCTGCGCGATGTTGCGCTTTTCCCATTGCGCCGTGGCCACCGGATAGGTCCCATCAACCGGAAAGGCGCTGACCGGAAGATTGTCGCCGCGGCCACCGAGAATCTCCATTGTGACGTTGCGGACAAATTCCGGCATCTCGGTATCGAAAGGGTTAAGTGCAGCTTGCGTCGCCGGCAAAGCCGCACCGTCCCTTTCGGCCCCTCTGTCGGGCGAGGGGATCTCTATTTCATGTAAGTGCTCGAGCGCCGCATCGACGGCGGCGAAGTTCTGCCGCACGACCGGCTCGCCGCGTTTGCCGTAAGTCTTCCGAATTGACTCTTTGATTTTCACGATTGCTTCATCGCGCGGAATGACGCCGCTGATGGCGAAGAAGCAGGTCTGCATGATCGTGTTGGTGCGATTGCCGAGTTGATTTGCTTTGGCTACGGCGTAGGCATTGATTGAATAAACCTTGATCTTCTTCGCGATGATCGAATCCTGCACTGAAGCGGGCAAATGCTCCCAAACTTCATTCGCTTCGTAGGGGCTGTTGATGAGAAGCGTTGCGCCTTCCTGGGCGGCGTCGAGAATTTGATAACGCTCGAAGAAATTGAACTGGTGAACGGCAATGAAATTCGCGCGCTGAATCAAATAAGTGCTTTGAATTGGATTCGGGCCGAAACGCAGGTGCGAAACCGTCATCGCGCCGGATTTCTTCGAGTCGTAGACGAAGTAGCCTTGTGCGTAGTTCGGTGTTTCCTCGCCGATAATCTTGATGGAGTTCTTGTTGGCTGAGACCGTGCCGTCGGCGCCCAGGCCCCAAAATAACGCGCGCACTTGATCCCCCGCCTCCGTCGTGAATTCAGAGTCGAAGGGGAGACTGTTGTTAGTTACGTCATCGACGATGCCGACGCTGAAGTGGTTCTTCGATTCGGTCTTCGTCATTTCATCGAAGACACTCTTGACCATTGCCGGGGTGAATTCTTTCGAGCCAAGTCCGTAGCGGCCGCCGATGACTCGTGGTATGTCAGAAGCCCGACCGTCAGGGAGGGCCACTTGCCCTTGCTTACGCGCGGGCTTCTGACACGCTTCGTACAGCGCGGTAATTACATCCTGATAGAGCGGTTCGCCGGCGGCGCCCGGCTCCTTCGTGCGATCAAGAACGGCGATCGTTTTGACGGTCGAGGGCAGCGCATTAATGAAGTGTTCTACCGAGAACGGGCGATACAGACGGACTTTTATGAGACCAATCTTTTCGCCGGAAGCAGTCAGTACGTTGACCGTTTCTTCGGCGGCTTCGCAGCCTGATCCCATCATCACAATTACGCGATCAGCATCCGGTGCGCCGACATAATCGAACAACCGATATTGCCGGCCGGTGAGTCCTCCGAACTTCTTCATCGCTTCTTCGACTATCTGCGGTGTCACCGCATAGAACCCATTGGCGCGTTCGCGCGACTGGAAGAAGACGTCCGGGTTCTGCGCTGTGCCGCGCATCACCGGATGGTCCGGGGTCAGGGCGCGCTGGCGATGGGCGCGGACCAATTCTTCGTCGATCATCGAGCGGATCTGATCGTCGTTGAGTTCTTCGATCTTCATTACTTCGTGGGAAGTGCGGAAGCCGTCGAAGGCATGCACGAACGGGACGCGCGATTCGAGGGTGGCGGCTTGGGCAATCAGCGCAAAGTCCATGACTTCCTGAATCGAATTAGAGAAGAGCATTCCCCATCCGGTCGAGCGCGTGGCCATCACGTCGCTGTGATCGCCAAAGATGGAAAGTGCGTGCGTCGCTACTGAGCGAGCCGCGATATGAAAGACGGTGCTCGTCTGTTCGCCGGCGATCTTGAACATGTTGGGGATCATCAGCAGCAGACCCTGGCTCGCGGTGAAGGTGGTGGTCAACGCGCCGGTCTGCAAACTGCCGTGGACTGTGCCGGCGGCGCCACCTTCCGATTGCAACTCGCGCACGAGGGGCGTCATGCCCCAAATATTCTGCTTGCCTTTGGCTGCCCATTCATCGGATGACTCGCCCATGGGCGACGACGGCGTGATCGGATAAATCGCAATCACTTCGTTGGTTTTATAGGCGACGTAGGCGGCAGCTTCGTTGCCATCGATGGTGACCATGCGGTTAGACATTGGTTAAGCGTGTACCTCCGAAAGAAATTAGTGTCAGAAGCCCGTCCGTAAGGCAGGGCAACTGTCATCATCATGAGTCGTAGTAGCCGGCTGGCCCTCCCTCATGGTCGGGCTTCGGACACAAAAATAGCCGCAGGCGGCCCCTCCCACTGAACCGCCTGCGGCGTACACAAGGAAGCTTCAGTCTAATCCCTGGGGAATTACGATTAGTTGACCTTCACGTTGATTTGCTTCGGTCTCGCTTCCTCGTTTTTCGGCAACGTTATGGTGAGCACGCCATCTCGGAATTCAGCGTTAATCTTCGTAGCGTCAACGTACAAGGGGACGTTGAAGCTCCGCATGAATTCACCATAATGCCGCTCGACGCGATGATAATTGTCGCGGTCCGTCTTCTCTTCGAACTTGCGCTCACCACGGAGCGTGAGCACGTTCTGTTCTAACTTGACCTCCACGTCTTCCTTCTTGACCTCCGGCAATTCAAACTTCATTACCAGTTCTTTGTCGGTCTCGAAGATATCGCACGGCGGGACCCAGGCCTTCATCGGCCAATCTTCCGTCAAGGGCAGTTGGGTCTCGAGGCGATGTGGGAACAGACGGAACGGATCGAAATGCATGAAGTCTTTGATGGGCGACATGAAATTGCCACTGTTCATGATCCATTCTCCTTTCAATTGTTCCGCCCCATTGATCATTTTCGGCGCACCCACCCGCACTCCTTAGTCGACGTTTTGCCAAAAGGTCTGCGACCCCTGGGTCTCGAGCTGGTTGATCTTCCCTTTCAACCAACGCTTGACAACGCTTTGCGTCCTAACTTCGTCGCCATTCATTTCGAGCTCTTCAATCGTGTTGCCAGCTTCATTCAGGGGGATGAAATGACAAGGAACCGGTTGAGAGCGATCTTTCTGGTCGACAAAGTCCAGCAGATGACATTCAGAGCACGGGTGGGCGCGATAGGGATATCCGTAGTTCAAACAACTCAGCGAATCCTGAAAGATGGACTTTGGTAACCAGGGCGCGCGGACCGAACGGCCATACCCGCCCTCCTCGATGAATGATAATTCCTGTTTGAGTAGTTCGAGCATGTCCCGGTCGTCTTTAGCCATGTCAAAGTCCCTCCATTTCTCCCTGAGTATCCAAGCAGCAAGCCGCTGCTCTTGAGCTATGAAATCCCAGAGACTCGCACAGCAACCGATATGCCGATTGGAAAATCGCGGCATTCGTGGCGCAGATCACTTTGCCGGCGAAACCTCGTGAGGAAAGTTCCGCAGGGCTTGAGCGAAAACTCCCATAGCGCTGGCCGCACTGTTGAAAAACCACACAAAGTGGCAATAAACCGAGTCGGCACGTCTGTTGCTCGAACTTGGCTGCTTTATGGAGCGCGGCGGCAGAGCGAAGCGGCGACGGCGCTTTGGATAGTTCATGAGACATCAAACGAATCGCGAAATCTAAAGCCGATCCAAAGCGGCGTCGCTGCCGCCGCACTCCAAATGAACGTGGAGAACATGACGAAATGAACGTTGCTACCAGAACCATAGTCGGCAATCCGATTCAACCTCGTCCGCCGATGCGGGTCCTGCCATTCAACTCACCTTTACGCACCATTCCTGGAATCGATCGAGTCAGCCGTACGAGGATTTATCCGCGCGGCGCCGTCGTGTTTCATGAAGGGAATGTTGCGCGCGGGGTTTATGTGTTGTCATCGGGGCGCGCGAAGGTTTCGATATCTTCGGCGGATGGCAAGAAGTTGATCATGCGGATTGCGCGCGCGGGTGACGTGCTCGGGCTCTATGCGGGACTGACCGGCCGTCCGTTCGAAGCGACAGCCGAGATGGTCGAGGGTGGCCGCGTCGATTTCATTTCACGAGCTGACCTTTTGAATTTGATGGGGCAGCAACAGACGCTGAACTCCGATCTGGTCGAGATGTTCAGCCGTCAGTTCAGTGAGTTCGTTGATAACACCAGAATGTTGTTGTTATCAGAGTCGGCTTTAGAAAAACTGGCTCGGTTAATCGTCAGATGGGGTCGTGATTTCGGCGAACGCACCGGCGAAGGAATTCGAGTCAAATTGCTTCTGACCCAGGAAGAGATTGCGCAAATTATTGGCGCCTCAAGAGAGACGGTGACGAGACTCTTCAGCTCGCTGAAACGAGACCAAATCATTCGTGTCAAGCGAGATTCAATCTGGATTCGGGACAGTGAAGCGCTGGCCGCAATCGCCCAGCTGGTCCCCTGATATTTTGACTTCGCAGTGACGTTCATCACGGACAGCAACTGTAAGAATTACTAGGATGCTAACGCTCGCCACAGCCTTATTATCTAAAGTGGCGCACCATCAGGACGCGGAAGTAGCTTAAAAGGAATAAGAAGGAGGCTCCAAGTGAGACTCGCAAGATTAATCAAAACGCTGATTGTCCTGGCCTCAGTCGTTGCCGTAGTCGTATGGCTAACGGGCACGAAGAGTTCCCAGGCCGTCGGCCGTTCGGGTAATGACGACAAGCCGGCTGCCAGCGAGTATGTCGGTAGCGACACCTGTCAGGCCTGTCACGAGGACACCTTCAAGGCGTACTCGCACACGGCCCACGCCACGCTGACCAAGCTCAGCAGTTGGAAAAACAAGGCCACCGGCTGTGAATCATGTCATGGTCCGGGCAAGGCCCACGTCGATGGCAGCGGCGATAAGACAAAGATCATCAGCTTCACGGGCAAGACCTCCAAGGAGATTTCGGAGACCTGTCTGAGCTGTCATGCCGGCAAGGAAGAGCGCAATAACTTCCGCCGGGGCGAGCACTGGCGCAACGATATCGGTTGCGTTGACTGTCACTCGCCGCACGCGGACAAGGTCGGGCGCAACGTGGCGAGTTCGAATATGTTCCCCACGACCGCGAACGCTGAGAAGCCCGGCTTCTCTACGATCCGCATGTTGAAGGCCAACGATCCGCAGCTCTGCACTGCCTGTCATAACGAAGTGAAGCCGCAATTCAACATGCCTTTCCATCATAAAGTCCTGGAAGGCGCGATGCGTTGCAGCGACTGTCACAACCCGCACGGCGGATTTGAGACGAAGCAGACCAGACTAGCGACGGGCGTGGATGCAGCTTGCGTCAAGTGTCACGTGGACAAGCAAGGACCGTTTACGTTCGAGCACGCGCCGGTCAAGACCGAAGGCTGCACCTCCTGTCATACACCGCACGGCTCGGCGAACGCGCGGCTGCTGAAATACAGCGCCGTGAATCAACTTTGCCTGACGTGTCATAGCGTGGCGCATGACGTGGGCGCGGTGGAACCGGCGGGGCCACAGCATAACCAAAACGCGCAGTATCGCGATTGCACTGCGTGTCACGTGAAGATTCACGGCTCGCGCACGAGCCCGGTGTTCTTCCGATAGGCGGCAAATCGTTTAGAGGCGGGCAGACGCCCGCCTTGCGCTGGCGGGAAGTAGCCCGCCGCTAAACCAACCGGAGATTTATCCAGAGGATGGACGGTATGAAAACCAATATTACGAAGCTGCTGGGCAGAGTGTCGGGAGTAGCGTTGGGAATCGCGCTGATTGCGGGCGCTGTGATTGCGCAACAATCAGTGGCTACGAATTCGAAAGCCACGCAAACACCGGACGGCAAGGACGCGAAGACGACTGGCACGACCAAAGACCCGAAAGCGTCCACTAAGAAAGCGGCGACTGCCGACAAGGAACCTACCTCACAGACTGTCGGTGACGACGCCGGCAACTACAAAGTCGTGGGAACGATCGAGTTCGGTTATCGCGGCCAGCGGGTCGATGGCGATGTAAATAAATTCAAGAGCGATCTTAATTACAAAGCCGGCCCGCGCATCTTCGATAGTTCCTTCTTTATGAAATCAAAAGACGGCACCAGCGGCGGGCTTTTCGATCAGCTAATGGTGACGTCCACCGGCTGGGGCGCCGATCCGCAAGGTAACGTGCGCATCAGCGTGGAAAATTCGAAGTGGTACCGGTTCGAGGGGCAGTATCGCCGGTTCAAGTATTATCGGTTCCTCAACAACATTGCGAATCCAACCTGGTTGTTCTCGCCCATTCAAACAGTTGCCAACCCGGTCACCGGGCTGCACGGCTTCAACACGCGCACCACCATGGGCGACTTCGATGTGACGATTCTGCCGAAGAACGAAACCATCCGATTTAATATCGGATATTCGCCTGAGCGTTACGAGGGTCCGTCCTATACCAATTATCACAACGGCGGCAACGATTTCTGGATGCTCAATAACCTGAAATCGAAAGCCGATGATTGGCGTTTCGGCGCTGACGGAAAATTCAGCATCGTCGATTGGACTTTTGTGCAGGGCTTCCGCCGCTTCCGTGACGACAGTGTGATTCCGGCCGGGACGGGTTTGAACGTCAACACCGCCACCTCGGTCGCGGTATTGACCAGCTTTCTGCGTCAGGAGCCAACGCGCGGCAGCGTAGACTACACGCGCTTCAGCATCCACTCGTTAGTCAACGGCAAGCTGGATATCACCGGCCGCGGCATATACAGCCGCTCGAGTATGAATGCGACTTACCTCGAACAGTTCGCCGGCCGCAACTTCAACTTCAGAATCACCGGCTGGCCGCCAACGCCGCCGAATGCGCAACCCAACACCACGAATCCGAGCAACTACACGATCGCCAGCGACACCAAGCGCCCGAGTCACGCAATCGACTTCGGCCTGACTTATCTGGCGAGCGACAGTTTTCGGATTTCTAACACGATCCACCAGGAAGGTTTCACGATCGATGGCTTGAGCCTTTTCAGCGCCTTCTTTTCGCTGACCCGCCCGATTACCGGTGGCACGCGCACCGATACTTTCACCGTATCTCCAGTGCCCGAGCAAAAGACGACGCACTACAGCAAGGTCACCGATACCGTCGAAGGCGATTACCAAATCAATCGCAACTACTCTCTACACTTTGGGTATCGCTTTGGTCATCGACACGACGTCGTGCAGACGTTGGGCTTTGCGATTAGTGGAAACAATCCCGCAGCCATCACGGACCCGACCGCCGAGATTGAAGAGAACAACACTCACGCCGTCTTCGGCGGTTTCAAAGCGCGCTTCACCAAGAACTGGAACGTTTACTTTGACGCCGAGCGGGGCACCGCTGACAACGTCTTCGTGCGCATCGGAAATTACGACTACACCAACATTCGCGCGAAGAGCACTTATCGACCCAACCGCAAGCTAAATTTCAATTTTGGATTGATCATTCGCGATAACGCGAATCCTTCTGAGATTGCCGGGACCGCAACTTCCGATTTCGGCGTGGATCTCAAGACCCGGGTCGTCACTTCATCTGTCGATTGGATGCCGAGTTCCAGAGTCACAGTTAACTTTGGGTACAACTTTAACTGGGTCAATAGCGATGCCGTCATCGACTATTACTACCAGGTGCCGCCGGCCGCGAGCGTGTTCCATCATTTCGGTCACGCGCTCTTTTATCAGAGGAATAACTACTTCTTTGCAGACGTTACGTCACGCCTCAACCGTCGCATGACGCTGTACACTTCGTTCCGCATGAACAAAGACAACGGTCAGGGTAATCGCCTGTCCGATCCGGCCGGCGGAACTCCCATCACTGGCGGCTACATACCGCCAGGTGGAAGCTCGCCGGTGACGGCGAACCTCGGCGGCACGATGATCAACTCTTATCCGATGAACTTTGTAACACCGGAAGCGCGTTTGGCCATCATGCTGAACCGGCACCTTGATTGGAACCTCGGCTATCAATACTACGGTTATAACGAGAGCGATTTTCTGAAGACCT
Organism: Pyrinomonadaceae bacterium; assembly: GCA_044870975.1. Classification (GTDB taxonomy): domain Bacteria; phylum Acidobacteriota; class Blastocatellia; order Pyrinomonadales; family Pyrinomonadaceae; genus UBA11740. Next base: position 18,549 of record JBIOZK010000096.1, read on the forward strand.
TCCAGAGCAGCCCGCGCGCGCAAAACTATCACGCGCACCTGCCGTACATGTCGCTCCGCTTTTACATCGGACGAAAGGAATAGTTGCTCGCGCCGATGTAGTTGGTCGCCAAACTCCAGCTGAGGATGAACGCCGAGGCTGGAGTTTGTTTATAGCTAGCGCACAGGAGGCGCAGCGTTCGATGTCCCCTGACTCGACACCGCCAACCCGTCGCAGTTTCCTGGACTACCTGCTCGGCAGCACCGCCGTGGCGACGCTGGGCGCGATCGTCTATCCGATTTTCCGATTCATGTCGCCGCCGCAAATCGTCGAGTCGGCAGAGAATTCCGTGGTCGCTGCGAAACTGAGCGAAGTCCCACCCAACTCAGGCAAGATTTTCAAATTCGGAAACAAGCCGGGCATTCTCGTCCACACGGCCCAGGGCGAGTTCAAAGCGTTCTCAGCCGTCTGCACACACCTTGAGTGCATCGTCCAATATCGCGACGACACGAAACAGATTTGGTGTGCCTGTCATAACGGGCAATACAACTTAAGCGGAAAAAACATCGGTGGCCCACCGCCAAGGCCTTTGGAGGAATACAAGGTGAATACGCGCGGCGATGACGTGGTAGTCACGCGTGGCTAAGTTCGGGGCAGTAGCCCGACCGTGAGGGAGGGCGCAATCAACGGCGACGCCCTTCGCCCGGTTGAGCTACTGTCCGGCCGAGATTGGATCGTGAAAATCGAACCCCTGAAAAACTGGCTCGACGAGCGCTTGTCTATCAGTTCGCTCCAGGCAATGGCGGACAAGAAGGAAGTCCCACTTCATCGCCATTCAATCTGGTACTACTTCGGCGGCATGACGCTGTTCCTGTTCGCCGTGCAGGTGGCCACCGGAATTCTCCTGCTGCTCTACTACCGGCCCAGCGCAGAGAACGCCTTCGAGAGCGTTCAATTCATCATCACCGAAGTTAAGTTTGGTTGGCTGATCAGATCGATTCATAGCTGGTCGGCCAATCTGATGATTGCCACGTTGTTCATTCACATGTTCAGCGTCTTCTTTTTGCGCGCCTATTACCCGCCGCGCGAAATCACCTGGGTCAGCGGCGCGGTGCTGCTCTTCATCATCATCTGTTTTGGCTTCAGTGGATATCTGCTGCCGTGGAACAAGCTCGCTTTCTTTGCGACCAAAGTCGGCACCGAGATTGCCGGCGTCGTTCCCATCGTTGGGAGGCCGGCGCTGCGCTTCCTGCGCGGCGGCGATGACGTTACCGGCGCCACGCTCACGCGCTTCTTCGGATTTCACGTGGCGGTACTGCCGGCGACAGCGACGGTCTTCATCGGTATTCACGTGCTGCTGGTGCAACTGCACGGCATGCATGTGCCGAAGAAATATGAAGACAATTATCGACGGATGAAATTCTTCCCCAATTTCATCCTGCGCGATTTGATTGGATGGATTCTGGCGATCGGCGTGCTCGCGGCGTTGTCGGCTTTGTTCCCATGGGAACTCGGCGAAAAAGCTGATGCGTTCGCGCCGGCGCCCGCCGGGATCAAACCTGAATGGTACTTCCTGTTCATGTTTCAAACCCTGAAGTGGATTCCGGCAAAGGTCCTGGGCATGGATGGCGAGGTGCTCGGCATTATGACTTTCAACGCGATTGCGCTGCTGTTGTTCCTGGTGCCATTCATCGATCGCGATCCTGAAAACCGGCGGCGTCATTTGATCTTCAATATCTGCGGCGTGGTCGCGCTGGTTTATATCGTCGTGATGACGATTGTCGGTTACGTCGCGAAGTAATTTGGAGTGCGCCGGCAGAGTGAAACGGCGACGGCGCTTTGGATTAAGCAAATGAAGAAGTGCAAATTAGAAATTGAAAATTACAAATTGCAAATTGTCCGGCCGTTTTCAAGCGACCGTTGCCGAACGTTCCGTTCGCGGAATTTGCAGTTTTCAATTTGCAGTTTTCAATTTTCAATGTCTTTTCTGCTGGCGGCTTTCTTGCTTATTGTTCTCGCCAGTGCGACCGCCGCCCAAAACAAATCTTCCTGCATCGAATGTCACATCAAACTTGAAGACACGCGCCTCAGCGCGCCCGCGAAGCTCTTCGACAACGATATTCACAAGTCACGCGGACTGTCCTGCAATGATTGTCACGGTGGCGATCCCAACGCTGACACCAAGGAAGCTGCCAAAGATCCGAGCAAGGGATTTCTCGGTAAACCGAAGACGCTCGACATTCCCGCGTACTGCGGCAAGTGCCACAGCGACGCGAATTTGATGAAGCGCTTCAATCCCGGCTTACGAGTCGATCAGGAACGCGAATATTACACCAGCAATCACGGCAAGCTGCTGAAGGAAAAAGGTGAGACGCGCGTCGCTACCTGCATCAGCTGTCACAGCGTCCACGGCATTCGCGCGCCAAGTGATCCACTTTCGTCAGTCTACCCGGGAAATGTCGCCGAGACCTGCTCCAAGTGTCATGCCAGTGCGGATTACATGAAGCCGTTCGGTATTCCGAGCGACCAGTACGCGAAATACAAGACCAGTGTCCACGCCAACGCGATCTATGTGAAGCAGGATTTGTCGGCTCCGACCTGCAACGACTGTCACGGCAATCATGGCGCCACGCCGCCGGGCATCGCTTCAGTCGCGAATGTCTGTGGACAATGTCATGCGCGTCAGGCCGAGTTATTCCAAACCAGTCCGCACAAAAAAGCCTTCGACGACAAACAGCTTGGTGAATGCATCACCTGTCACAGCAACCACGCGATCCTGAAACCGAACGACGCGATGATCGGGACCCAACAGGGCGCGCTGTGCATCAATTGTCACTCAAACGGCGACAAGGGCTTTGCGGCGGCGGGCATGATGCGCACGCGGATCGATGAACTGATCGCGAGGATTGAAAAATCGACCGGCATTCTCGATCAGGCCGAGCGCAAAGGCATGGAGGTCAGTAAGCCGAAGTTCGATTTGAAAGGCGCGACTGATGCTCTGACTCACGCGCGGGTGCTGATTCATTCATCTTCGACGGCCGAAGTCGAGAAGGTAGTCGGCCCGGGTTTGGACGCGGCGGACAAAGGATATCAGGCGGGACAAACCGCGCTGGGCGAGTGGAAATTCCGGCGCGAGGGTCTGGCCGTGTCGCTCGTCTTCATTTTGTTCCTGGCGTTTCTGGTTTATCTTAAGATTCGCCAGATTGAGAGGCGGCAGGCTACATGACCCTTGAGATGGAGTGCGCCGGCAACGCTCGACGGCGATGGCGCTTCGGATCGATTAAGGCTATTCCCCGCATTCACGATCCAAAGCGGTGTCGCCGTTTGACTATGCCGCCGCAATCGAAATTCATTCCCGCCCTCATTTGTTCGCTTCTGTTTCTAATTGCCTCGGCGTCCGCGCCGGCCAGCGCCGCAGGGCAAAGACGCACCAGCAGGTCCCGAGTTCAAAAGCCGAAAGTACCGCCGAAACCGAAGATCGATTACAGCAAGTTCTCGCACACGACTCACGCAGTCACGCAAAAGCTCGCCTGTAATTCCTGTCACAAAGTCCCATCGAAGAACTGGAATGTAGTGCGCAAGGGTGACGCAGCTTTTCAGGACGTCGCCGATTTTCCCGAACACTCATCCTGCTTGAATTGTCATCGCACACAATTCTTTGCGCGCGAGCGTCCGGCGCCGGTCATTTGTTCGAACTGCCACATCGCCGTGACGCCGCGGGACACCGCGCGTTGGCTGTTTCCGAGTCTCGGCGACATTACAGATCCGAAGTTAAGGCGCAGGGAATTCATTTCCGAATTCGGCGTGGGCTTTCCGCATGACAAGCACATCGACGTCGTCGGAATGATTGCGCCCGGAATGCGCGACCGAGCCTTGTTCGTGAACGCGTCGTTCCAGGACAAGAAAGCCGCACCGCCGAAAAGCTGTCCCGTCTGTCACGAGACCTACCAGCCGCAGGGCAAATCGAGCGAAGAATATCTGGTGAAGCCGCCGAAAGACATTGGCGATAATTTCTGGCTCAAGAAGGGAACGTTCAAGACGATTCCGACCAGTCATACGATCTGCTTTACCTGTCACAACGCCGATTCCGGAATTCCGCCGGAGCCAAAAAATTGCGAGACGTGTCACAAGCTGGTGCCGCTGCAAACATTAAAGACGGACTTTGACGCGAAACTCGCATCGGCGATGGGCGTGGATGCCATAATGCTCGCGCGCTGGAGCCGCCGCCAATCCGCCGGCGGATTTCGTCACGAAGGCGGCATGCACCCTGAATTGAATTGCATGGATTGTCACAACGTGGCGACCTCGACCTACAGCACAGTAGATCCAAAGACAATGAAGGTGGCCGTGAAATCGTGCGGCGGGGCCGACGGTTGTCACATTACGCAGACGTTGGACGACGGCGGCGCTTTGAATTTCGAAGTCGACGCCCGAAAAAAGAATCCGAACTTCGTATGCACGAAGTGCCACGTTGTCTACGGCAAAGAGGCCGTTCCCGAGAATCACGCGCGCGCAATTCCGACGCCTAAACCGAAGACGAGTTGATGAGTGACCGGTGACAAGTGACCAGGAACTATTTATTGGCTAGACGAAGATGGATGTAGCTCCGTAGGAACCGAATGTTTATAGACCCCTCAAATAAATTTGGTCCTGAGCTCCATACCAGCGGCATGTTCCGCGCAGGACTCGCCCTCCTACGGAGCGCAGGAGCATTGTCCCGCCTGTGGTTCTATAAACATCTAGTCCCGACGGGACTAATTCCGTTGGTGATTGTCATGATCATTGCTACGATCGGGGTCCTTAACTCACGCGTCCATGCCGATCCGGTCGATCCTCAATCGCCGCAGGAACAGATGCAGTTTCCCGAGGGCCTGGATTATTCAAAATTTCAACATAGTAGTCGCAATCATTCACGGCTTCCTTGTTTGCTCTGTCATCGGCGAGATTCAAACGCGCCGGTGCCTAAGCGGCCGGGCGCGTCTCAACACTTGCCCTGCGCTGGTTGTCACGCTCAGCAGTTCTCAAATGCCGACAGTCCCATCTGCACCATTTGTCACACCGACGCGAAGAGTGGGGCCACCAAGCCATTTCCCAATCGATTGATCAGCTTCCGCATGAAGTTCGATCATGCGCGTCACCTCTCGATGGGCAGCGTCAATTGTGCGACCTGTCACCGGCCCTCGCGCGGCGGGGTGGCGATGACGATTCCCGCGGACTTCAACGCGCACACGACCTGTTTTCGCTGTCACACCCCGCGTGCTCAGTCCGGCGGTCGCGACATTTCGTCCTGCGGCACTTGTCATCAATTGGGAGGATACTCACGCACGCCACAGAACATGCCGGCGTTCAGGCTGGGATTCAGTCATGCCAAACATGATCCCCAGACGCAATGCAGCGATTGTCATCAGGTCCGTGCCGGCATGCCGCAGAAAAGACAAGTCACCACCCCCGAAGCTCTCAATCATCACGCCACCGGACGGGGACAGAGCTGCGCCACCTGCCACGACAGCAAGCGCGCGTTTGGCGGCGATGACTTTACTACCTGCAAACGTTGTCACACGGGAAGCCTGTTTCGATTTGGTTCCTGACCTGCTGTTGAATTCCTAAACAACCGCTGTTCACTTTCTAAACTCCCAGGCACCCAGCATTCTGCTGGCGATCCGCGAATGTCTCTCGCACCGTGTTGACCTTTTCAACTCTCAGCGTGCGGACGGGTGGTTGAACTCTTCACATCCATACCTCGAACTCTCAGTATTTCAGCAGTTACAGCCGTGCGCTGATACGCGACCGGAATGGAATGGCTGTTGCCCTTAGCAGGTGCGGAGCACATGGTGAGAGGGCGACATGGACCAACGCAATCAAATCAGCACCTACCCGCCGCAGACGCCGCCGCCAACCTGTTGCATTTGGATGGATGCGGGCGTCGTTAACTACAAGCTGTGTGACCGTGCCTTTGATTGCGATCGATGCCCGCTTGATCAGGCATTACATCGCCGTCCCTCTGAAAGAAGTGCAAACGTGAAATCTAAAACCACTGAAATCATATTTCAGCAGGGGAGGTGATCTATATGGTAGCCCTATTTGTAATCTTGACGATCGTCGTGTGCGTGAGCATCGACGGAGTTATCCAATTCAGAAAAGCGAAGAAGGAGCGCACGTCGCGACGCCTCGCCGACCACCTCGTGCCAATCAGCACGCTGACCGACCTCTCTGCGCCCGCGAATCTTTTTCTCGACGCCGGCCATACCTGGGTCGAAATCAACCCCTCCGGGGTAACGACGATTGGCGTGGATGGCTTTGCGCAGAGACTGATCGGCCGAATCGACGACATTGTCCTTCCGGAAGTTGGAAAGGAGATAAATCGCGGCGACGTGTTGTTTGCCGTGAAGCAGGACAATCATCGCGCAGCCTTTGCCTCGCCGGTCGAGGGGACTGTGACGATGGTTGACAAAGAACTGCAATGGCATCCCGAGATGATCGAAAACGATCCGTACCGGGAAGGGTGGATTTGCTCAATCCAACCGCGGAACCTCGCTCAGAACCTGAAACAGCTATTCGCGGCTGATGAAGCCACGAGGTGGCTCAAGGGCGAGGCCCAACGATTCCAGGAATTCTTTGCAGCTCAAACCATCGAGAACATGCAGTTGGGCCAGGTGCTGCAGGACGGCGGCGAGCTTACCGGCGGCGTGCTCGAGTTTGCGGATGAAGCAACCTGGAAAGGATTCAATGAGATGTTTCTTCGTCCGCAGGATAAGGCAGCATGACTATTTGGGACTCATCCCGAATGCGTGGGTAAAAGTCAGACACTTTTGTGGACTTTCACCACGCGCGTTCGGGTTGGGTGTCCTGGGGAATAATCCCCGCGCTTTTTGGCTGCAAAAACGCAGATCTGATGAATGAATCGTCATTCACGTCGGAATAGCAGTTGCTGATTTTAACTGCAACAGGATCCCTCCCGGGTGAAAAAATGGACACTCAAACAGGAGCCAGGAAGGCGTTGCTGTTCGACAGCACGCGCTGCATTGGGTGCGGCGCCTGCTACAGCGCCTGCAAGGAAAAGAACAAGCTTCCCAGGACGTCAGTTGATTTTCTCCGCGACAATCTTTCGGCCGACACATTCACCGTCGTGAATCGCCGGAACAATCGCTTCGTGCGACGGATGTGCATGCATTGCAACGATCCGACGTGCGTTTCAGTCTGTCCGGTCGGAGCGCTGGTGAAGTCGGCGGCAGGACCAGTGTCGTACGAGGCCAGCAAGTGCATGGGTTGCCGTTATTGCGTCCAGGCCTGCCCGTTCAATGTGCCGCAGTATGAATGGGACGATCCGATCACGCCGCGGGTGCGCAAATGCGACATGTGCCGCGATCGAATTGCCGCCGGGCTGGCCACCGCATGCGCGACAGTTTGCCCGACCGGAGCGACTAAGTTTGGGAATCGCGATGAGTTGATTGCCGAAGCTGAGGAACGTATTCGCGCGAACCCAAATCGCTATGTGAATCACGTCTATGGCGTCGCGGAAGTCGGCGGTACGTCGGTGTTGCTGCTTTCTGATGTGCCCTTCGACTCGCTTGGCTATCGCACGGACATGTTGCAGCAGCCGCTACCGCACCTGACTTGGAACGTGCTGCACAAACTGCCAAAGGTGGTGGGCATCGGCGGCGTGCTGATGAGCGGCATTTGGTGGATTACGAAGCGACGCGAGGAAGTGAAGCGGGCGGAAGACGAAGCCAACGCTTCCGGGGAAGGGGCGAACTAATCATGGCTAAGCTAAGACTCGGTTGGCCCAAAGTGACTTTTTGGCGAGTGATTCTGGTTTTGGTTCTAGCTGCCGGCGCTTACTCAGCCTTCCTGCGATTCACTAAAGGACTGAGCGCGAGCACAAATCTCAGCGCCCAATTCCCGTGGGGCGTTTGGATCGGCTTTGACGTTTTATGTGGCGTGGCCCTGGCGGCCGGCGGATTTACGATTAGCGCGGTCGTTTACATCTTTCATATCGAGAAGTATCACCCGATTATTCGTCCGACCATCCTCACGGCATTTCTCGGTTATTCATTAGTCGTAGTCGGACTAATGTTTGATCTGGGGCGTCCTTACAACATCTGGCATCCGTTGATCATGTGGAATCCGCGTTCCGTGATGTTCGAAGTGGGCTGGTGCGTGACGCTCTATTCGACGGTGCTGATGCTGGAGTTCAGTCCGCTCGTTCTCGAGAAATTGCCGTGGAAGAAGCCGTACCAGATCGTCAAATCCATCACCATACCTCTGGTAATCCTGGGCGTGTTGCTTTCGACCATGCATCAATCGTCGCTGGGCACTTTGTATCTGATCGTTCCGCTCAAGCTTCATCCATTGTGGTATTCGCCGCTGCTGCCGGTTTTCTTTTTTGTATCCGCGATTGCGCTCGGATGTGCGATGACGATCTTCGAATCATATTTGAGTCTGCGCGCCTTTCGTAAGCAACTGGATTTTCACCTACTAACGAAGTTGGGCTCCGTCGCGGCCGTTACGTTAACGGTTTACCTGGTGATTCGGCTGACCGACATGCAGTCGCGGGGCGTTTTGTCGCAGGCGTTTCAACCAACTTACGAAGGGCGGCTGTTTCTGGCTGAGATCCTGCTGGGAGTGATCGCGCCCGTAATCATGCTCCTCATCCGACACATTCGAAATAATCAGTTTGGTTTGTTCTTGTCCGCGCTGATGATTGTGCTCGGATTTGTGATGAACCGCATGAACGTCGCGCTCACCGGCATGGATCGATCATCCGGCGTGCATTACTTCCCGAGCTGGAATGAACTGGCAATCACAGGTTCGATCGTGGCGGCCGGCTTCCTGCTGTTTGGGCTGGCGGTGAAATACCTCGACGTCTTTCCCGCGGAGGACATGAAGGAAATCGCCGGCGGCAAGCGCGCGCCGCTGCCGGCGCTCGCAGCGTTTCGCGCGCCGCTGTGGAGCGCGACGACCGTGGCTTTGGTGATGTGCCTCATTTTCATGGGCGCGTCGGTGGTTTTGGCATATGACGGAATTAGACGACGGGAAGCGCCGACGTTTCTGGCGGAAGGAGCCGGCACCCTTGATCTAAGCCGCGGACTGGCTGATTTGAAAATGCCAGGTCCGATTGCGATCAAGATGGGACCTTCCAGCCCGGGTCTCTGCGTCTTCAGCCACACGCGTCATATGAACACTGAGGACCCAAACTGTAGTACCTGTCACTCCGGATTGTTCCGAATGTTGCCGACGACGCCCGACATCACGCCCGACCGGAAGATGAGGAATTGCGGCACATGTCACGACGGCGTAAAGGCAGTTGGCATTATGCAAAAGGAGAGGTGCGATTCCTGTCACGCTAAGACGTAAAGCAAGACATCGCTCGTCGATAAACCTCAGTCTGAAACTGACGCTGTGTCTGATAGGCGCGATGGTCACGACGTTTACGGCGCTGGGCTACAGAATTATTCGGCTGCATCGAGAGAACCTCGAAGAAGCTACTTACGCGGCGGGCGATCGCATTACCGAAACCGTCAAACGCAGCACTCGCTACGGCATGCTGAACAATCGTAGCGATGAGATTAACCAGATTGTCAGCTCGATTGGTTCGCAACCGGGCATTGAAAAGATCAGGATTTTCAATAAAGCCGGCGAGATTAAATCATCGACGCAGGCGGACGAGTTGTTGACTCGCGTCGACAAGTCTGCTGAAGCCTGCAATGCATGTCACGTGCATGACACAAGCGCCTCCCGCGAGCGCGGCCCAATTCCTCATCAGTTGAGCCGGCAGGAACGCACGCGCATCTTCGTCGACGCGACTGGCCATCGCACCTTGAGTGTGATCAATCCGATCGACAACGAGCCATCGTGTTCAAGCTCGAGCTGTCATGCGCATTCGCCGCAGACCAAAGTGCTCGGGATGATCAATGTGCAGATGTCCCTCGATACGGTGGACGCAGCTACTACGGCCAGCCGCCGGCAAATGTTGCTAAGCCTCGCAGGCGCCGTGGTGTTGCTTTCGGCGCTATTCGCGACGCTGACCTGGATCATGGTTCACAAGCCGGTGCGCAAACTGATAGCCGGGACCAATCATCTTGCGGCCGGCGACCTGGATTACCGGATCAAAATCAGATCGCGCGACGAAGTTGGTGAACTCGCGCACTCTTTTAACCGCATGACCGCCGAGCTGAAGCGGGCGAATACTGAAATCAACAAATGGAATCGGACCCTAGAAGAACGGGTTGCGCAGAAGTCCCTCGAGCTGCGGCAGGCTCACGAGCGCATCCTGGGCGTGGAAAAGCTGGCCTCAATTGGGAAGCTCGCCGCCATCGTGGCGCACGAAATCAATAACCCGCTCGCGGGAATTCTCGTGTATGCGCGGCTGGTGCTGAAGCGGTTCAATCGCAACGGCCACGCCTCCGCGCTGGATGAAGAGACAAAGAGGAACATCGAAACGATTGCAGCGGAATCGGCCAGGTGTGGCGAAATCGTAAAGGGCCTGCTGCAGTTTTCGCGGCAGACGAAACCAAATGTGAAACCGAATGATCTCAACTCGATTATTTACGAATCCCTGCGTCTGGTGCGACACAAGATTGAACTTAGCGGGGCGACGGCGACGACCAATTGCGATTCCGATCTGAAACCGATCGAGTGCGACCAGCAGCAAATCAAACAGGCGCTGGTGGCGCTGTTAATCAACGCTTGCGAGGCGGTTCACGCCGGCGATGGCTGGATCACAGTGAACTCGCGATATCTCGAAATGGCGCACGCGGCGGAGATTCGAGTAATCGACAATGGCGTCGGGATGGACGAACAAACCAAGCAACACATCTTCGAGCCTTTCTTTACGACCAAGGAACAAGGGAAAGGCGTCGGTCTCGGGCTGGCCGTGGTTTACGGCATTGTGACCGGACATGGCGGGCAAATCGAAGTAGAGTCGTCGCCGGGAGCGGGGACGACGTTTGTAATTCGTCTGCCGGACCGAATGCCTCAAGACAATCAATTGTCATTTTTACGGAATGATGCAGCAGACAATCGGGTTCTAAACTCAGTAGGAGCGTGATGTTTATGGACACCGTGATGACCAGACCGCAGAAACTACAGAGGAGCGGCATGTCATTTGGAAATCGATATCGCAATAGCGGCGGAAACATCGCCCTCCAAATGAGCGCTGCAGCTTCATCCTTGCCCTGGTTCGATAAATATTTTGTCCCTGCGGGACTCTTGTTTTCACCTCGACCTGTCTGTGAGGCTCGATGGGAGACGGCATTATGAGTAATCAAACTGCTCGCATATTGATTGTTGACGACGAAGCTGTGGTTCGCGATTCACTGGGCGACTGGTTTCGCGATGAAGGCTACGAAGTTGACACCGCCGAGTCGGCAAAGGTCGCTTTGGAAAAACTTGCGCACGCGAATTGGGACATCTTTCTGCTCGACATTCGCATGCCCGGAATTGACGGTCTCGAGTTACAGCGAAAGCTGAAGGAGGCGCAGCCGGGTGGTATTGTGATTATCATGACGGCGTACGCTTCGGTTGAGAGCGCCATCGAAGCAATGAAACAGGGCGCGTACGATTACATCATCAAACCCTTCAATCCGGACGATCTGGAACAGACGATTAGAAAGGCGATTGAGCACCAGCGGCTGGTTTCGGAAAACAAACAGCTGCGGACGAAAATTGATGAGTTGAATCTGGCGCATGAAATTATCGGCACCAGCGCAGCGACTCGGCGTTTGCTCGAACAGGTCGCCATGGTCTCCGCTTCGGATACCAGCGTCTTAATTCGTGGTGAATCCGGGACGGGCAAAGAATTGATTGCGCGGGCGATTCATGCGAACAGCGACCGGCGATATATGCCAATCGTAGTGGTGAATTGCGGGGCGCTGTCCGAAGGCGTGCTTGAATCGGAATTATTCGGCCACGAGAAAGGGGCGTTTACCGGCGCGCAATACCGGCGCAAAGGCAAGTTCGAAATGGCTGACGGCGGCACGCTGTTCCTGGATGAAATCGGCGATATCGGGTTGAAGACGCAGGTCGATCTGCTGCGGGTACTCGAAGAGAAAAAAATCTATCGGGTTGGTGGAAATATCGAACTGCCGGTGAATTTTCGTCTGATTGCGGCCACTAACCAAAACCTCGAAACGATGAATGCGGAAGGCAGATTTCGGGAAGATCTCTACTATCGCATCAACGTGTTTTCGATCACGATTCCGCCTTTGCGTGAACGACGCGAGGACATTCCGCTGCTTGTCCAGCATTTCCTGCAGAAGTTCGCGCACAACATGAACCGGCCCCTCGTGAAGATCTCAACCGAGGCCGCAAACATCCTGGCGAACTACGAATGGCCGGGAAATGTGCGCGAGTTGCAGAACGCAATCGAGCGAGCTGTACTCGTTTGCCAGACGGGAACAATCGAGCGTGACGACTTGCCGCTCAAGGTCAAAGAACGAAGCAGCGACGCTGAAAACAGATCGCTGGCTGAGATCGAACGACAGCACATTAAGCGCACGCTGGATGAGACGGGCTGGAACATTTATCGCGCCGCGCGGCTGCTCGAGATTGATCGGGTGACGCTTTACAACCGCATCAAGAAGTATGGATTCAAGCGGGAGACCCGGGCGCAGGCTCAGATGAAATCGGTCAAGGCAAACTAGAGCGATGGCGCGATGCAGTCACCTGATTCAGACATCAAAATTGTGCCAGTCGGCACAGTCGATAGGGATTTGTTGGAGTATCTGGCGCTGACTCTGCCGGAGAAATTCGGCCGGCCGTGTACCGATGCCGCCGTCGATCTGAATATTGAAAGAACTTATGACGCGACGCGACGCCAACATCATTCGACCAAATTGCTCGAAGAGTTGCGCGAGATTGCCGATGACGACTCGAAGATTCTTGGAGTGACGGACCTGGATCTTTTCATTCCGATTTTCACGTTTGTGTTTGGCGAGGCACAGGTCGGCGGTTGCGCTGCCCTGATGTCCACGCATCGTTTGCAGCAGGAGTTTTATGGATTGCCGGATGACCGGCGATTGTTGTTTGCGCGCGCCGAGAAGGAAGCTGTTCATGAACTCGGCCACGCGTTTGGTCTGGCGCATTGCCGCAGCCTGGATTGCGTCATGCGCTTCTCAAACTCAGTCGAGCAGGTCGATTTGCGGCCCTGTAACTTCTGCCAGTTGTGCGCAGACCGTTTGTGCGCTAGATCAGACTGAGGTTTGGCCGCGTAATTAGATAGAATGTTTGATAATCGGAGGTAAATACAGTGCATCATTTCCCTAAAACAGGAAACCGGAATGTATTTAGATTTGCGCTCTTCCTGACGCTGCTGGTGATCGCGTCAAGTCTGGTAATCAACAAGACCAATTCGCAGGGCAAGATACCGGACACAATTGTGCTGGCAAAAGAGGCCAAGCTGGGCCAGGTAGCTTTCAATCACGGCAAGCACGCGACTGAGAATCGGAGCGCCGATCTCAGCAAGGCGCCCGCCTGCACCGAGTGCCATCATACGGCGCAGCCGGCCGCGGAAGCGGTGAAGAGTCCGCCGCATAAAACAGCGTATCCGGCCGATCGCACCACCACGCTGTCGATGGATTTGCTCGCCAGCGATCCAAAAGCCGTGGGTGCGATTTGTACCGATTGTCATGCGCGCAACGGTGAGAAGCCAAAGTTATTGCCGGAGATTCCCTCGGTAAAGCTGCCCGGCGGCAGTGATGCAACCGTGATGAATAACCAACAGGCGTTTCACGTGAATTGTGGCGGTTGTCACGATGCCGTCGCGAAAGTGAAAGCTGACACGACTGCACCGACGTCAAAGAAGTGCACCGCTTGCCACAAGAAGTCTGCGTAAGCTGAGTTAATGAAGAGGGGCCGGTTCGAAATCGCCGGCCCCGGGGCTTCCCATAGAGATCCCAACAAGCGCAAAGCTTGCTCGGGTTCCCGCTCAAGTGTTTTTCCTGTTCCCGCCTTCATGCCCGCGGAAATTTCCCAGCCTCTGAGAAAAACCTCGCAACTTCGAAGGTCCGACTGTAGCTTTTCTCAACATTAACGGCGGCACAAGCATTGCCCGGATTCTGACTTCCCGTGTCGGGAGATGCTCAGAGAGAGAAGGTTTCATTTAGGAAGGGACAGCAATAATGAAGAAGATCGCAGCAGCTCTAATCGGTATTCCGTTAGTCGCCGGCGCCCTGCTGATTTCAGTGCCTGCGCGCGCTACCGAAGATGATAGTGCGGCCACGTACAACACGAAGTGCAAGATGTGCCATGGCGCTACCGCCGAAAAGAAGATGGACAAGACCAAAGCCGACGACGCTCTGGTTCAAATTGTGCTCGACGGCAAGGCTGCCGAAAAGCCGCCCAACATGCCTGCGTTCAAGGACAAGGGTATGACGCCGGATCAAGCCAAGGCACTGGTCGCCTATATGAAGGGTTTGAAGTAATCGCTCGGGACTAGGCCGGTGAGTTCTGCTACCGGGTGACGGAACTCGCTGGCTTGTGATAGCTCTCTCGAGCAATTGAGAGAGCTATCTTTTTGTTCGGGGTGAGGCTGCGCGATGCCGCTTGTGACGCTGGTCACCGGCACGATTCCTGACCGGCATTATGATGAAGTCCCTCCCGGAAAGAGTGGGTCCATGGCCCGTCGTACCGTTGTTGAAATCATCCTGGCAGCACTGCTCTCCGTAGCTGCGATCACGGTCGTCCGGACGTTTGCTCACGCCCAGAATAGTCAGGGTCAAAACGCCTCTGCGACCCCAGTTCAACCCAATGAAGGCGCCCTCATCGGTGGCCCGAACGCGGCGCTGCCGGCGCGCGCGCCAGAGCTTCAGTGTCAGGGATGTCATGGACCGGGCAAACAACTTCCTTATCTAGCCGGATCGCTTTTCCATAACGAGCCGCACAAGGGTTACGGCCACAGCTTCCACGCCCAGGCGAAACAAAATGGAGCGAAGGCCGCAGCCTGTCTTGACTGCCATACGAAGAATGGCGACATGACGACAATCCTGCCGCCAAGTGACATCAAATCAACGATCAATCGCGCCAACATCGCCGAGACCTGCGGCCGCTGTCATGGCGACAAGAGCGTCATGCAAGGAAGCGGCATCAGTAATCAGCCGATACTTGCTTATCGCGAGAGCGTCCACGCCAAGGCAATCGCGCGTGGGAACATGAGCGCCGCTGTCTGCACTGATTGTCATAACGCGCATGACATCCAGTCCGCCTCGAACCAGCAATCAACAATTGCCCGGGTGAATATTCCCAGTACCTGCGGCAAGTGCCATGCGACGGAATCTCGTGAATTCATGCAGAGCATTCATGGACAGGCGCTGGCGCGAGGTGTGTCGCGCACTCCGGTGTGTACGGACTGTCATGGCATTCACAACATCCTGCAGCCTTTCGATGGGACTAAGGAGACGATTAAGCCGGCAGTGGGTACGGACAGTTGCGCCAAGGAAGGAGGCCCGGCTCCGCGCCGTGCTCGAGGCGGCGGCCGAGCGGTTCGGATGGGACAAGAGGAAGGCGGAGCCCGGCACCGGCCACGGCATCGCCTGCGGCGTCGAGAAGGGCGGCTACGTCGGAAGCTGCGCCACCGTCCGCGTGGACGGGAGCGGCGCCGTGCGCGTCCAGCGCGTGGTGGCCGTCTTCGAGTGCGGCGCCGTGCTCAACCCCACCCACCTCGAGAACCAGGTCGAGGGCGCCGTGGTCCA
>JBIOZK010000097.1:0-17884 GCA_044870975.1 Pyrinomonadaceae bacterium
CGGAAGTGTTCATGGGCGACGTCGGCAGCCTGGCGATAGGCGGGGCCGTCGGCACCATCGCGGTGCTGACCAAGATGGAATTCATGCTGATCATGGTCGGCGGCGTGTTCGTGATGGAAGCGCTGTCGGTGATGCTGCAAGTCACCGTCTTTAAGATGACGAAGCGCACGAGCGGTGTGGGGAGGCGCGTCTTTAAGATGACGCCATTGCATCATCATTTTGAAATGGTCGGATGGAAGGAATCGAAGATCGTTTTTCGGTTCGTAATCCTCGCACTTTTGTTTGCGTTGTTGAGTCTGTCGACTCTGAAATTGAGATGAACTTTGCGGAATCGTTTAGAGGCGGGCTACCGCCCGCCGTTTTGTCTGACTGCGGAATTGGCGGGCAGTAGCCCGGCTCTAAACGAGGTTATGGATCTTTTTTGGAGATCGCAGGACGAAAAGCCTTAGTTGTTGGCGCGGCGCGTAGTGGGATTGCCAGCGCGCGGTTTCTGACGGAACGCGGCGCGATTGTCGCGCTTAACGACCGCAAGCCGCTGCCCGAGTGGTCACAGGCAGCGCTCGATTTGAAAACTGAAGGCGTCGGATTGGTTGCAGGCGATCCGCCGTCGTGGCTGCTTGATCAGATCGATTTGGTGGTGGTGAGTCCCGGTGTACCAACGAAATCGATTCCGATTCGTTATGCCGATCGCAAAGGCGCGGAAGTCATCGGCGAGGTTGAATTGGCTGCGCGCTTCATTAAGGGCCGCACCGTTGCGATTACCGGATCGAATGGGAAGACCACGACGACTTCGCTGGTGGGACAAATGCTGAAAGACGCGGGAATGAACGTGCAGGTTGGGGGGAATATCGGGACGGCCCTGATTTCAATGATTGACTCGTCGCGTGAGGATGGATGGAACGTCGTCGAGCTTTCCAGTTTTCAACTGGAAACGATCGTTGATTTTCATCCGACGGTTGCCGCCGTGCTGAACGTGACGCCGAACCACATGGATCGTTATGAATCGCTCATGGATTACGCCGCCGCCAAGCACAACATCTTCAGGAACCAGGCGGCGAGCGATGTAGCGATTCTGAATGCGGACGATGAAATTGTCTCTTCGTGGAAGCAAAGTCTGCGCGCGCACCCGGTCGACTTCAGCGTCAGGCAGGAATTGAATGAAGGTCTGTTCCTGCGCGGCAATGATTTGGTTTCAAAGACGAGCGACGGCGAACGCGTTTTAATGTCGCGCGACGAGATGAAACTGCGGGGCACGCACAATGTTGAGAATGTCCTGGCTGCGTTCGCGGCGGGTCTGGCGTGCGGTGCGGCGCCCGAATCTCTGCGCGATACCGTCAGCAAATTTCAACCGGTCGAGCATCGGCTGGAGGAAGTCGCAGAAATCAACGGCGTGCGCTTTGTTAACGATTCGAAAGCGACCAGCGTCGATGCGACGGCCAAAGCGCTGGAAGCGTTTGCGCGCGATCAGGGAAAAGTCATTCTGATTCTCGGTGGACTTGGTAAGAAGGCTCCTTACGCGCCGCTCGCTGAATTAATCAAAGCGCGGGTAAGGAAGATGATTCTGATTGGCGAAGACGCCCAAACGATCGAAGCCGAAATCGGTGATGCGGCGCCTCACGCGCGAGCGACTGACATGCACGACGCCGTGACAAAGTCATTCGCTTCAGCGGAACCGGGCGACGTCGTTCTGCTCGCGCCGGCCTGTGCAAGTTTCGACATGTTCGAAAGTTTCGAGCATCGCGGAAGAGTGTTTAAGGAAGAAGTCTCAAGTCTCGCGTCTCAACTCTCAACGGCAAGTGAGACCTGAAACTTGAGACCTTAGACTGGGTTTGAGATGACTCAGAAGTTACAAATCGATCGATGGCTGTTCTCGGCGACGATTGGCCTCGCGCTGTTCGGGGTCGTC
Organism: Pyrinomonadaceae bacterium; assembly: GCA_044870975.1. Taxonomy (GTDB): domain Bacteria; phylum Acidobacteriota; class Blastocatellia; order Pyrinomonadales; family Pyrinomonadaceae; genus UBA11740. The sequence goes on from JBIOZK010000097.1 coordinate 1,907, forward strand.
ATGGTGTATAGCGCCTCGGCGGTCATTGCTCAGCAGGAGAACCACAGCCAGTTTCACTATCTAATCAAGCAGGCGATTTGGACTTCGCTCGGACTCGTAGCGATGTTCGTCGCGATGAATTTCGATTATCAAAAGCTTAACCGGCGCTGGATCGTCTACGGCCTTTTGCTGATAACCGTGCTGCTCCTGCTGGCAGTTTTTGGCTTTCGTCCTATCAACGGCGCGCGGCGCTGGATTCGTTTCAGTTCGTTCTCGCTACAGCCGTCAGAAATTGCCAAGCTGACTTTGGCTATCTTTTTGGCGCGATTTCTCGAACGACGTGCCGGCGATGAAGATTCGTTCTTTCGCACTTTCGTTCCGTGCATGCTGGTAATTGGATTGCTTGCCGGATTGGTAATCAAGGAGCCGGATTTAGGCACAGCCTTGATGCTGGGAATTGCGGGCATAACCGTTTGCTTTGCCGCGGGCGTGCGGCCTCGCCACGTTTTCTATGCGTCCGTGCCGGCCTTGCTTTACGTTGGCAAAATGCTGATCTTCACGCCGTTTCGGATGCGACGCCTGGCGTCATTCATCGATCCATGGGCGGATGCGCAAGGCGCAGGTTATCAAACGGTGCAATCGCTGATCGCAGTGGGCTCGGGCGGCGTTCACGGGCTGGGTTTCGCGCAGGGCCGGCAGAAACTTCTGTTTCTACCGTTCGCACATTCTGATTTTATCTTCGCCGTGGTCGGCGAAGAATTGGGTCTGGTGGGCGCGCTGATTATCGTGGTCGTGTTCGCAATATTTCTTTGGCGCGGAATGCGTGCGGTTTTACGCGCGCCGGATCGGTTCGGCATGTTGCTGGGCTTGGGTATCGTAGTCGGGATTGTCGCGCAGGCCCTGCTGAACATCAGCGTGGTGCTGGCCATTGTTCCGAACAAGGGAATTCCGTTGCCGTTTATTTCGTACGGCGGTTCATCGATCGTGCCGACGCTTGCCGGGGTAGGGATTCTGCTGAACATCTCGCAATATGCCGCCCTTGGTAAGCGCGCGATCGTCGACGACGGTGATTATGAGAATGACTGGGACGAAGCGCCGCGCCCGCGTCGTAAGCGGATTCCACGGCAACGGGCTACGGCATTCGCGCGATGAGGTTGAGGAATGCGCGTGCTGATTGCCGCCGGCGGAACGGGTGGTCACATTTATCCGGGCATCGCGGTCGCTAACGAAATCATGCGCCGCGACCCGAACTCAGTTGTCAGGTTCGTGGGCACCGCGCGCGGCCTGGAAAATCGTTTGGTGCCGCAGGCGGGTTTTGAACTATCGCTCATTGAAAGCGCAGGACTGGTGAACATGGGCCTCGCGCAGAGACTCAAGGGTTTGATGATCCTGCCGAAAAGTTTTGTCGCTGCGCGTCGGGTGATTAGAGCATTTCGTCCTGAGGCGATTGTAGGCGCAGGCGGATACGTCAGCGGCCCGGTGTTGATGATGGCTTCGCTGATGCGTCTGCCGACGGTGCTGATGGAATCGAACGCCGTTCCGGGATTTACCAATCGCCGGCTGGCGCGGTTCGTTGATGCCGCCGCCGTTTCGTTTGAAGCGACGTTGCCTTACTTTTTGGGCAAGGGAGTATTCACCGGCAATCCGGTGCGGCGCGAGTTCTTTGATATCAAACCGAAGCAGCGCGATCTGCAAATGGTGTCGCTGCTGCTATTCGGCGGGTCGCAGGGCTCACGGGCTCTGAATAATGCGATGCTTGCGGCGCTTCCGCAGCTCGCGTCACATCGCCAGCGATTACGCGTGACTCATCAAACGGGGCAGGCGGATTTTGCAAGGGTGCGCGACGCCTATACGGCGAATGACTGGACGAATGTTGACGTGCGCGAATATATCAATGAAATGGTTTTAGCGTTCGAAGCAAACGATCTGATTGTTTCCCGCGCGGGCGCGACGACGAGCGCTGAGCTGATGGCAGCCGGCAAAGCGGCAATCATGGTTCCATTGCCGGGACAATTGGAACAGCAGCGCAATGCCGAGGCGCTGCAAAACGCAGGTGGCGCGCGAATGATTCTACAAGGTGAGTTAAGCGGTGAGCGGCTGGCGAACGAAATTGTGGCGTTGGTCGATTCGCCCGAAACGATTTCAAAAATGGAAGACGCCGCCAGGAGTTTAGCGCGGAAAGATGCCGCAGCATCCGCCGTTGACTTAATAGAACGCGTAGCGAGGGGACGCCGGTAGCCATGATTATGCCGCTACTGACTACTGACAACTGACTACTCTTTAATGTTTAGACCATTCCAACACATTCACTTCATCGGCATTGGCGGCATAGGTATGTCGGGCATCGCCGAAGTGTTGGCCAACCTCGGATTCCGCGTAACCGGGTCCGACGCAAAAAAATCAGAAGTGACCGCACGTTTGGAAGCGCTGGGGGTGGAAGTCACGGAAGGTCATGCTGCGGAAAATGTCGGCGACGCCCACGTCGTGGTGCGTTCCACCGCGGTGCGCGAGGACAATCCCGAAATAATCGACGCGCGGCAGCGGTCGATTCCGGTGATTCCGCGGGCTGAGATGCTCGCCGAATTGATGCGGATGAAACGGTACACCGTGGCGTGCGCCGGTTCACATGGCAAGACCACGACGACTTCGATGGTGGCCACGGTCTTGGGAACGGCCGGCCTCGATCCGACCTTCGTCGTGGGCGGCATCGTGCGCAGTTATCGTTCCAATGCGCGGCTGGGGAAAAGCGAATTGATGGTCGTCGAGGCCGACGAAAGTGATCGGTCCTTTCTGATGCTGACGCCGATGATCGCGGTGGTGACAAACATCGATCGCGAACACATGGATTACTACCACGACATGGAAGACGTGCGTAAATGTTTTGCTGATTTCGTGAATAAGGTTCCCTTCTATGGCGCGGCGGTGCTCTGTCTCGACGACCCGCATGTGCAGGCGGTAATTCCGAAGGTCGAGCGGCGGCGCATAACCTACGGCATGAGCGCGCAGGCCGACATTTCCGCGCACGAGATTTCTTACGATCATTCATTTGGGTCCACCTTCACTGTCCTGAGCGGCGTGAATGTCCTCGGCAAGGTGTCGCTGCGGGTGCCCGGCAAACACAACGTCTACAACTCGCTGGCGGCGATCGCGGTGGCCCTCGAGTTGGATGTTCCATTCGACACAATTGCGCACGCGTTGGGTGAATTCAGCGGCACCGAACGGCGGTTCCAATTCAAAGGGGAAGAACAAGGCATCACGGTGGTTGATGACTACGGACATCATCCCACCGAGATCAAAGCGACCTTGAGTGCGGCGCGCATTGGCGCTCCGAACCGCCGCATCGTGGTGCTGTTTCAACCGCATCGCTATTCGCGCACCAGCGATTTGATGGACGAGTTTGCCAGCGCCTTCAACAACGCCGACGTGCTGCTGGTCACGGACATCTACGCGGCCAGTGAAACGCCGATAGAAGGAATCACTGCCGAAGTGTTGACAGGCAGAATCAAGAGTTACGGACATAAGAACGCGGAATACATCGGCGCGGTGGAAGGCGCGGCGGAGAGCCTGCGCAGCAAGGTTCGTGAAGGCGATTTGGTGATCACTCTGGGCGCAGGTTCGGTGCATCGCGCGGGTGATCAGTTGTTGGGACTGTTACGCGAGGGCTAAGTCGAGATGGGACTCGGACGACTAATGGCGCCTGTGAGTCCGGTCAGTCCTATTAGCTCTGCGATTCTGATTATGGAGAACGAGCACCAGGTCGTGGAAGCCATCGCCAACAGGCTCGGCGTGCGCGCTGAACGCGGAAAGCGGTTTGCGGATCTGACGAGTCTGCGCGTTGGCGGCGCGATCGATTGGGTGCTGTCGCCGCAGACTGAAGATCAAGCCGCTGCGCTGGTCAACGAGCTGGAGCAAAAGGGAATCGCGTGGCGCCCACTCGGATCGGGAAGCAACGTGTTGGCAGATGACGGCGAGCATCACTATGTGATTGTCAGTCTCAAGGCCGTGAAAGCGGATCCGGTGTTTGAAGGCAACCGGGTGTCGGTCAGCGCGGGATATTCATTGCCGCGCTTGTGTGTTGATGTGGCGCGCAAGTCTCTGTCGGGGATTGAAGGTTTGAACGGGATTCCGGGCACCGTTGGCGGCGCTTTGTGGATGAACGCCGGCGCCTATGGGCAGGAGATCGGTACAGTCGTTGAAACAGTGCGCGTAGCCCGTGAAGGTCGAGTCACGGAAATCCCGGGGGCCGAAGTTCAATGGAATTATCGTCATACGTCGTTTCGCGAAGGCGAGCTGTTGTTGGGCGCGACCCTGGTGCTGCAACCCGACGACCAGCAAAAGATCGATGAGCGAATGGAGAAGGCCAAGAGCCAGCGCCTGGCGACGCAACCGCATGGGACGCGCTCTGCGGGATGCTTTTTCAAGAACGCGCCGTCGAGTCCGGTCGGCACCGGTAAAATGATCGACGATCTCGGGATGAAAGGAACGCGTCGCGGCGGCGCAGTAGTATCGCCCAAGCACGCGAACTTCATCGTTACCGAAGGCGCGGAAGCCAGGGCCTCGGACGCTTTGGCGCTGGCGGAAGAAATTCGGGAGCGTGTAAAAAGCGAACATGGAATTGATTTGGAATACGAAGTCGAGTTGTGGAGCAGTAAGTAAAGTGGCACAGACTTTAGTCTGTGTCATCGCCGGGAATATCACAGACTGAAGTCTGTGCCACGAAAAACATGAAGGAACAAGTCATCGCATCGCGTGGCCCCCGCCGCGCGAACACGCAGCAAAAAGGTTTCGTGCAGAAACCGGCGCGACGCGACGGCTCGCCGAACGCGCGCCCGGGCAACTTTTCGCCGCGGACCTTACTCGCCTACGTACCGAAGGCCTTGAAATTTGTCATCGCAATTGTGGTCTTAATTGGATCAATTGTTGGCTATCGCATGGCGGCGTCGGCGGCCCTGTTCCAGGTTCAGGCGATTGACGTCAACGGCACTTCGCGGACTTCGGCGGACGAGATTCAGGGCCTGACCAAACGAGCTTTGTCCCGCACCGGCGTGTGGCGAGCTGACCTCGCTGCGATTAGCAATGAGTTGAGCCGGCTGCCGGGAGTGCGTCGGGCGGTCGTGACGCGCGTGTTGCCGGATCGCATTCGCGTCAGGATTACCGAGCGAAATCCAATCGCGGTCGTGCGCACATCCGGCGGTCATTTCGTCTGGGTCGACGACGATGGCGTCATGCTCGGCGAAGTCAAGGCCGACGATCGCCTGCCGGAATTTTTCATTCGCGGTTGGAACGAAGAGACCGGGGATGACGCGCGCAAAGAAAATATCGAAAAGGTCCAAAAGTATCTGGCGGTGCTGAAGGACTGGAGCGCAGCCGGGCTTTCGCGACGGGTCAGCGAGCTTACGCTTTTCGATCTGCAGGATGTGCGGGTCCAGCTCGCCGGCGATGATTCGCAGGTCGAGGTGAGGTTGCATGGCGATCCGTCCGGGGCCAATCTGACTTTCGCGCTGCAGCAACTTGATGCCTACAAGCAGACGCCGCGCGGCTCGTCGATCACCTATCTGGATGTGCAGAAGGATCGGGTGACAATTGGTTCGCGGTCCGGTAACCGCTCGGCCAGCGATTCGGCCGCGGGCACCGAGTCGTCTACTGGAAGCGATAGCTCCAGGACCGATGCGAATGCGCACAAAGGCGATCAGGGCGCGGCACAAAATCGTAAACGCGACGCGACGCCGGCTCAGCGTACTCAACCTGCGCTCAGGTTTCGTTGATGGAGACATCTGCGCTAACGAGATTCAATGGCTAAACGCACAAATCACACGATTGGACTCGACATCGGCACCAGCAAGGTGACTTGTATGGTGGGTGGCCCGAGTGAGGAAGGCGTGCTGCAGGTGCTGGGCATCGGCGAGGCCGAATCGCGCGGCTTGCGAAAAGGCGTGATTGTTAATCCCGAAGCCGCGGTCGATGCCATTAAGCGATCGGTTGAAGAAGCCGAGCGCATGAGCGGTGTGCAAGCGGAGGAAGTCACCATCAACCTCGCGGGTTCACACATCATGGGATTTAACGGCCAGGCAATAGTCGCCGTGGCCGGACGCGATCGCGAAATCACACCCGACGATGTGCGCCGCGCGATCGATTCGGCATGCGCCATCCAATTGCCGGCGGGACGCGAGATTGTCGATCGGTTACCGCAGGAATTCATCGTCGATGACCAGGACGGAATTAACGATCCCGTGGGCATGACCGGCGCGCGACTCGCGGTCAAGGTTCATATTGTCACCAGTCCGGTCACCGCGCGCCAGAACGCCATCAACGCTGTAAATCGCGCCGGTTTGATTGTTGCCGACATGATTCTGGAGCAGTTGGCGGCCGCAGAGGCCACCCTGACGGATGATGACAAAGAATATGGAGCGGCCCTGGTTGATATCGGTGCTGAGACAACGGGTCTGTGCGTTTATCAACGCGGGGCCGTGCAGCACACCGCAGTATTTCCGCTGGGCGGGTCGCATTTTACGAATGACATTGCGTTCGGTTTGCGCACGCCAATCCCCGAAGCTGAAAGGATCAAACGGACCGTCGGTTGTGCGTCCAGCGCGTCTTTGAGCGATGCCCAGCGCGGCGAGATGGTCGAGGTGCCATCAGTTGGAGGCCGCGCGCCGCGGCAACTGTCACGACAAATTCTCTGCGACATTCTGCAACCACGCGCCGAAGAGGTTTTGATGCACGTGTCCGATGAAATTCGCGATGCTGGTTGGAATCGTCAGCTCTCGAGTGGCGTGGTGTTGACTGGCGGCGGTGCGCTGCTGGACGGAATGGTGGAGATCGCAGAGCAGGTCTTTGATGCACCAGTGCGGGTGGGTTATCCGGAGCGCGATCGTTTCGGCGGATTGATTGAAGATATCCAAAGCCCGGCGTGGGCGGCCGCGGCGGGATTGGCGCTGGTGTCGCAACGCGCGCACGCGCTCGAACAACGCAGTGGCGGCGCCAAACGTGGCGGCAGCGGGCGTTTGACGCACTTCGTATCGAAGTTTCGTAACAGATTTACCAGTAGTATTTTTTGACCAAGTATTGTATGCTGGCGACCCGTTGGCACAATATATTGTTCGCAAGATATAGAGGCCAATGGTCCAGCCGACCCAACATAAGCGAAAGAGGCAGTGGACGCCTTCCAGATTCGGAAGAGAGGAAAGAACTATGACACCTGAAGTACGCGAACCCGGCAAAGGCATTAATATTTTCATTGACGATGAACCTCCCATTACCGGGGCCCGCATAAAGGTGATCGGTGTCGGCGGCGGCGGCGGCAACGCAGTTAATCGCATGATCGACGCCGGCATCGAAGGCATTGAGTTCGTGGTCGCGAATACTGACTTGCAGGCGCTAAAGCGCTCGCGCGCGTCGGTGAAGATTCAATTGGGCGGACGCTTGACCAAAGGTCTCGGAGCTGGAGCTGATCCTGAAGTAGGACGGCAGGCCGCGCTCGAAGATACCGACAAAATTATCGAGGTCCTCGAAGGGGCGGACATGGTGTTTGTGACGACGGGGCTGGGTGGTGGAACCGGCACTGGCGGCGCGCCCATCGTGGCTTCGTTGGCGACCGAGTTGGGAGCGCTGACCGTGGCGGTGGTTACCAAGCCATTCAATTTCGAAGGTCGTCGTCGGTTGCAGCAGGCTGAGCAGGGACTTAGCGAACTCCACGAGTCGGTGGACACGGTTATCACCATCCCGAACGAAAGGTTATTCGGGGCCGTGGCGCAGACCGCATCGGTTACCGACGCGTTTAAGACCGCGGATGATGTGTTGCGTCAGGCAGTGCAGGGAATTAGCGATCTGATCACCGTGCCGGGCTTTATCAATCTGGACTTCGCGGATGTGCGAACCATCATGCAGGGCATGGGTATGGCCTTGATGGGTACGGGCTACGCGCGTGGTGAGAATCGCGCCATCGAAGCCACCCAGGAAGCCATCTCATCGCCTTTGCTGGAAGAGGCTTCGATTAAGGGTGCCCGCGGGGTGCTCATCAATATTACCGGTGGCCACGACCTGACCCTGTATGAAATTAATGAAGCGGCGTCGATCGTCCGCGAGGAAGCCGACGAGGATGCAAACATCATCTTTGGCCATGTCATCGACGAGACGATGGCTGATGCGATGAAGATTACGGTCATTGCAACCGGGTTCCGTCATGAAGTCGCGACGGCGGCATTGCCGACCAGCGTGCAGATGCCGCTGACGACTCCGCCGCGCTACGCACCGCGTTCGCCTGAGGAGTTTCCGGGCAGCAACAGTCCCAAGCGAGTCGACGATCTTGATGTGCCGACGTTCATCAGGAAGAAGGCTGATTAGCGTTACCGATAGTGTTCAGAAATCACATAATCGGTCTCGAAAATTGAATCAATAAGCAAAGATCTTGTTACGTCTTGGTCGTAACTCTTCTCTCGACTCCTACGTCCAATAGATAGATGTTTTCAGCTTTGCGTTTTCCCCCTTGGTCGTGTAGCATGACGCCCAATCCCTGAAGTTAATTAATCTAACGGGTCAGCGCGTTTCTCTCCTGTAAGGCCGCAGCCTTGCGACTTGCTGCTTCTGACTGCACGACTGAACTGATTCGGGATTGCTATTTTTTCTTTTTGTTTATTCAAGAGGAGGCATTGTGAACCGCAAACTTATCCGGACGACGCTGGCAGATGTAAAGGCGCGACGTGAGCAGGTGCAACAGCATCGTCCCAACGGCAACGCACCATCGGGAATGGTACAACAGCGTCCGGGGCAGCAAAACCAACCGGGCGGCCAGCGCAAGCGTCAACCGCCGGCGTCTGAGACGCATGCGGAAATCTATTACTACAAGAAACAGATTGATGCCCATACTCCGATGGTGTTGGTGCTGGAGGACGGCGAGGAAATTGAAGGCACGATCGAGTGGTACGACCGGGGCGCGCTCAAGATCAACCGCAGGTCAGCGCCGAATCTGTTAGTGCTTAAGCGGCACATCAAATATATTTTTAAGGCTGAAGAGCGGATGCCGCAGTCGCCGCGCGACGAACGCGCGTCGCCAATGACCCGCATCGAAGACGACGACCTCACGTCTCCGAAGCCTGATCTCTTCTCGATGGCGGTGGCCCGGGCCACCGCCGATTCAGCAATGGAAAGTCTCAAGCAGGAAGCTGCGGAGTCTGTCACTGATCGACCTCGGGTGGGGATCACGATGGGTGATCCCGCCGGTATTGGGCCTGAGGTGGTATTGAAGGCCGTCGCCGAGTCGGAAGTCACCTCGGTTTGTCAGCCAGTCATTATCGGCGACGCGCAATTGCTGGCCCACACCGCGCGCACCTTAAACCTGCAATGCGGTTACGAAATAGTGCGGCGTGATGAAGCAATGCCGCCGCCGGCATCCGCACCCATCATCTTTCACCTCAACAACATTCAGGGAAATATCGAACCGGGAAAAGAATCAGGCATCGCCGGGAAGGCTGCCGGTGAATACATCGAAGCGGCCGTAAACCTGTGCGCGGCCGGCGACATTGCGGCGATCGCCACGGCCCCGATTAACAAGCGCGCTTTGTTCCTGGGCGGCTATAGTTTTCCCGGCCACACAGAATTTCTGGCCCATCTCACCGGGACTGACGACTATGCGATGGGTTTTGTGGCAGCGAATCTGCGGGTGGTGCTTATTTCCACGCACGTACCTTTGTCTCAGGCGATCGAAATGGTGAGACGTGAGCGTTTTGAAAAGACGATTCGCCTGGCGCATCACGAACTACGTCGCTGGGGAATTGATAATCCGAGGATTGCCGTGGCGGCCTTGAACCCGCACGGGGCTGAGGGTGGATTGTTCGGAATCGAGGAAGCTTCCGAGATCTTGCCTGCTATCGAGAACTGCGCCGTGAGCGACTCTATTAACGTTACCGGTCCGTTTTCGGCTGATACAGTTTTCTTGCGCGCATCACGTGGGGAGTTCGATGCGGTCATCGCGTGCTATCATGATCAGGCAATGATTCCGGTGAAATGCCTTTCCTTCGGTGAGGCTGTCAATGTCACCCTCGGGCTGCCGTTCATTCGCACCTCAGTCGATCACGGAACGGCTTTCGATATCGCGGGGCGGGGAATTGCCGAACATTCGAGCATGGTAGAAGCGATTAAGCTCGCGGCAGAGTTATCGATGAAAGCGGGAGAGAATGGCCGAGCGCTTGAAGCGGTCTGAGTGAAAAAATTGAGCGACAATAACCTAAAAGGAAGCGTACTGGTGGCTGATGACGATCCGGCGATTCTGCGTCTGATCAAGACCATTCTCGAGCGAGAAGGCTTTTCGGTGGTGAGCGCTCGCGATGGGAAAGAGGCTTACAAGGCGCTGCAGGATCATTCGGATCTGACAGCGGCCGTCGTGGACGTGGTCATGCCGCACATCCAGGGTCCTGAACTGGTGCGTTACATGAAGACCGAAAAGCGCTTCATGAACATTCCGGTCATGATGATGACCGCCGAGCAGGATCCGAAATTATCGCGTGACAGCTTCGCGGCCGGCGCAGTTGTTTTCCTGCCGAAGCCGTTTACGGCGGCGCAACTTCAGACGATGTTGCGGATGTTAACGGGCAAAGCCAAAAGCTGATAGCGTGCCCGCGCGACGCGTACCTCAAAAACAGGACTCGGTATCAACAAATATTGCGTGCGCACGGCAGGTCGCACGGAAGTCAATTGGAGGCGAGCCATGTCGAAACGGAACGTCCTAATCTTTTCATTGACGATACTCCTGGCCGGCTGCGGCTTACTCATCACGACGACGCGCGCGGCTGGTGACCTTAGTGCAAAGGAAGCACGACGCCTGATCGCCCGAATGGCCGGTATTCAACTGCCGTCAGATGCGGTGCGGGTCAAGGACGTTTCGTCGCTCGGATCGTCGGCGACGGTGACCGCCCAGATCGAAACGGCTTTCAAATTCGAAAAGGGCGGAGATGGTAAATGGCGGGTCGCCGAGATTCGCACCGGCGATCGCCGTTGGGAGAACGTCGAACTCCTGATGAAGGCTTTGAATGTCGAAAAGACCGCGCGCGCCCGCGCCGAACTTGAATCGATTGCTACAGCCCTTGACGCTTTTCGCCGCGAACGCGGTTCCTATCTGGAATCCAAAAGCGAAGCGACCTTAATTGATAATCTAAACCCGCGCTTCCTCAAGAGCATCATCCGCATCGATCCCTGGCATCAGCCTTACGAATACGAAGGCACGCGCACATCATTTGTATTGCGTTCTGCCGGCCCGGACGAAAAGCAAAACACCGGAGACGATGTGGTTGTCTCACGCTAAGATTGCGTGTCGACCTTCATCGCGTCCATCGAACTACCTTCATAAAATGAGGAAGGGCAGGATTAGAAGTCCTGCCCTCTCGATCAACCAACGGGTTCGCGTCAACCCGCGTTGTTTTCAACATTAACGTTGATATTTAGCTTCTACTGTCTTCCGAATTTGCTGAAACGGCTTTCGCCAGTCGCCGGCGTCGCACCACTCCGGCGATTCCCGCCAGGCCGGTGCCGAGTAGAACCATCGTTGTTGGTTCTGGTACCGGTTCATTCGCAGCGCCGTACAAGAATCTTTCCGGACCACCGTTCGGGTTGACCAGCGAGACGGACAATCCCAAACGCAAATTCGCGTTCTGATCAATCGCCGCTTGCAAACGCGCAGCGGCCACCGCATCCAAACCGAAAGCGTAATCCGACTGTGAGCCTTGCGCAGGACGGAACTGGTCGAGTGTGATGGGCGCACCGTTGACGATGTCGGCCGTAAAGACCGCGTTGCCGGCCATATCATAGGCCGTGAGCTTCAGCGAATTGATGGTGATCGGCATCTTGAGCCCGCCGTTTGCTTCATTGATATTCATTAGCACCCGCAAATCGCTGGCGCGGCCGAAACCTAAATCGGTTAAGGAGACCGTGTGTTGGTGCGGGCCAGCACTGATGTCGCCAAAGGCGACGTCCTGAGTTCCATTCCAAATCACGCCACCGGATGCGGCCGGGCTACTACCGTCATGTTGAATGTTCAGGGCCGTCTGAGGTGGAACTAGTTGCTGGAAAGACGGAGTAATCAGCACGACTCCGTCCGCATATGCGTGACTGCTGGCGCCGGCTAGAACGCCAACGGCGGCGCATGCAATCAGAAATTTCGAAAGTGTTTTCATTCCTCGAGCTCCTCAAATTCGCGGCGACTCGCTGAGTACCGCTGAGAAATATTCGCTTGCACTGATCAAACAGTGCGAAAAGTGCTATGTTTCCAACTACCGAATCAACTTGAAATTCCAGAAAAGGGCGAGAGTTTTGGGTCCCGAGGTCTTTGCCACTTGCTTAGGCAGAAATGAAACTTTTTCTGGCCATCAAGTTGAGTGAAAATAAACTTGAGCAGACGCAGAAGGTGAAAAGATGCAGCAGCGCAAAATTGGGCTTGAGTTAGAGGTGTCGGCTATCGGACTTGGTTGCATGAGCATGAGTGCTGCGTATGGCCCGCCCGAAGAGCGCGATCAGAACGAATCGATCGCGACTATTCACCGCGCGATTGAACTAGGCGTGACGTTCTTTGATACCGCTGAGGTATACGGGCCATTCGTCAACGAGGAGCTTTTAGGACAAGCGCTGAAAGGCCGCCGCGACCGGGTCATCATAGCTACGAAGTTCGGATTCAAAATCGAGAATGGCGCGATGGCGGGAACCGACAGTCGTCCGGCGCATATTCGCGAAGCCGTAGACGGTTCGCTGCGGCGGCTGGCGACAGATCACATCGATCTCCTCTATCAGCATCGCATCGATCCCAAGGTGCCGATTGAAGACGTAGTCGGCACAATGGCCGATCTGATAAAGGAAGGAAAGGTTCGTTTTCTCGGACTATCAGAGGCAGGCGAGGATAATATTCGTCGCGCACACGAGACGTATCCGATTTCCGCACTGCAGAGTGAATACTCGCTTTGGGAACGCAATCTCGAGCCGCGCATCATTCCGCTGTGTCGTGAACTCGGCATTGGCATCGTGCCATTTGCGCCGCTCGGTCGCGGCTTTCTGACGGGCAACGTAAAGCGCGCCGAAGACTATCCGCCGGATGATTTCCGTCATAAAGATCCGCGCTACCAGGGTGAGAACTTTGATTCCAATCTGCGCGCTGCGTCTGTCGTGAGTGAGATGGCCAGCGACAAGGGCGTGACACCGGGGCAGATTGCGCTCGCGTGGTTGTTGCATAAGGGCAGTGACATTGTTCCCATTCCCGGCACCAAGCAGCGGCGTCACCTCGAAGACAACGTCGGCGCGGTCGATATCACGCTCGATAGTGACGAAATGGGTAAGCTCGACACGGCACTCGCACCGGAAAAGATCGCCGGTCCGCGCTACAGTCCTGAACGTATGGCTCAGGTCGATCGATAACAGAAACCCGACCGTTAGGGAGGGTGCGAATGAAAAATTCCGACACGTTAAATCTCGAGCAAATCCTTCCCCACGACGATTTGTCCCGTAAAATGTTTTCGCACGCCCTCTGTCCATTGCTCATCAGTGATTGCAGGATCGTCGCCGGGGACCAGGTGCGTCAATATCACAGTTCTCACTCCCGCTAACGCCGCTATGCGCCCTACATCCTCGGTCGAGGTGTGCGCAGCCATTAGGTGTTCGCGCAGCCGCTTTGAATTCGGGTTCTGCCGAATGAGCTTTTCGATTGCCGGCAGGTACATCACTTCATGAATTAATACCTCGGCGTCTTTGGCGAATTCGGCCAATTTCGGCGCGAAGGCTGTATCGCCTGAGATCACGACGGAGCGGTCTTTCGCGTCAAATCGGTAGGCGTAGGACTGTCTGATGGGTGGATGCGTCACTCGGAGTGAAGTGACTTTGACGTCCTGGTTCTGCATTACGAGTCCCGCACGATTGAATTCGTGGCTGGTGAGAAGGTTGCGCGGGTCGTTCGTGCCTTCATCAACCATCCGCGTCTCGATGTCGAACTTCAGGTAGCGGAAAAAATTGTTCGTCATCTCTTTGAGGCCCACCGGCCCGTACGCGTCCACGCGCGGAGACTTGCTTGCCTGCCAGATGTTGTAGAACAAGGGGCCGTATTCCAGATCATGGTCGGAATGATGATGTGTGATGAAGATATAGCGCACACGATCCAGCGCGACACCCGCGTTGATCAGTTGTCGCGACACGCCATAGCCGCAGTCGATGACGTAAGGAACATCGTTGATGAGCAGCAGCGTCGAGGCGTTGCTGCGGCCGGTCCTGGTGGTGAGCGTAGGGCCACCTTTGGTTCCGAGCAGAATGATGCGCGTTCGATTTTGCTGTGCCGGCACGCGCGTACTGAGGCCGGCTGAAACTGCCAGCGCCGCTGACCCAAAAAGGAAGCGCCTGCGGGTGTTTGGTTCTGGGTGGCGTCGAGTCATTCGCGCAAGGTACGACGCTAGTCGGTTTGAGGCTGGCCGATCATGTAACAGAGACCGTCAGGAGCAACTACGAAAAACGCTTTGAAGGTCCGGCCGTTGACTTTCTGCAATTCCGGTTGTGACACGTTTGGCTGCTTGTTCTTGATTTCTGCAAATGCGGCCGCGACGTCATCAACTTCGAAAAAGCAACCTTCCTGCGTTGGGTCCCCGCCGTTTTCCGCCAGCCCGATTTGGACGTCATCCCGAGCGAGGACAGCGCGTTTGAGCGGTTCGTCGCTTTTAGAAATCAGGCGAAAGCCCAAGGTGTCTTCATAGAAGCCGACCGCGTCGTCAACGTTGGCGACGGGCAGATTCAACGCGTCTTCTTTGTAAGGCACTGCTCGTTTGAATACTGTTTTCGTCATCGCTTCCTGGCCTCCCATCTCCACGAGGGATCGACGCGCTTCCGCCACTCGTAAGCGCAACTTGGTCCGCCGTCTTTGGCGGTGCCGGGAATTGTCGCAGTGAGCAGCCGGCCCGATTCAATTTCGTCCCACTTAATCATATACAAGGGCACCTTCAATCGACGGCTCCACGGCGTGTCCGTCTGTCCGGCGTAGGTCCCAATATTGATGTAGAAGAACCGTTCGCCGGCGGCCCCCTGAACGTATGGTCCGGCAAAGTCGGGCGCGCTATTCCGGCCGGACTTCACTTTCACCGGGAACTCAAATTTGAGATCACGACCAGTTGAGCGCTGCTTTTGAACGGTCGTGAATGGCCGCCCGCGACCTTGCTGTAGAGCGAAATCAACACCAGCGGTCGGCTTTTCGAGAGTCAGACGAAGAATGATCTCTCGCGACGGATCTAGCTTAGGCATCAATCTTCTTCCAATCCGGCGCTCACCCGAAATGAATGTCCGTCAGGGTGACGTAGGTGAAACTCCCGCACGTTCCAAGGCTCATCAGTCGGCGGCATGGTTACCGTCATTCCGTGCTTCGTTGCCAGTTCGTAGGCTTCGTCGACGGCCGCGGGCGTTTCCAGCCACCAGCTCATCCAGACGCCACCAGTTTCATCGTCACCGACGAATTTAGGCTCGGGCCCGCCGCGCGAACCCTGTCCTCCCTGACACAAAAAGATTTCCGATTTGCCGTTGCACACTGCCCCGAAACTTGGCGGTGCGCCTTCTTCGTGGCTCCAGTCCCAGGCCTTGTCCCAGCCGAGTTTGGTAAACCACTCGAATGATTCGACAATGTTCGATACGTTGAGAATGGGAGTCAGTCCTTTAATTTTCATCGGGTCACCTTTCAATCTTCGGGTGCATTAATCAGTTGCAGGATATTCGTGGGGACTGCGAACCCATGGCGTTGATACGACGAACGGCTGCGTTCGGTCGGCCATAGGATAATTTCATGAACATCCTGGCCGCTGCACCAATCGAGCACCGCCGTTAACAGCCGCGTGCCGATTCCACTAGCGCGGGCTGATTCCTTAACGAAGAAGCTCGTGATGTAGGCATGATGCTCACGTTCGGCCCGCGGGTTCGGAATCTTTTCTACCAGTTGCAGCCAGATGCAGCCAAGCAAATCGTCGTCAGCTATGCCGTTTGCAGAAACCCGACCGTCAG
>JBIOZK010000098.1:0-20679 GCA_044870975.1 Pyrinomonadaceae bacterium
AGGGGGCTGGCGGCGCACCTCATTCATCCGACTTCACCAAAGAAAGCCATGCGCATCATGTGTTTGATGAAGCGGGCGACGTGGCCTTCAGCCGGCTCGGCAAATTGATTGCCGCTCGGGCTGTCACCGAATCGTTGCCGGTATTCAGTCGACTCGATGAAGGCGCGGACCATCTCGGCGCGTTCGGCGCGATGTTGAGCTTGCGTGTCATCGCGCATGTCTTCGTTCGTTTGGCTCACGCCGTTTAGCTTGCCCAGCCAGAAATCGTAGCCGGTGAAATCTGTATCCGGCAGCGAGTCAGGATTCCGCCGCAGATAGCCAAAGTACTGCATCAACACAAACGAATCGTTGTAGAGCTTGTTAAAGACCGACCCACTTTCAATCACGCTCTTCAACGCGTTCGCCCGGCCGGTGGTATCGCCGCTGCCGTACGCCGAGATGGCCGCATTGCGCTCGGCGGTTGTCGGCGTCGCGCCGCTATTGGCAAACAGGGCATCGACGTAAGTTCCGGCGGACACACCTGGCGCGAAAGATGGTTTCGACGTGAACTCGCTGCGCGACACGAAGTCCTGGAGATAGGCTTGCTTGTTCGCATCCAATTGAGCCTGCCAATTCCCCTGGCCGACGATCACACCTTCGCTAACCTCACGCTGATCACGCAGGAAAGTATCGTAGCGTGGCATCCCCTTGCTGTTCCCAAATCCCGCCTTGTGTGAACGAATGACGAGATAGCCTGTCTGCCGAAATTCAATCGAGAGGAAGAACGCGCTGGAGACGGCGACGCGCTTGACCCGGCGACACTCGGCGTCCGCGGCGCACTGTTCGATCACGTTCGTCCAGAAATCCTCGCCTGACTGATCACTCTGTCGATAGAGGAAATCGTGATAATGCTGGCCGACGAAGGTGCGTGACACGTCGATCGGGTTGCTGGTCGTCTCAGGTGAGTTATCCAGAATTTGCAGCGTCGTAGAATTGGGCGTCCCCAACGTTCCGTTGACCGGATTCTGGAGGACGAGGGTTGCCAACTCATTACCCTCTGAATACCCGTCGTCGCCGATCAAAACCTGGAAAGTCTTCTGCGTTTGATTTGGCGTGAATACCAGGTGGGCGACTACGAAGGTGTAGTCCCCCTTCTGTTTTGCCGTACCGTCGGTACTGGCTACATCGACGCTGGCGGTGCTGGTGGTCAGTCCGGTGCGAATGACGGTGACGTTGATCGCCGTGACTGCTTCCTGCACCGCGAGCAGGGACGTGTTGAATTGGAATACTGCCTGCGGCGTCGGGGTCGGGCTGGGTGACACCGAAGGCGACGGCGATGGTGACGGAGAAGGCGACGGAGATGGCGATGGTGTCGGTGATGGCGACGGCGTCGGTGATGGCGATGGCGACGGCCCCGCAGTTCCCATGTCGTGCACAATCAAATTGTCGACATACCAACCTGAATCCGATCCCGCCGTGGTTCCCACATCAGTAGTCATGCGGAAGCGTATATAGATGGGAAGTGCTTCCGGGTTGTTGACGGCGCCGGGCGCAAACTCGCCCAGCGCGACGCGCACGTGATGCACTCCTTTGATTCCCGTGTAGGCCCTGCGGCCAAGGAGTACTGTTCCCGGGACTCCCGTGCCGGCGAGATCACCATCAAGCTTGCCGTTGTATTGACCCTCGACCATGAAATTTCCGAGATCATAAGTCGTGGTGTTGTCAGGGAACGGCGTGGCGTTGAAGTTGGGTCCGCCCTTGGCGAGTTCGAGCACGCCACCGTCGAATGTCGCTTCGGCCGAAAAGAACTGATCTAGATCAAGCACCGACGTAGCTGAAAGCGTCAACGGTCCAATGACGGTGCTGCTGTCGCTGCTCGAACCATCCGAGCCGGCATCGAAATCAGGCGCATACATCAGCGAAGTGGTGGCGCCGTTGGGCTGACGGAAATTCGTGACTCGCTGCCACGCCGGCTGGTTCTCCTGCGGATCACTACCGGCCTCTTGCAGCGGCGGCGAGAAGCGCGAGTCGGCCGCAGACGATTCAAAATCTTCGTTGGCAAACGGCGGCCCCGGCTTGAACGAAGCGATCGTCGGCATGTTGTATCGCACCTGCCGATTGCCGGTGTCGTTCGTGTCTTTCTTACCCGCGGTGTTACGCGCCTGCACGATGTAGTAATAGATCTGTCCCAGGCTCAGGTTGGTATCGGTGAATTGCGAGCCGCTGATGCCCTCAGCAATTCGGTTTGAAGCTGACGGCGTAAACGTGGGTTCCTGGGTTCCGTCGCTCGCGTCCGCTTGAATGACCCGATAGATGTCGAAGACGCAATCAGCACAAACAGTAAACTGATCGCCCGCCGGGTTGGACGTAATCGCGGAATTCCACTTCAGCGTCAGACTGTTGCCCGTTTGCGGATCGAGCACCTGGTCGACGCCAAAAAACGTCGGCGGCGCAGTAATTACAATGCCGTTGGTGACGGTTACGCTTTGTGTCGCCGACAGAGACACGCAGTCCGCGGAGGTATCGCGACTGGCGCGCACCTGATAGAAATAAGTTTGTCCGCTGGAAAGGCCCGTATCATCAAACGTCGTCTGCGTGGCTGGAATCTCACCGACTCTGGTGTAAGGACCATTGGCGGTGAATGAACGCGTGATCAGATATTCGGCCGCTCCGGCGATCGGCACGCCGCCATTGATGGTCACGGTCACTTTGTTCGCCGCCGAGTTTGATAACGAAAAGCTCGGCGTGCCGAGCGGTCCCAGAGTCTCGCAGGTCGTGACGGTGCCGGGAACCGTGAAGTCTTCCACCACCGGATTCGTGCTGCCCTGGCTGTTAGCTGACTGCGCATTGGCGCCGACACCGTGACTGGCAAAGGCGCGCCAGATAATCGCGCGGTTCTCGCCGCCATTCATTTCCTTGTCGGCTAACAAGATCGAATCGCGTGTGTCAACGAACGAAGGATTGCACGGTGATAATTGCAGCCCGCGCAGGACCAGCGTGTCCGCTAAGCGCGCGCCTTTGCTGACAGCCGCAGCCAAAGGTCCCACGCGATCTCCGCGACTCTGAATCTCAGCATTGAGTAAACCGGGCCGCACAATATGCTCAGCGGCATTGATCGTCGGCACCTGAGTTGATGCCTGTTCCGCAGGCACGATGCCCGGGAAGGGATTGGCTACGCCCGTTACGGTGTTGCCGGTAGTGCTGGTATTAAAAGAAGTCCGGTAGTCAATTGGGTGTTTGAAGTCAATCGACCGGACCTGTCTCGATCCGATAAAGAACAGCGAACTAGTGGCCAGCCCGCCGTTCAATCGGCGAGTGCCGTCAAAGAACACGCCATTCGGATCTTTCATGATCAGCAGTTCGCGCATGTCCCAGAGCGTGGCGGCGAAGACTTCGCCGACGTTGTGCACCTCGAACGGAATGGCCGGAACCGGCGCGGGATCGGCGCCTGCCTGATCCCGGCGATTCAAAGCGCCGCCGTTGATGGAAGCGTAAGACCAACGATAATTAGTGTAGGGCAAGCGCCGGATACCGATATCGAACTCGCCCGTGACAAATTCTCCTTCGGAATCGTCGTCGGTCATTGAAGTGGCAGCGAAATCAGACCAACCCTCACCCTGGCCGCCCGACTCGCCAACCAGCGGAGTTCCCAGGCAATCAGTCGGGCCTTTCCCCGCCGAACGATTTGAAACGCCGTGATAGAACTCGTGTCCGACGACGTCGAAATCGAGATCGCCGTCAGAGCGGCGAAACGTTTTGTCGGTGAACAGATACATTTGCATGCGCGGCGCGGAGCCATCGCCCGGCGTGCCCATGTTCGCGTTGTCGGTTCCTGATCCATCCTGAACATTTGCGCTGAGCGCGTCCCCCGCGGCGCCGCCAAGACCGAAATTGTCCTGCTGGAAATTCCAGGTCGCCTCGGTAAAACCAATGCTGTACAGGTAGTCGTGCAGCAGGTTTGTATAGAAGAAGAGTGACACGGTGTCGGGATAGACATCTGCGTCGGAACTCGCCGGATAGGCCACGCGGCACGGACCGGTAATCTGACACGCGACGCCGGTGTCAGTACCTAAAACCGGATCGGGAACAAAACCGCGTGCGTCAACGCCGCCATACTCGTAACCATTTGTATAGGTGAAATAGTTCGCGGTGAATTGTCGATTCGCGCTGTAGCCTTTGATGCCGCTGGTGGTTTCGTCGTCATCGGCGCGATCGTCAGCCACCAGGACATTGTTGCCCTCGGTGTAACGGGATTGGAAAACTGACGACAGCACGCGCCCATCGCGCAACGTCAGGTTCGCAGCCAAAGGTGTCAGGTCAGCCGAGAAAGGCTGACTCTTGTCGCCCACCGGCGAGTTCGCCGCCAGGTTTCGGTTCTGGGCTTCCGGCGGCATGTTGTATTGATAGGCTCTCGTCGCCGCGCGAATATTGTCCCCGACCGCGATCTCGGTGCCACCCGTTCCGGTCGGCAAATAGAACCAGCCCAGACGCGAATAGAGCGATGGATTCGTGGCGTCCGGAAAGCCTCGGATCAGCTGCCCAAACGGGGTATTGAAGAGCGAGGGATAAAGCGGACCGCCGGTATCGGCAAAAGGATCTTCGATACGCGCGCTTACCAAAGGCTTCTTAAAACCGCGGCCGTTATTGCGATTAGTTTCATTTAGATCTGACTGATAGGTGGGTGGCGTCCCCGGCGCCGGCGATCGACCGTAGCCCGGTCCCAGCGTGCCGCCCACTACCGGATCACCATTGCAGGCACGCGGCGGAATATTTCCTGAACAAGTGCGGCGACCGGAAAGGGCGACCGGCATTCCGTCAAAGATCTTGCCCTGCGCAGTCCCCGCGTTGTTCATCGACTCGATCAGGTCCTGAATGTCGGGGCGGAAAGTTGCGCGCCGGCTGTTCACCGGGCCACCACCGGCGCCGCCGAGAAACGAAGTGAGACTCGTTCGTCTCAGCACTTCTCCCGTCTGTGCGTCGACGATGTTGTTCCACATGATGCCGTGGTATTGCGGCGTGGTCAGCACAAAGTTGTAGGCGTAACGCGCTTCACCACCGAGCGGAAACAGAACCTTTGTTACGACAATGTCATCGCTGAAAGTCCCACCCCTATCAAAACGGGGAGCGTCAATGTATTCGTGGTCCAAGTTGCCAAAAGTGCGCGGGACCTTCTTTGTTCCGGTTTGCCTCGGCGCAAAGCCGTCGATACCCAGCGAAGCCGCGGCTGCGGTAATTGCGTCAGCGGGTGTCAGCGCCAGGCTGTTCGTAATTCTCAATTGCGGATAACTGTCGCCGCCAATGTTGATGATATTTCCGTCGCGGTTTACGTTTATCAGGACTTCGCCTTTATAGACGGGCACGCCTTCCACTTGCTGTTCGAACAACAGAATGGTTGAACCCAAATCAGGAAGCGTCGTGCGGCTCTTCAATTTGAGACTCTGCAAGTCGCTATCGCTGAAGCGATAAATGCCCTGCCAATGCTGGATGAAGTTTCGCGCGATTGTTTCCGGCATCGCGGTGCTCGGCTCGCTCAGATAGCCGCCGGACGCAAACATGTGGCGCGGCGTACCGGTGAGCCGGTTGTATTCGATTTTCAATTGCGAATGAACCGCGTTTTCGAGCGCGCGCATCGATTTTGCCTGCGCTGCATTCGCCCGTAGAGATTGATCGGCCGCCATGGCATCAACCTGTGCGGCTTTACCCTCCGGCAGTTTTCCACTCAAGACGCCGCCTTTAACTCGGACGTCAAGTTCAGGTGGCAGGCTATCCAACCACTTGCTTGTCTTCTGTGCTCGCGAAGAAAAGATTGCCGATGCGAGAATGCCGGCGACGATTACGCCCACCAATCCCGACAGGATGATCTTTTGCCGGTTCATAAAGTTTACCTCCGAGTATGGAGACATTCTTGATTCGAGGGGTTGAGAAAAACTTGAGCGCGCGGAGGATTTAGCTGGGGTCGATTCGCTATTAATTCAGAAGCAAAGAGCAACAATCACTGAATCGGTTTTATGGGGCCCAAACTATCGAGTTCGCTCTTCCCGACCAGCAACGTACGATTTGTTTTGGGGAAATTAAGAACTAAGGGGTGAGCCGAATCTACCACCGGCAAAGTTTCGGTGTCAAAAACGGTGCGGACGTATTTCCCAAGTCGCAGATTATCCATCGAGTATTTCTTTAAGACTCCTGAATTCAGATGTTGATGAAAAAATCGCCTCTCCGATTCTTGCCAATCGGAGAGGCATTCAAGTGGGGCGAGAGAAGCCGTGGTTTCATTCGAGCACCTCTCAACCTATCGAATTACCTGCCTGCGCATCCTGGAAACGCATTCGCGATCATTCTCCGAAGATCAATTGCAAAAGCTTCGTCGCCGGCATAATGAAATCTGATCTCCTCACGACGGTGGTTGGTTCGAAGCGCGGTCCGGGAACCGCTTCGAAATGGCCCGGCGAAGTCTCTTTCACTTCAGCGGGAAATGCCTGGAGCACACCCTTGTCCAACGCGAGTTGAACGTATCCGCGTAATGCGCCAGGAATCTGCCCGTTGTCGATGACGGTCTGTCCACCGACCTTCACATCAGTATTCGCCAGCGCTCGCGCCTGCGCCTCGAGTCGCAGCGCGCGCACCAAGCCGATTGCTGCTTCCAGGCGATTAACCTGGGTACTGGGTCCAAACGAAATACTAATGTCCGCGCTCATCACGCCTTCGCGCTTCAACGATTCGGCGATCAGTTGATCCGGCGTGTTGACCTCGATGTCGTTGAAGCTAGGTGAATTGGGCACGTACTGCATGACGTGGGCGCCGAACATAAGCGCGCGGCCCAATTCGATTCGGGTAAGCGCATCGTTCGGACGAAACTGATTGCCGTTGGCCAACATCACGCGGTCGTACATCAGTCGCAGCGCTTGCTGTCGCGTCACTGCATCCAGCCCATCAAGATCGCTAATCTGCGCCGGATCGTAAGTGTAGTTATTCACCTTAAGTGTGAATGGCTGATCCGCGGGTTGCCCGAACCCGACGAGACCTGAACTAATCGTCGCCGTATAAGTTCCGGCCCCGGGAAATTCCAGCTTCACGCCTTCGCGCGCGCCAAAGAATCCGGAGAGATTGATCGTGTCGGCGCTGCCTACGGTCTGGCCGTCCTTCTGAACCGTCAACGCGAGGTCCTGCGCGATCATTTTCGTGTTATCGATGACGACTTCGTCCTCGCCGGCGGCTGCACCCCAGTTGAGTTCGACGAATGCGAATCGATTGTTCGCCGGCACGGTGAAGGTAATCGACGTGCTGCTGTTGCCGGCGACGGTGCCGCTGTAATTTTGCGTCGTCTGTGGTTGCAGCGTGAGCCCCTTGCCGGTGAATCCAAAGTTGCCGTAAGGCTTCGACGGATTTAGCGCGAGATCGACGGCGGCGTGGACGTTCGCCATGCCCGCGCCTGCTTCAAATTGATCGTAAGGCGCGAGCGGCGTCGCCGTGCGTTCGATAATGCTCTTCACGTCATCAGCCACCAGCGACGGGTTTGCTTCCAGAATGATCGCGACGATTCCCGCCAGGTGCGGCGCCGCCATCGAGGTGCCGCTGATCTGCGTGTAGTAGGGAAGATAAGGCGTCGGGATTTGCGCGTCGTCAGTCAATCCATTCGCGGCAACGTTCGTGGTGGAGCGCGCCGAAACGACCGCGGCGCTGAAACCTGCGGTGGACGGGCCCCCGGTTCCCGGCGTCAAGACCGTCGGATGAATCACCGGATCGCCAAAGATTCCCCGCGATGAAAACCCCGCCAGCTTCCAATCTTTCGTGGCGGCCCCTACGTTAATTGTCCAGGGAAATTGCGCCCAGCGATTCTGGGTGTTCGGCGCGGGGCCGTCGTTGCCGTTGGCAAACACCACGACGATGTTGGCCTGGTCGTGCAGTATCTTCGTCGCGACATTCACCGGGTGATCCGGATCAGGCGGGACCGCCGAGTTACCCCACGAGTTGCTGATGACGCGAATGTTGTAGTTGACCGAATTGGTGAACGCGTAATCCAGCGCCGCAACCTGGCCGAGAATGAAGAGACCGCCACCGGAACCAAGACCCACCAGCTTCGCGCCAGTTGCGACTCCGGAATATTGACCGCCGCTGTTGATGCCCCAACCGGCCGCGATACCGGCGCAGTGCGTTCCATGGCCGCCGTTCGTGTCTGAGTTGATCACGTTCTCCACGTACGACGTCGGCAGGATTCCCGCCACGACATTGCCCAGGGTGTTGGTGCGCACGACCAGTCCGTCCTGATCGTTGGGATTGACCAGCACGTTCTGGATCGTCTTGCCGGCCGTGCGATTGGTCAGATCGAATTTGAGATCGGCATGACTGCCGTCAATACCGGTGTCGTCGATGGCGATCGTCACTCCGCGTCCCGAGAAGGGCACGCCATTGTTGCGCGCCGTTAGCGCGGCATCGGTTTGCAAACGCGGCACTCCGATAATCGCCTTCGTCTGATTCATGTAGAGCTGCATCGGGACGTTGAGATAAATCGATTTCAGGTCCGAGAGATTCATTAGAGCGCGAATCTGATCGGGTGTGGCATTGACGCCCATGATCGGAAAGTTGCGCATGGTGACGCCCATCGTGATGCCGAGCGCTTTTACCGACGCGACCTGCGCCGGCGTGACGCGCTGGCCGGTGAAGGTGAGCACGACGCCCAGTTGCTTCGTGGCTGCAACCTGCGACAGCCGGGCGTTGAGTTCCGGATCCAGTCGCGGCGTGGCGAAAGTCGCCGAGAACATTGCGCCGATCAGAATCAACGTGGCGGCTATCAAGTTTCGCGTCTTCATCGTGGTGCTCCTCTTTATGCTTTCATTTGGAGTGCGGTGACTGGTCACCGCTTATGGCTTGTTAGGGAAAGCGCCGACGAGTCGGCGCACTCCAAAATGCCGCTACTGTTCGATCTTGAAATCCGAACCGGTTCCTACATCAGCCGGAAACAGCAATCCTGATCCCAATGCGCCTAGTACTACCTGCGCGATCGCCTGAGTGCCGGTCGCGGTTGTGCCGACAATGTTGTAGCCAACCGCGGCATTGATCTTGTCGACCGCCAACCGCACGGTGATCTGATTGCCGGCGATCTGACCTGAGTCGGTTGCGCCCAAATCAGTCTGGACATTCACTCCGCCGGTGTTCGCAATCGTTCCGTAACTGAACGCGGGTCCGTTTACGGGATCGTCGATCGCCGTCGTGACGTAGAGCAGGGTAGCCACCGCATTCGGATCCGCCGGGTTCTTGAAGGTCACTTCCTGAATCCAGTGCATGTTTGGCCCCGTGGTCGAGAGATCCTTCATTGTCATCGTGAAGACGATTTGGTTCGCCGCCGCGTCGTACTTGTATTCAGCGGAAAGAATGTCCTGGGCATCGGTGCCCAGTTGATCGCCGGCCGGATCGATAATCTGTGGACCACCAGCCGGGCCGACCGGTGGAAAAAGGTTCGCGGGATGCGCGACGGCGGCGAGTCCCATCGCGGCGCGCACGGCGTTGCGTGCGTCCACGTAACCCGCACCTACAACTTTCTGTTCGTAAGGCATCGGCGTTGCAGTCTGACGCAGCAGCGTTACCACGTCGTCGGGCGTAAGCTGCGGATTCGCTTCCAACATCAAAGCCACAACGCCGGACACCTGTGGGCAAGAGAAACTCGTTCCCTGACTGGTCGTGTAGAAAGGCAAGTACGCGGGCGGAATCGTCGTCAGATCGTTCGCACCGACGAAAACGGGAACCGTGCCGGCATAATTCGTCAGGCCCGGGCCATGCGAGCGTACACTCTTGATATCGACACCGGAGCCGGTAAGGTCCGGACGAAGATTCGGCGCCGCATTCGGATCGGCGGGCATGCCGGCCACATCGGCATTCGATCCGTTATCGACTCCACGCGAACTGAAACTCGCCGGCGTCCCGAAACCCTGCTTCTCACCGGCAGCCACAGAGATGGTCCAGGCCATCGTCGAATACGGATTAATGGCAGTTGCCGCCTGTCCGGCATTTCCCGCGGCGAAGACCACGGTGATGTTGCGATCGTGCGCGGTCCGCGTCGCGAGATTTACCGGATTGTCCGGGGAGAGTTCTGATTCAACCAGCGAGCTGCCCCACGAGTTGTTGATGACGCGAATGTTGTAATCAAACTGATGAACGAGCAGGTAATCGTAAGCGCCGATGATCGCGATCAGCGGCAAGCCGGAGTCAGTTCCTGAATTGACGCCGACCAGATGCGCGCCTTTCGCGACGCCGCCATAGAATCCACCGGAGTTCACGCCGAGTCCCGCCGCGACCCCTGAACCGAAAGTGCCGTGGCCGGATTCAACGTCAGACATTTGTTGGTTTTCGAGATAAGGAATCTGAACGAATGCCGGTCGTCCATCGGGCCCGGCAATCTGATCAGAAATATCAACGCCTACCGGAACGCCAAATTCGCCTACTCCAACCACGCCCTGAGCGAGCGGTTGAATCACGTTCTGCCGCACCTTGGTGCCGAGTGGCAGATCGTTGCTGGTCGCATCGATGCCGGTATCAACGTAGCCAATGCCGACGCCTCTACCTGAGATCGGCATGCCGGGATTACTCACATTCCGTCTGGTGACTTCGCTATCTGACAGCAGCGCGTTGACGCCGATGAACGGCCGCGCCGCGTTGGTGAACGGCGTCATCATGTGATTCGCCCAGATTGAACGTACTCCTGATTGGCCACGCACCAGTGACAACTGCGCGAGGTTCATGTCGGCGATTACCATCGGCAATTCCTTGCAGACATAACCCTTCATGATTCCCGCGCTTTGCAATCGCAGAAGATCGGTGGCGTTAGGCTTGTGACTGTAAGAGATGACGACGGCGGTTTCGGTTCCCGGTGCCTTCAGCGACAAAAAGCTGGTCAGCGCAGGATCGACTTTCGCGCCACTTGCCGCGCGAACCCGGACGAGGTTGGCAGGCTGCACCAGAGTGACGGCCATAATGATCGCCACCGAAGTGAGCACGCTTACGAATCTAGTTCCTGTTTTCATCGTCGTCTCCTTAATCTCATTGGAGCGCGGGCATCCTTGCCCGCATGAGCGCGAAGCGCGAACAAAGCCGAGCGTGCGGCGCACGCTTTGCGGGCAGGATGCCCGCGCTCCACAAAGTGCCGCTCGTGAATCACTTCAAACTAATTAGCTGCGAAGTGACTGTCCTGGTTAATGGATTTGCCGTGAAGCGCATCACGCCGGTGACTTTGGTCAACGGTAGAGTCGGGAGTCCGCTGCCGGAATCTGAACCACCGCCCGATGGAGGCGCTGGCTGACCCGCGCCGGGTTGCGCGCCGTTTTGTACATATGCCGTGACTTGCACATCCCACGAGAACATCACCGCGGACGTATCCTGGAAGCGCACCGTGCGCGAACCTGACGTCTCATTCGGAGTGAAAACCTGATCCGAACCCAGCTTCGATGAGAAGCTGAACAACGCCGGATTCGAAGCGTTCGCGCCGCTGCCGCCGTTGTCGGCATTGATAACGCGCACCGACGACGTGCTGATGCTGACGACGTTGAAGTCAACGAACGGCACGTAGCTGTTCGTGGTGTTGTTGACGAGGTTGAAGTCCTGCTGCCAGACACCGCCGCTGAATGACACGTTCGAGATCGGATAGCTGACGAGCGTCGTGATATCGACCTTCGAACGGGTATCGACGAGAACGGTCACAGCATTGCCGGGATTCGTGACGTACTTGCCGATTTGTCCTGCGTGAATCCCACGCACGCGGAAGGCGTACGTGTCGTTCGGCAGGTTAGTGAAGTTGTAGCTGACAGATTCACGAGGAACATCAGCGACGACTGTCCAGTCAGGATTTGACGAGCTGGACTTTTCGATTTCGTAACCCAGCTCGCTGGCGCCTGGCGTCCAGTTCAGCGTGAACGAACCGTCGAAGTCGACGTTGCGATTTTGCGAATCGACGAAGTCACCGGGAATGGTTTGCGCGGTCGGCGCGGCCGGCCCTTCCGTCAGGGTGCTGGTAATCGTTACGTCTGTGGCGGCATTCGCATAACCAATCAGCCGGTGCGTGTAAGTGCCCGCGCGGGTGATTGTCAGGCTCACAGACTCAGTAGCGCCCGCGGCGTTGCCGGAACTCACGATCACGTTGCCGTCCGGATCGAGCAGTTGATAATCGATATCTTCCTGGCCGCCGGTCGGGCGCTCGAACCATTCAGCCGAGACGTCCAGTTTGAAGGCTGAAGCCGGCACGTCCATTGGCACATCGACGTAGTCAACACCGCTGACCAGGTGTTGCCCCGCACTCGCTGCCGGAACTGTCGCCGTCTGAGTTCTGGTATCAACCACCGGTTGCGCGGGCATGCTCGGACCAGCCTTGAAATAGAACGGCATGCGCAGAGATTCTTTGCCGTCGCTGCGTTGCGCGGTCACGAACCACTGCATCTGGATCTTTTCGAAGATGATAGACGTGCCGGCCGTCTTGGCGGCCATGACGTCACGAATCTGATCGCCATTGAAGCTCGCGTTGACAGTGAACGTTGCGGTGCCGTTCGCAGGCACGCTTACCGATGTCTGCGAAGTGGAAACGTTGATGCCCGCGATTTGCAGGTCGCGATTGTTCGCGACATTCAGGTTGTAGGTCCCGCCTTCACCTGACAGGTCGCGAATCGTCACCGTCACCGGCTGCGACGAAGTGATGCGGTTGTTGACGACTGGAACTTCACCGTATGAATGGCTGCCAAGAATGCCGGGCTTCGCAATACCGTCCCCCGTCACGCCCATCAAAGCTTTTGCATAGACAGCGTGATAGACGTCGATGAGTCCGCCGCCTTGCGCGATGATTGAATCAGCAGTGCTCGGTCCGTCAGCCTTGCTGGCGTTGCCGGAAGTGTTCCGCATGTTCGTCGCGGTATTGATGAGCGCGGTGCGAACGATGTCGGGCGCCCAGTCGGGATGCGCTTGCTTAATTAGAGCCACGGCTCCGGCCGTATGCGGCGACGCCATCGAGGTGCCGTCAATGCGGATATAGTTCGGGGCCAGCGGATTGGCCGCCGCTGCCAGCGCGCCCAGCAGAGATCCCGGAGGGCACGCCGCGTACACTTGCACGCCCGGCGCTGAGATGTCCGGTTTCACC
Source organism: Pyrinomonadaceae bacterium (assembly GCA_044870975.1). GTDB lineage: Bacteria > Acidobacteriota > Blastocatellia > Pyrinomonadales > Pyrinomonadaceae > UBA11740. The sequence goes on from JBIOZK010000098.1 coordinate 13,091, forward strand.
TGGCCCAGACCTTTCACGGGCCCGCGCGAACTGAACTCCGCCATATCGCCCATGAACACATCGCTGAAGGTTGGATTGATGCGAATCGGCAGTTCGGAAATTGCACCGTTCGCCGGATCGACACTGTTGTCATCCGTCGATGAGATCGCGTCCATCAGAATCTTGCCTTCCTCGAGCGAAACCATGGCCGCGGGAATCGTGGTCTTGACGCCGTTGGTGGCTGAGTTTTCATCAATAAGAATGACGCCAATCGCTCCCGCATTCGCGGCCTGCGCGGCTTCGTCGAAATAGGTCGCGCCCAGGTCGACCGACTTCACCAAAGCGATGCGGCCGGACACGTTCGCCGGCCAGGTCGGCAGCGTGCTGTTGACGAAGACGTAGCGCTGAGCGACTGCGCCGCTGGGAACGGCGGCGGTACCTTGCATCCCGAAGAGTTTTACGTGCGGATTGTTCGCCGCGGTGGCCAGGCCGCTCGCCGGAGTTACCGCGCCGGTGCTCGTCTGCGAAATGGTATTGGCTTGGAGCAGGTCGCCTGACCACACCGAGCCGGCGCTTCCCGGATGCGTCGTCGCGCCGACCGAAATCACGTGAATTCCCGCCGCTGGCGACCCGGTCGTGCTTTCACCGGGCCCTGAATTTCCCGAAGCGGCTACGACTACAGTTCCGGCCAACGCGGCGTTGCTCGCAGCAATGGCCGTCGGATTGTCCGGGCCACCGCCACCGCCCAGACTCATGTTGATGACCTGCGCAATCGGCTTCGGCAGCAGCGGATTGTTCAGCGTGAAAGGCGAAACCGAATCTTCGATCGCCATGATGATGTTCGAAGAATCGCAGCCGCCAATTGGCTGGACCTGGCTGACGGTTGATTGAATGTCGCTACAAACTTTGTAGGACATCAACTTCGCCTGCGGCGCGACCCCGTGAAGGAGCGGGCCGCCATCGAGCGGCTGCGCGGAATAACCCGCCACCGTCGAGGCGACGTGCGTTCCGTGACCGAATCCATCCTCAACGGCGAGATCAGTCAGCGGCAGGTAATAGACGACCTTCTGGTTTGTCTTGCCCTGCGTCGGTCCGGCCGGCAGCACCGCGAGACGAGGCGGCGTTGGATCGCCACCAAACATCGGGTGCGTCCAGTCAATGCCCGTATCAATTATCGAGACGTAAACACCCTGGCCTTCATTGCCCGCCGGCGCCGTCGAAAACTGCGTCAGGTCGTTCGGGTTCGAACCGTAAAGCTTCGGCGCGCCGATGTAGGGCACGCTGGTGTTGAGGTTCGTCGTCAGTTTTTCATCTGAGTGAACGCTCTTAACCTGCGGCATATTGCGTATCGCGGCGATCGAAGACTGGTCGACCATCAATGCCATGCCATTGAGGACGAGCGAGTACTGAAGAGGCACGGTCGCCGCGACACTTCCGTCAAAGTTTTTGACGTTGCGAGAAACCAAAGAAGCGCTGACACCATTTGCTGACAGCGCCTTGAGGAAGTCCGATTGTTTGGCGACAAGAGAGTCTCGATAAGCCTTGAGCTGATCCTGCGAAACCGTGCCGCCGGCTTTCTCAGTGCGAGCTTTGTAGACAGCGGCGGGCTCGTCCTTCAATTCGACGATGACCGAAACCTGATTAGCGCTGACTGCATGCGAGCGCAGATAGGGAAGAGACAAAACGAGTGCGCCTACCAGAATGCCGGCGGCAAAACGAGCAATACGTAACATGTCGGAACCTCCTCGGGTGTTTGCTGAATGGTTTGGGCAGCGAGCCGGGTTGGCTCTTTTCTGGTCACTGACCACTGATAACTGACCACTGCCGCGTTTCATGGGCACAGCCTATGAAATGTGGCTTGAGCCAGACTTGAGCGATCCTTGAGAAGGTGGTTGAGAAGAGGTTAGCGAGGGGACGGCAAGGAAATTGTAATAAAAGTCAGTGCCTCGAGACGAGGTGGAAGTTTTCTGATACCTGGCCGGCCTCAGTTAGAAGTTGCCGCCGTAACAGTTACCGGAATGCCGCTGAAGGCGGCGGTGCCGCAGAGGGCGTCGATGGCCTGGTTGTCGGTGAGGTCATTGATGCTTTGGCCTGGGTGTTGTTCAGCGATTGCTAATTGAATGCCGGTGCGATCGTGACCCCAGCCGTGCGGGATACTCACGGTGCCGGGCATGATTTCGTCGGACACTTCGACGGCGATCTCTATCGAACCTGCTCTGGATTGCACCAGAGCCTTTTGACCTGATGCTAATTTGCGTGGGGCCGCGTCGTCGGGGTGGATGATCATTGTGCAGCGGGGCTTGCCGTTCACCATGCGCTGGCTGTTGTGAAGCCAGGAATTATTGCTGCGCAGTTGGCGACGGCCGATGAGGAGGAGATGGCCATTTGACTGCGCCGTGGCGAGCGAGTCGGTTCGCGCTTCGCGCTCATGCGGGCAGGGATGCCCGCGCTCCATTAGCCTGTCCTTTAGGCGCTCGATGTCTTTGATGAAGATTTCAGGCGCGAGGTGGATTCGTTTGTCGGAAGTCTTCAGCCGGTCGATCAGGCATGGAAGCATGGGACCGAAATCAATGCCATGAACCGACGCTTTCAGTCTGCGCAGATTCAATCCCTTCGAAAGCGGGTTGAGTTTGTCGCCGTAAGGCCCAAAGCGCAGGCCCAGGTCGAGCATTCGCTCCGGGCCCAGGAACCGTCTGGCTGCTTTGTGCTTTATCCGTCCACGCAGACCTGTATGTTCCATGCGGGTTTGCAATTCGAGAAAAATCTCCCACTCAGGTCGCGTCTCACCGTTGGTTTGAAACAGCGGTGGTGAAAACTTGGCGACGTTGCGGACGCCCAGGAGATGGAACGCGAGGTCGTAGTGTCCGCGCTCGAGAGGACCGGTCGGCGGCAGAATAATCTGCGCATGGCGAGTTGTCTCGTTGATGTAAATATCGATCGCGGCCATGAAATCGAGACCCGCCAGTGCGCGATCCAATTCGCGGCCGTTGGGCGTGGAAAGCACGGGATTGCCGCCATGCGTGACCAGCGCGCGAATTTGACCATCGCCTGCGGTCAGAATCTCTTCCGCCAGCGCGGCGACAGGTAGCTCGCCGGCGAACTCGGGCAGTTGGCGCACGCGACTATGCCAGCGGCCGAAACTGCCGCGCGGCGCGAGGGCTTCCGGCGCGGTTATGGGATCGAATGCCGGCAAGGTGAACATGGCGCCGCCCTCGCGGTCGAGATTGCCGGTCAACAGATTCAGAACATTAATGAGCCATTGGCAGAGGCCGCCGAACTCCTGCATGCTCACGCCGACTCGGCCATAACAGACCGCGCGCTCGGCAGTCGCGAATTCGCGCGCCAGCAGTCTTATCTGATCGGCATCGACTCCGGTGATGTCAGCGACTTGCTCCGGCGAAAACGGCGCGACGATATTCGCGATCGTTTCCAGGCCGTCAGTGGTTCGCTCCAACGATCTAAGCCGGGTCAGCTTCTCGGCAAAAACAACATTAAGGATCGACAGCAGGAGGAGCGCGTCGGTGCCGGGACGAATAAACAGATGACGGTCGACTAAGGCGGCGGTTTCGTTGCGGCGTGGATCGACGAGGATGACTTTGCCGCCCCGCGCGCGAATGTCCTTCAATCTTTTCGGGAGATCGGGGGCCGTCATCATGCTGCCGTTTGACACGGCCGGATTTGCTCCGAGCATCAACAGATAATCAGTGCGATCAATATCCGGGACCGGCAGCAAGAGTTGATGGCCGAACATGAAGTAGGAGGCCAGGTGATGCGCAAGTTGATCGACCGAAGTTGCTGAGAAGCGGTTGCGAGTGTGCAGGCTGCGGATGAATCCGGGCGCGAACAGCATCGCGCCAAAACTATGGACGGTGGGATTGCCCAGATAAGTGGCGACGGCGTTGCGGCCGTGATCGGTTTGAATGCGTTTGAGGTTGTTCGCGACTGCGTCGAAGGCGTCATCCCAACTGATGCGCTCCCACCCTCCGGCCGTCCGTCGCACGGGCTGTTTGAGCCGATCTTCATCGAAGTGAATGTCTTGTAAGGCGACGGCCTTGGGGCAGAGGTATCCGCGGCTAAAGGGATCGTCTTTGTCGCCGCGAATATCGAGAGTGCCGTCGGCGCGCGGAGTAATCTCGATGCCGCAAATCGCTTCGCAGATACTGCAGTTGCGATAGTGGATTGAATTGGCGTCGGGGGATTTCATGGTCGACTTCGCGAAGCTTAGCACCGGGAGGCTCGTCGATGCATTAAATGAGGTGCGGGCAATCCGAAGGATTGCGAGAGAGTAGCCGGTGGGCGGAAGCGCAGCAACGCCGCAGGCTTTTGCGAATTCCAGCCCAGGGCAACCGCCCTGGGTGGGCCGGCGCCCGCAATTGAGAAACTCTGAAAGAGTTCGCAAGCGCGGTCGTTGGTCGCGCCGACGAACTCTTTCAGAGTTCGAATTGTTCAGCAGGGGTCTTGTCCCAGGGCGTTGCCCTGGGCTGGAATTTACAAACGCCTTCGGCGTAGATCAGGCCATTGGTCATCCCCACGGGCAATCATCCCGACCATAAACTTCTCAACATCGTCGTTGGAATTGAATACCACACGGAACGCGCGGCCTCTTTCATACTCGGTCCGAAAAGCCTTGCTTCGCTCGTGGCGGTCGGGTTGCCGCGACTCGCGCCGCCCTGGAAGCGTTCACGATACTCGTTTGAACTCAGGAAGGCTTTCACCATTTCTGAGTCGGTGTAGTTGCCGTTGAAGCCATTCAGCTTCGTCAACCAGAAATCGTAGCCGGTGTAGTCGCTGTCGGGCGCGCTGTTGGGATTGCGGCGCAGATAGCCGAAGTACTGCATCAGCACGAAGGCGCGATTGAATTCGGCCTTCGCCAGATCCTGATCTTCAGCTACGGCGCGCAGCACGTCGCCGCGAGTCTTCGATCCGTTCGACAGCTCGTTGACTAATTGATCGCGTTCGGACTGTGACAGCGGATTGCCGGCATTCGCATTTAGTCTGTCGACGAAGTCTGCCGCCGACGTAGACGATGGGAACGCAGTCGTGAATCGATCGCGGCTGATGAAGTCAGCCATGAAATCACGCTTGTTCTGCTCAAACTTCTGCTCCCAGCCCGTCTGCAGCACCACCACGTCGCGGGCAATCTGCTGCGTGTCGGTCAGGAATTCATCGAACCGGACGATCGGAACCGGCAATTGATGAAACCCATTCAGCGTCGAAGCGCCGGACGCATCGCCGTAAGCGGCCTTGTAAATGCGTTCTATCAGATAGCCGCCCTGCTGGAACTCGATTGACAGGAAGAACGCGGCGGACACGTTGATGCGTTTCACCTCGATGCATTGGGTGTCGGTGCCGCAGGACGTAATCTGATTCGTCCAGAAGTTCTGTCCGTTAGCATCGCTCTGACGATTCAGGAAATCGTGATAATGCTCGCCGACCAGGATCGACGCGTCATCGATCGGATTCAAAGCGCCATCGGACGAATCGTTGTCCATGATGGCCAGCGTGGCGGTTGCTGGTGAGCCGAGCGATCCCCCGCGCACGTTCGAAAGAGTGATGGTGGCGGTCTCCATGCCTTCGCGATAAGCGTCTTCGCTGATTAGCAGGACCACGTCTTTCTGGGTTTCACCCGCTTCGAAAGTCACGGTGCCCGCGGCAAAGGTGTAGTCGCCGCGCTGATTCGCTGAAGTATCACCAACCCGGTAATTCACGACAGTTCGGGCGCTGGTCGGGCCCGACCGCATGATGGTAATCGTGGTTTGCACGACCCCCTCGTTGGCCTGGTAAGTGCCGGCGCTGAATTGCACCGTCGTCTGAACGCCTGGCGACGGCGAAGGTGTCGGTGATGGCGAAGGTTTCGGTGACGGTGAAGGCGTGGGCGTCGGCGAAGCGCTTGGTGACTGGGCCGTGATCAAAAGCTGCGCCGTATTTGAACTGACCTTGCCACGCGAATCGCTGACTACCAGCTTCACCGGATATAGTCCCTGCGCGGTGAAGGTGTGATTGACGGACGGCGAGCTTTGCGTCACGTCGTCGCTGCCATCTCCAAAGTTGAAAGTGTAAGACGCAACCGTGTCGATGGCGTCGGGATCGACTGAGGCGCTGCCATCGAAAGCAACCGTCAAAGGCACGTTGCCGCTTTCGGCGCTTGAACCTAGACGGGCGAGTGGCGGCGTGTTCGGCAGGCAAAGATTGCTGGCACGGAGCTGATAACTGCCGGTGCCGGTGCTGTCCGGAATCGTTTCGTTCGTGCCGCCGGTGCCGGGAACGGTTGACGGCGGTGACAAGCGCACGCTGCCGAAGATGCTGCTGATCGCCTGACCAGCTGTTGGATTTCCAATTGCTGACTTGGGCAGCACCAGCGTGATCGTGCCGTCGGCGTTGGCATTACTCGCCGGATCCAAATTGCCCAAGGTGGTGAACACGCGGCTGGCGCCCTGGAACACGCCCGTCGAACCATAAGTGAATGATGGCGTGGCATTGTCGGACGTCACCATTGAGACAAACCAATCTTCCTGTGGGCCCACCACGGGATCGTCCGGTGGGTTATGCGGCGCGCCGAAGCGCACGGCCCAACGCCAGCCGGCGGGAATCGTTGAAAGATTAGCGACCTTGAGCGAGAAGACAATCTTTCCTGAAAGTGAATCAGGTTCCGAGAGCGACACCGAAGTGATGTCATGCTGGGCGAGCGTGTCGCTGGCGTCGCCGGTCGGATCGGTCAGCACCTGAACGCCTGGCAGCAGGCACGCGCCGGTCGGTTCCACGCGGGGCGCGATTGTCAGCGCGACGCTGTTGCTGGCCGCGCCGTCGCCCTGCGAATTCACCGCGACGATTCGATAGACGTAGGTGGCCACAGATGGATCGGCGCTGCGATCGTTGTAAGAAGTCTTATTGCCACCGGTGTGACCGATGAGCACTTCAGTGCCCGGAGCCGGCGTGCTACGGAAGATTTTGTATCCCGTAATGTTTGCGCCGCCGTTGTCGGGCGTCTTCCAGCGCAGATATGACGCGAGGTCATCGCGACGGCCGGAGAGACAGGCGCCCTGCGGCGCCGCGGGCTCACCTGGATCGAATGCGGCAAGCAAACCTCTGCCGCCGGACTGACGCGCAATCGTTGCTTTCGAGCTGAATGAGTTGGGACCGCCTTCTTCACAATCGCCGATACAGCCGTCGGCGAATGCGTAGAGTACGCGGCCCTTTTCGTCGAGCGTAATCTCGTTAAAATCGAGCAGGTTGCGCAAAGGGCTGGCGCCGCCTTCATTCCAGATGCCGGCTTCGCGTTGCACCGGCGCGTTGGGCGTGGCGTTCACCACCGCCCAGGTCTTGCCGCCGTCGTAGGTGGTGGCGATGTAGACGTACCAGGATCCTTTGAAGGCATCGGCTTCGTGATCACCGGGTTCGGTGCTGCCAACAAAACCAACCGCAGCGCGATTTGGATCGCCGGCCACGGCTTCGATGAAGACTGCGTTGTGCAGTCCAGGCCAGTAACCCAGATCCGTATCATCGCTCCAGGTCACGCCTTTGTTGTGACTGACGGCGACATGTGGATGACCGCCGTCGGCTTCTTTACTGACCCATGAGAAATAGAGTGTGCCGTCGCTGGCAATCGCGAC
>JBIOZK010000099.1:0-3605 GCA_044870975.1 Pyrinomonadaceae bacterium
CCTATGGTTTTCAGCCGTCCGCGAAGCGGACTGCGAATTCACCTGCCCCTGTCCCAGCGCTAAAGCGCTGGGCTATTGGCATTCAGTCCGCTTCGCGGACGTAGAAATCGACTTTTGCAGCAAAGCCTTGGTGAGGCAAAGATTGTGTCACCGCGAAGGGCGAGTCAGAGGATTGTACAATCACAGACTGAAGTTTGTGCCACATCACTCCAACGTAAACGTCACGTACATCAATCGGCCGTCGCGTTGGATTTGCAGGGTGACGGGAGCGCCGGGTGCGAGCGTGCGCAAGTTTGATCGCAGCATTTCCAGGCTGGTCATCTGCTTGCCATTGATATTTCTGATCACATCGCCGACGGCGAGCGGAACTTCGCTGGTAGCGCCCGCGGCTCTCGCTGCGACAATGATGCCGTAAGCATCGCGCAGCCCTTTAGCCATGGCGGCAATCTTTCGATCGATTTCGACGCCGAGAATTCCCAGTGGCTGGACCAGATTTTTTTCCGGATCGGCGGTGCCGGAAACTTCTTCCAACCCACTTTTGATTTCTAAAGCAGGAACGTTAAGCGTCTGTTGCGAGGTGCCTCTGAGGACTACCAGCTTCACACTCTCAGATGAGTCACGCAGCCGAAAGTAGTAGCTGACGGTCGGCAGGTTGTCGGCCGGTTGACCGTCGACCGACACCAGAATATCGCCGGTCTGTACGCCCATCGACTGCGCCGGACTGCCCGGCAGCACGTCTGAGACGATCACGCCATAGTCCCTGGCCAACCCCAGACTCGCGGCCATGGTGGGCGTGACGGTTTGCAGACTGATACCGATTTCCTGACGGCGCAGTTGGCCATACTTCTGTAGCTGCTTGAAGACGGTCCGCGCCGTGGCGCAGGGCACCGCAAAGTTAAGGCCTTCGCTGCCGCCCGATTGCGAGAGAATGAAGGTATTCACGCCGACGACTTCACCATGCGAATTCACCAATGGCCCGCCAGAGTTGCCGGGATTAATCGAGGCATCTGTCTGAATGAAAATCAGCGGCGAGTCAGGATCGGTTTGGCGCGCGACCGAGGAAATGATCCCGCGCGTGATCGTATTGCGCAATCCTCCGGGACTACCGAAGGCGAACACAATCTCGCCTTGCCGAACTTTTGTGTAGGTGGCCAGCGGCAGCGCCGGTAGCTTCGCTTCTACCTTCAAGACTGCGAGATCGAGTTCAGTCGTGACGCCGACGATTCGAGCCGATACAGTCTTCGTCTTGCCTGATAAGGCTGAGGCCAGGCTACCGTTGGCGTCGGGCGGTGAAATAACCACCTGAATGCGCTGGGCGCCGTTCACCACATGCGCATTCGTCATGATGTAGCCGTCAGGATCGATAACGAAGCCAGAGCCCACTGAGCGTTGGCGTCCCACGACCCCGTTCGCGTTCCCGCGCTCTCCCTCCTCACGCGGGCCGTAGCTGGTAACCAGGATCTGCACGACGCTGGGCCAAACCTTAGCTACTAGGGAATCGACGGAATCGTTCCAACTATCCAGGGGGTTCTGGGTTGATGCTGGTCGTTGGCCGTCAGTTCTCTGCGCGAGTGCGTTTGACGCGATCACCATCATCAAAACTGCCAGAAGACAAATCTGACGAACTCTTCGCGTCGCGGATTGTTTCGCAGAATTCACTTTAGCCTCCGATCCTTCGAATCCGATTTGATTTATGACGACACACGCACGGCGCTGAGATCGTATTGAGACACCAGCGGCTTCGAAACTGTTAGTTTTGACAGTCTTGTGGGCGGACGCTGGAATCTATCCGGTAGGCCAGGCCCATCTCGCATTGTGTGTTTTGGGGCTTTCGACTAGGATACCGCCGCCTTGATAACCCCATCATCTCCAGGGAGGGAGAAATCATGTCAGCAGCAGCCCCCAGGGAAGAACTCAATCCGTTTGAGATTGCCAAGCAGCAGTTCGATCGCGCCGCCGATTACCTCGAACTGGAAGAGTCCATGCGCAATGTGCTGCGCAGCGCCAAACGGCAACTCATCGTGTCGATTCCCGTCCGGATGGATGGCGGCGAAACGAAAGTTTTCGAAGGCTATCGCGTCCAGCACAACATCGCGCGCGGTCCGGCAAAAGGCGGCATTCGGTATCATCCGAACGTCAGTCTCGACGAAGTCAAAGCTCTGGCTTCGTGGATGACCTGGAAATGCGCGACCGTTGGCATTCCCTATGGCGGCGGTAAGGGCGGAGTCATTTGTGATCCGAAGAGCATGTCCAAGAATGAACTTGAGCGGCTGACGCGAAGATATGCTTTCGAGATCGCGCCCATCATCGGACCCGATCGAGATATTCCGGCGCCGGACGTTTATACCGATTCGCAGACGATGGCCTGGATCATGGACACGATTTCGATGGTTCACGGTCATACCGAACTGGGTGTCGTCACGGGCAAGCCGCTATCGCTCGGCGGATCGCAGGGACGGCACGAAGCGACGGCGCGCGGCGCCTTGTACGCTTTGCGCGCGGCGTGCGACGTCCGCGGCGCGCGTCTTAGCGATGCGAAAGTCGTAGTTCAGGGTTTTGGTAACGCGGGGTCGATCATCGCCCGCCTGGTGGCTGAAGACGGCGCCCGAGTTGTCGCCGCCTGCGATTCCAGGTGCGGTATCTATGCGGAAAATGGCCTGGACATTCAGGCAGTGCTCAAACACAAAGAGACGACTGGGACTTTGAAAGGCATTGCCGGAGTCAAGGAAATTGCGCCTGATGAAGTGCTCGAGATTGAATGCGACGTGTTGTGTCCGTCGGCGCTGGAGAACAGTATCACCGCCGCAAACGTTGGCAAGGTGAAGACGAAGATCATTGCCGAGTTGGCTAACGGACCAACTACGCCGTTTGCCGATCGGGCGCTGGAGGATCAGGACATCATGCTGATTCCGGATATCCTGGCGAACGCCGGCGGCGTCACAGTCAGCTACTATGAATGGGTGCAGGATCAGTATTCGTTCTTCTGGAGCGAAAAGCGAATCAATGAAACGCTCGAACACACAATGACTGACGCGTTTCAAAGAGTTCATCAGACGGCGCATCGTTACGGCACTGATTTGCGAACCGGCGCCTACATTCTGGCGATCGACCGCGTAGCCGAAGCGACGCGCGTGCGAGGAATTTTTCCCTAGGAGCGCACGCATCCGTGCGTGCGGTGCGCAGGCATCTTGCCTGCGGTTTTCGATTATGTCTGACAAAATTACCGTCTACGAAAAACCGACTTGCACAAAGTGTCGCGAGATGGACAAGTTTCTCCGTGAAAGCGGTGTCGATTTCGACAAAGTAAATTATTATTTCGAGCCGCTGAGTGAGAAAAAGCTGCGCGAGCTCATCAGGAAGATGGGAATCAAGCCGCGTGAGCTGCTGCGCACCAGCGAATCGATCTATCGCGAGCTGGGACTCAGTAAGCCGGATAAGAGCGATGACGAAATCATCACGTTAATAGTGGAGCATCCTGATCTGATGCAGCGCCCGATCGTCGAGCGCGGCGATCGCGCGGTGTTGGGACGTCCCACCGAGAACGTGAAGCCGCTGCTTTGATTTGAAGTGCGGTGGCAGAGCGAAGCGGCGACACCGCTTTGGAT